>SLPB01000064.1 GCA_007132225.1 Bacteroidales bacterium | reverse complement strand
TAAGTTCCGGAGGTGGTGCTCAAACCGATGGCACTGTTATGGATGCCGATGGAAACTCGCTAAAAGAAAATATTGGTAATTTTAACCATGATCTTATGGTAGGGTTTCAATCAAACCTTTCATACAGGCAGTTTGCACTTGATTTTAGTTTAGACTGGCGTGTAGGAGGACAGTTTATATCTGCAGGCCATCGCTATCATAACTCAAATCACCATTTCCAATCCTGGTTTGATAACAGGATGACTAATTTATCACATATTGATGATCTTCCTTCATATTTAAAAGAAAATGCCGATAAATACCTGATTATCGGAGAGGGTGAAATGTATACCATTGTTGGTGGGACCACAGCAGAAATGGGTGGCTTCCCAGTTACTTCAGGAGGGATTACTTTAAATGATGGAGCATTTATACCGGGAGTTATACCACAGTTTGATGAGGATGGCAATTTAACTGGTTATACCGAGAACCTTGGTGGCGAAGGAACGGGATTCAATTCTTCTCATTACCATCCCTGGTCTCTGGGGAGACAAAACACCTTTGATGCTGACTTTATTAAACTCAGGGAGATTTCAATTTCTTATCAGCTTCCCGGGCAATTTATCACCCGAATGGGTTTTGAAAGAGCTTCTGTATCCTTGTTCAGCAGGAATCTTATTTTATGGACAAAAGCCAAGGAGAGTATGGATCCTGAACAGGCTTACACCTTAGGTCGTGGTTTCATGACAGAATGGGGTAAAGGAATGAACTGGTTTAATACAAGTCCTTTCACAATTCCGGTTGGTATCAGACTTAATGTAAACTTTTAAATATTAAATTATGAAAACAATCAGATTTAGCATCTTAATTATATTTTCTGTTTTATGGTTCGTGTCATGTGAGGACCTTACAGAGTTGAATATAGATCCAACTGGTGTAGATCCAGCTGAGGCAGACCCAAACTTGTTGCTAAGTACAATAATGATAGAGAATGCAGAGGATATTCATTTTCACGGGTGGTTTGAAGCCTATTCGCTTGCAGGAGTTATGCAGCATCTGCAACGGGATTCCTGGCAGAACCCATTTAACAATTTTCAATGGGGTGATAGCTGGGCCAGCGAAAGATCAAGAAGCAGTTTCAACTGGGACTCTAAATATGGTGCCTTGAGGACAACTAATCATGCATACCAGCGGGCAGTCGAGGAAAACATGGAGTTTCACCAGGGAGTTGCTTTGGTTTTGAAATCTATGATATTCGGAAGGTTGACTGATATGTGGGGTCCAATTCCTTACACAGAGGCTCTTAAGGGAACTGAAATACTGCATCCCTCGTTTGATAACCAGGAAACTGTTTATAGAGGAATAATCGAGGACCTGAAAAGAGCCGCCGATCTTTTATCAAAAGAGAGGACAGCTTATATTAGGATTAATCCCGGTCAGGATGTATATTACGGGGGTGACCCTGCTATGTGGCACAAATTGGCAAACTCTCTTGCGCTTCGCTATTACATGAGGTTATCGGAAAAACTACCTGCATTTGCAGAGGCTGGTGTTACGGAAATGCTTACAAAACAATTGATAACAGATGTTTCTGAAGATGCTAATATGTATTTTTTGGGGCATGGAGACGAATCCTCATGGCAAGCCAATACGGTGTTCGATCCAGAACGCGTTCGGTTTAACCGGTTAAAACCCTGTACAACCTTGTCATACAGGTTAAATGAACTAGATGATCCGAGACGGGAAGTTTTTTTCAGTCCGGTGGAGATACCGGTACAGGTATCCGATCAACATGCCGAAGACAATGTCATAGTAGACGGGGTAAGATATTTACATCCTGACTATATAGAAGCGAATAACTTTAAGATTTTTGATCCTGATACCTATCATGAAGATATAGCGGCGGGTTATACTCTTTTTGATACCAACAGTGTATATGTCGGCATTCCTCCTGCAATGTCGACAAGTACACCCAACTGGTATAATTTTAACCCTTCACCCGCACAAGGAGGAACCAACCCTCATGTTTCCTATATGGCCGAACATTTTCGACAGGCTGCAGGTGAACATCTCAAAGTCAGGATACTTACTGCTGCCGAAGTTTACTTTATTAAAGCGGAAGCAGCCTTGCGAGGATGGGGTTCTGATGCTGAGGGTAACTACAATGCTGGTGTCAGGGCAGCACTGGAAGCATGGGGACTTGGCGGCAGCTATGAATCTTATATTACAAATGAGGGAGTCGCCTTCAACGGTACACTGGAGCAGATAATGGAACAAAAATGGATTTCAAATTTCACGACTGCGGCCGAAGCATGGTTTGACTGGAGAAGGACTGGTTATCCGGAGTTACAGGCCGGGCCTGTTGCTTCCAGGCCAGTGCTTCCGTTAAGGTTTCGCTATCATAGTAATGAGAAAAACCGTAATTCAGAACAATACTTTAAAGCTCTTGAAAATCTTGAAGAAACAGGTTTTAGTGGTGAGTTTGGAAAAGACAGTCCATTTTCAAAGATGTGGCTGCTTCAGGGAACCGGTAAGCCCTGGTAAAGAACCACTGTGGTTTTAAAGAGATATTTCCTGGATAATAATTACAGGCCCCTTGATATTTTATCAAGGGGCCTGTAATTATTTATCTGTTTTTCACACCTTCCTGACAGGTATCATATCAGGCAGTTGGGAAATTACTGAATATATTTTTATCAAATAACAGGAAATAACAGTCATAAATTTGGAAATGTGAATTGGTTTTTAAAACTTGTTTAAGAATTGTTTAAGAATTGTTTAACACACTTTAGTACTTAATCATTTTGAGATATTTAAATTAAGGACAGCTGCATTTTTTATTTTTCAGGTTCATTATTTTTTGGTTTCAGGTTTTTGGAGGTTGATTTAAAATATAAAACAACAACATAAAATATATATCCCATTATTTTATTCCTTAAAAGTAACCAATAACCAAAATTATGCCAAAACCCTCTGAAAACTTAGTAATGTCTGCGGGCTTATTCCCTCCTGTTATTCATCCCCTCATAAACAGATCTCACCTTAACCCGGTTAACACGAATACTGGGTTGCAGGAATGCTTTAAATACATCCATTTTAATGTTAAATCCTTCATTGAAAAATTAAGGGTTAATATTAGTGTGGTTTTTTTAAATATAACCGAACTGCTTGTCTGATTAAAAATTAAACTGACCTTATCTATCCTTGTTACCATGACCCCAAAGGGGTGTTTGCTGAAAGAGCGCAACTGATTGTGTAAGCCAGGGAAGATGAAACTATACAAACTGAACCTGCCATATATATTATTTTACATGAATAAAGTTCCAGAGGATCATTCTTTCAAACCTAACCTTTAACTTTTTAACTATGGAAAAAAACCTACGTTTATTTGTTTTAATGTTTGTTATCCTGGCCACAGGCTTTTTATCGTCCTGCGAGAAAGATGAAAGCCGGGAAACATTTCCGGTTTCCGCAGCAATTTTTCACAGCATTGCTGATAAACAAGTGGCATTCAATTCTTTAACTCACAGTGCGGTGAGCTGGCACTGGGATTTTGGTGACGGGCAGGAAAGCACGGAAAAGAACCCCGTCCATGTTTACCAGGAAGGGGGATATTATAATATTGTTCTTACTGCAACCGACAGTAAGGGTAATACAGCAACTGATGAAATTAGTATTGCTGTTGCACTTTCACCTATGGTTTACCTTACCGGCGGGGCCACTGCAACAGAGGGAAAGACCTGGAAAATAACTGCAAATCACCATGGATCTGATAAACTTGCAAATGCTGATGCCGGGTTGTCTCATATCGTACAACCACTTCCGGGGGGTGTTTTCAATTTGTCACTTGGTATGCCCGAGGTGTATGAGACCACTTACACTTTTTACTCTGACGGCAGTTATGTGCCCGATTCACAAAATCATGGTTATGCTTTCAGCGGCCTTGTTTACCAGATGGTTACCGGTGGAGACATTGTAAATGCCGGCGGTGCAAGTTACGGACTCTGTGTAGCTTCATATACAGCTGATGATGATCTTACCTTTACATATGTTGAGGAGGAAAACTTTACTGTGCCGTCAATTTATGGATCCGGCGGATCATTGACATTTAGTGGTGTCAGTACACTTGGTTTTTCGGGCAACGGTTTTGTTGGATTCAATGATTTTCAAAGCAAGGTTATTTTAAACAGTATAAGTGAAAACTCAATGCAGCTTACCATGTTTATGGCAGCCTCGCCCGATCATCTTCCACTTAACACTCATGCACTTGTGCTGACTTTAGAAGCAGTAAGGTAATGCCTGAATTACAATTATGAAAAAGTTAAATCAGCCTTTAGAACTAAAATCAATCAATCAACTAATTATGGGATATAAAAATTCATTTAAAATATTAGCCCGGCATTTGTTTGTATTTATAATGTCTGCGGCTTTGCTAACCGTCTCTTCCCTGTCATTTGCATATTCTCAGGAACATACAGTTACAGGGACAGTTACTCATGATGCGGATGGCACTGCTCTGCCCGGAGTAAGTATTGTCCAGAAGGGCACCACGCACGGCACAGTAACCAACCTTGATGGTCATTACAGCATACGGGTTGATGACAGGAATGCTGTACTTGTATATTCATACGTGGGTTATGAAACCACCGAGATATCCATTGACGGCCAAAGTGTCATTAATGTTGCACTAAAAGAAGGCATAGAGCTTGACGAGGTTGTGGTCACCGCCCTTGGTATACGCCGTGAAGAAAGGTCCCTGGGTTATTCCATCAGCAGGGTAGGCGGAGAGGAGATGACCAGGGTTGCACAGGAGAATGTTCTGAACTCGATAGCAGGCAAGGTTACCGGTGTGACCATAAGCTCCACGGGCGGAACCGGTTCGACTGTAAGTATGGTTATCAGGGGTGCAACATCCCTGAGTTCGGATAACCAGCCTCTTTTTGTTGTTGACGGTGTACCCATGTTTAATTCAGCAAATAATGTCGGGGGGTTTGGTAGTCGCAACCTTGTGGATTACGGGAATGCGATTTCAGATCTGAACCCCGAGGATATTGCAGATGTATCGATATTAAAAGGCCCGAGTGCGGCAGCTTTGTACGGGACACGCGCCGGCAACGGTGTTGTGCTTATAACAACCAAACAGGCTGGCTACAAAGCCGACATGGAAATATCAGTTACATCCAATACAGTCTTTGATATCCCTTATAGTTTTGTCAATGTTCATTCCCAGTTTGCCAGCGGGTTTTTTCCCTTCACCCCGGAAGATGTTGGTTCCAAAATATTGCCCGAGGTAGATCCCAGTGACGGGTCCGCATCTGGTCCTGAACTTAACCGGGGATACTGGGCCGTTCAGTGGAATGCTCCCCTTGATCAAAACGGGGTCCCTATTGCCACCGAGTTGATCTCTTATCCCAATAACGTAAGGAATTTTGTTAATACCGGTTTTACTACCACCAACGGTATCTCGGTATCAAACAGTACTGATATTGTTAATTTCAGGCTGGGAGCCACAAATATGACTCATAGTGGATTAGTACCAAATTCAGACTTGTCCAGGAATAGTTTTGTGTTATCTGCTTCATCCAGAACATTTGACAATCTGGTAATCAGTGCAAATGTAAATTATACCCAATCCGGAGCCGATAACCGTCCCTCCGGTGACCGGGGCACCAACGCCATGGAAGCTGCATATACAATTCCTGCAAACATTGATATTCGTGAGCTGAAGGATTACTGGGTGCCGGGGGCAGAAGGACTCGAGGTGCGGACTGTTTCATCTGTTCATGATAATCCGTACTTTATTGCACATGAAGTAAATAACAGTTTTAACCGGAATAATGTATTCGGGAATATGGTCGCTGACTGGCAGATTTCCCCTTCCTTCAGCATAATGGGACGCTATGCATTGAACCGCAGCGACGATACACAGGAAACAAAGATGGCTCCGGGATACAGCAGGGAGCCCAATAACGGGGCTTATGGCATAAGGTCGTCGGAGCGGATTGAAACCAATGTGGACATGCTTGCAACCTATACCAGGGACTGGGAGAACTTTCATTTTTCTGCTTCAGGAGGGGGGAACATCCTTTACTCCCGGAGCGCCAGAACCAGTAATTCTTCAGCATCAGGTACCGGACTTATTGTTCCCAATGTATTTACAATACAGAATATAAGCTCAACCTCTCTGAATTACTCCTCCAGTTCTTCCCAGCGGGGTGTGAACAGTCTTTATGCCCTGGCTAATTTTGGGTACAGGAACATGCTTTACCTTGACCTGACGGCAAGAAATGACTGGTCCAGCACACTGCCGGTTGAGAATCACTCCTACTTTTATCCTTCGGCCTCTCTTAGTTTCCTGGTAGACGAGGCTATTGATTTAGGAAGGAATGTTAATATGTTAAAACTCCGCGGAGGCTGGGCACAGGTTGGTAACGACACATCACCCTACAGTTTATACTCGGTTTACGGCAATGCCGGCCAATGGGGTGATGCAATCAGGCTCAGAACATCGGGAACATTATTAACTCCCGACCTCAAACCAGAGCAGGCCACATCCCGGGAGATTGGAATTGATCTCCGGATATTTAATAACAGGGTGAGGTTTGACGGGACTTATTACCAGGTGGAAAACCGCAACCAGATTCTTGGCAATATTCCGCTGACTTCGGCTTCAGGGTATACCAATATAAAACTAAATACCGGACTGCTCGAGAGCCAGGGTATTGAAATGATGCTGGGTGTAACACCGGTTAGAACATCAGACTGGAACTGGGATTTGAATGTTAATTTTACAAGGAACGAGACAAGAATCATGGAACTTGCTGACGGCGTGGAGCTTATTGAGCTTTGGAGTTCTGCCAGGATTAATGCCTGGGGTTTTCCGGTCAACGAGGAACTGGGGCATGATGGTATGGTGGGCAACCTTTATTCATTTGTTAAAAAAAGGGTTACCGATGAGAACTCCCCTTATTACGGATATCCGCTTTTAAAGGAAGGTCTGGGCGCCTCCTGGGTAACCTCAGATGAAAATGTGAAGATAGGAAATTATAATCCTGACTTTATAATGGGCCTTCAGTCCCGGCTTCGCTTCAGGAACTTTACACTGAGTGCTACTTTTGACTGGAGATCAGGTGGTCAGTACATGTCGCAGACATACCGCTATTTTGCGGACCGTTCCCAGACTCAGTACGTTCTTGACCGGAGGCTGATCCATCCCGGTGAACTTCAGATCGGGCAGGAGCTCCGGGACTGGATAGTGGAGAATTCAGAATGGATCATGATGAATGAAGACTTTTTGCATGTTGGCGGCCCTACACGTGAATATGGAGGTTTTCCCGAAAATTACAGTGGTTTCACCGTGTACAATGGAGTATTTACTCCGGGGGTGTATGGTTATCATGATGACGAGGGGAATTTTATTCTGGATCGTGAAAACCTTGGTAACGAGGGTACAATTGTATCTCCCTATGTTGCCCATAATCCCTGGGATTTTGGAACACAGGCAGTATTCGATGCTGATTACATTAAAATACGTGAACTTTCCCTTGGCTTTCAGTTGCCGCAAGGCATTGCAGAAAGATTGCGGTTTAAGAGTGCCAGTATATCCGTTTACAGCCGGAATATCTTGTTATGGACCAAGGATTCACATTTTGGAATTGACCCTGAAAGGGCATTTCAGCCGACTTCCAGCACAGGCAACCGCGGGATCCAATTCCAGCAGGGAATCGAAAGATACAATGTTGATCCACGTGTAATTCCCATTGGTTTCAGATTGGGCTTAAATTTTTAAGAAACTAAAAAATTAAAATTATGTGTAGAATAATAAATAGCTTTAAAATACTTCTGGCCCTGGTACTTATTTTTTCAGTTTCCTGCCATGACCTGGAAGAGCTCAATATAAATCCAAATGGTGTCGATCCGCAAAAGGCTGATCCGAATTTGTTAATGGCTACTGTAATTACCAGTGTGGGGCTGACGGTAGAAAGGTACGGGTTTGGCAATATTGCCGGCGTTATGCAGCATACCCAGAAAGATGGATGGACCAGCAGCCATAATCTATATGACTGGGATAATGACAGTGAAAGCTGGGCCAGGTTTTACAATAACTTAAGAGATATCAACGAGTTATATCAAAAAGCTGTGGATAGGGATCTTGAGTTTCACCAGGGAATAGCTTTGGTACTCAGGGCATATACTTTTGGACTTATTGCTGATTTTTATGGTGACGCTCCTTATACCCAGGCACTAAAGGGGAGCCAGGGAAGTGAGTTTTTCAGTCCTGTTTTTGATCCCCAGAGAGAAATATACATGGGGATTCTTGCTGATCTGGAAGCAGCCAATACCCTGTTATCCAAAAGCCAGGGTGATTACCAGGGCATAATGCCTTCCCAGGATGTACTTTACAGGGGGGATGTATCAAAATGGAGGAAATTTGCTAATTCAGTAGCCCTTAGGTATTATATGAGAATTTCTGAAAAGGAACCCTCCATTACAGAGCAGGGGATAAGCAATATTTATGATAACCCCTCAGACTATCCTTTGATAACAAGCTCCAATGATGATGCCAGCATGGCCTATATTGGTGCCACACCAAGCGATTCCTGGCCCACAAACACTGTTTTTGACCAAAGGGTTACAAGTGATTATATGAGGTTGAAAATGTGCGCTACATTAGTAGAGGCTTTGCAGGCTTTAAACGATCCCAGGCTGGGAGTATGGGCCAATAAAGTTGAAATACCACTTGTGCTGGCTGAGGGCGAAACCAACTTCGATGAAATAATTGATGGTAAACGTTATGTTTCCCAGGATTTAGTGGATCATCATATGGAATCTATGGAGCTTAGTGTGAATTTTGACCCTGAATATGTAGGTCTTCCACCCTCAGTTGCAGGGGCACGTTTTTACAATATGACAAAGGACCTTAACCAGGGAACTTATAATGCTCATGTTTCTCACTTAAGTGACATGTATAAAGAGACATCCGGTCCCTTGTTACTGGCCAGAATTATGTCGGCATCTGAGGTGCACCTCATTCTTTCCGAAGCCGCCCTGAAGGGCTGGATATCCGGAGATGCAGAAACCCATTATAATGAAGGCGTAAGACAATCCCTGAATGCCTGGGGTGTAGGTGATCAGTTTGATGACTATATTGCCGGTGCTCCTTATGGCGGAATGGAGGAAATCATCGAACAAAAATGGATAGCAAGCTGGACTGCAGCAGCAGAGGCGTGGTTCGATTACAGAAGGACAGGCCTTCCTGTCCTGGAAACAGGTCCCTCAGCTATGAGGCCGGTAATTCCCCTTCGCTTTTACTATCATTATGATGATGCAATAGCACTTAACCCGATAAATGCGGAAGCTGCGATCAATGGTCTTGAAACAACGGCATTCACTGCACCTGATGGCAACAACAGTGCCTGGTCAAAGATGTGGCTGCTTCAGGGAACCGGAAAGCCTTATTGATTAGTCACTAATCCTGATAATTTAAATGGAAAAGATCCTTAAGCGGATTTTTTCCATTTTTTTATTGTTTTATTATTGATCTTTGATCTTTTGTGAAATATTAATCATGTTTTTATGATGATACTTTATGACTTATAACAGAACGCCCGGTCATGGTCTTTCCTGGAGATCAAATAAGGATAATTCGAATTGTATTGTTTTTTTTTAATTATTAATTTATGTTTACATTATGTAATACATAATTCACGTCTTTTTGCGTTACACATTAGCATGGGGATTCATTTATTAACGTCAATAACTTTTCAATAATATTAACATGCACTTTATTTCATTTATGATTACTTTACCTCATATTTTCAGAATAAGCCTGTTCATAGTGGCAGCTATACTTTTAGCTACATCATCCGGCTGCTCACTAAAAGAAAACAACGATGGAATTGATCAACCTCTATTTGTTGATATTTTCGTTGCCGGGCAGGAAGATATAACAGGATATAATGATGAGCCGTATGCGAAATTCAGGGAACAGAATGTAGTTGTTACCAATTCTGGTTCAATCGTGACAGTTGTTCAGGGCCGGAATTCTTCGGACTGGTGTGACCGGTCGGGCCAGGATCTGTGGTGCAAGATAAGTACTGATAACGGACTTACCTGGTCAGAGCCTGTACTGATAGATGATCAGGGAGAAAAATCTATAGTCCCCAATGCTTCGGTATATGATAAGGAAACAGGACGGATTCTTACCCTTTACAGCGTGGTTCAATGGCCTTTTACCGATGCAGAGAGTCGGTTCGACTGGGGTGAGGGATCTGAGCATGAGGAATACTGGGAGGGTTCTCATTACAGGCAATATGTCGTTCACAGTGATGACGGTGGTTATACATGGAGTGAGCCAAGGGATATATCCTCTATGGTAAAAGATCCTTCCGTTATCCAGATATTTGGTTCAGGAGAGGGAATCCAGCTTAAGAACAGTGAATATAAAGGAAGGTTAATTGTGCCGGGAGGGGACTTTCAGGAACCCTATAAGCGTGTTTTTGCGTGGATCAGCGATGATCATGGGGAAACATGGCAAGCCGGTAACGCTGTTCCAAATCCGCACAACAGGATAACACCCTGTGAGAATGCCATAGTTGAGCTTTCTGACGGGACCCTTCTCATGAATCAACGAAGTCATGATCCGGGTAACCGGTGGAAATCATACAGCAGTGATGGAGGTGAAACCTGGTCACCTTTTGAAATGATTGAAGATATGCCCTCAGTCAGCTGCAATGCCAGCATAATAAGGGTTAATCACAAAGGTACTGATGTCCTTCTCTATGCCGGTCCGGTCGGCCCCAATCCTTACACTACTGAGGGAGAGTATGCCGAAGAGTTCAGGTGGGCGGAAAGAAGGGTGAACGGCGTTTTGTTTGCAAGCACTGACAATGGTAAAACATGGCCTTTTCGAAGAGTCCTTGTTCCTGGTAAATTCGCCTATTCAAGTCTTGTGGAACTGGAGGATGGTGATATCGGGCTGTTTTATGAATCGAATAACCACCACGATATAAGGTTGCTGAAGTTTTCGCTGGACTGGCTGTTTGAGTGCTTAATCTAAACAAATAAATACAAGTAGATGAATCGAAAAATTTATCTCCCGGGATTATTGCTGGCAGCGGTTGGTTGCAACGTTGAAGAAACCGACACTGATTTACCCAATATCATTATTGTGATGGCCGATGACCTGGGGTATGGCGATGTTGGTTGCTATGGTAACGAGACAGTGAAAACCCCCGCCCTGGACGCAATGGCTGAGGAAGGGGTCAGATTTGAGAGGCTCTATGCAGCCTCACCGGTTTCTTCCCCGACAAGGGGCAGCATACTTACCGGCCGGCATCCTTACCGCTACGGAATTCCATGGGCCGGGAGGCATCCTTTACCCTTTGAGGAAATTACCATTGCCCGGGCCCTTAAAACCAAGGGATATGCTACTGCACATTTCGGAAAGTGGCATGTTGGGGGTTTGAGTAAAACGGTAATCCAGGGGTATTTCCCAGGCGGTCCGACACCATATTCTCCACCCTGGAAACATGGTTTTGATGAGAGTTTTACAACTGAATCGATGATGCCGACCTATAATCCCTATTACCATGTCGGCGGTGATTACGGGACAGATGATTACAGATTTGTTCAGAATGAGGCTGTCGAAAAAGGACAAACAACCGGCGGGTTCAGGTGGAGGGACCATTACTGGACAGGACCCGGTCAGATTGTTGATGAGTGGCTTGAAGGTGATGATTCAAAAATAATCATGGACCGGGCAATTGATTTCATTGAGCGAAAATCCATTGAAAATCAACACTTCTTAAGTCTTATATGGTTCCATACTCCACATACCCCGGTAGTGGCAGGCAATGAATACAGGAATATGTATCCTGACCAGGATTTTCAAGGCCAGCACTGGTTTGGTATGGTTACCGCAATGGATGAGCAGATCGGCCGGCTGAGGGATAAGCTGAGGGAGTTAGAGATTGATCAGAATACAATAGTATGGTTCCTTAGCGACAACGGCCCTTCATATATACATAATTACAATTCTGCAGGAGTGTTGCGTGGCCAAAAGGCCGAATTATATGAAGGCGGTGTACGTGTTCCTGCCATTCTTGAGTGGCCGGCCAGGATTAAGGAACCCATGGTTTCAGGTCTTCCTGTAAATACAAATGATTTTTATCCCACCTTGTTGTCTGTTTGCGGTATTGAAATGGAAAACCAGCCGGTGCTGGATGGAAAGGATGTGTTTGATCTAATTCTCTCGGGGGTATCAGAAAGGCCTGATCCCATGTTTTTCCAGTCTCCCGTACCTGCCCGTTTAAGAAGAGCTGAAACCACAGATATAGAGCAGTTTGCTGTGATAATGAACCAGTATAAGCTTATAAGCGTTGATGACGGAGCATCATTCCAGCTTTACAACCTGGAAGATGACCCTTCTGAAAGTAATGATATTTATAAAGACAATATTGTTCTTGCCGAAGAACTTAAAGCTAAACTGGAGGAATGGCAAAAATCATGCAAAAAAAGTGCGGCCGGCGATGATTATATTAATAATTGATTTTGCTGCTGGCTGGCTCTTAATTGCACCGGGTTGATTAATTACAGCCTTTATATGACTTGTAAATCCAGTGTGTCCAGGGGTGCAGACAATTAAAGATCAAATACATATCTTATGAAAACAAAAGCTTTAGTTGTTATTACAGCTTTGATTTTCGCAAACTTCGCATATGCTCAGGATGAGAAAATAAGTAACCGTGTACTTTTTTTGGGAAACAGTGTGTTTTTGAATGGATTCGGATTCCTTAAATTTAAACACTATTAGTCCTTTAAGCTGTGAACCTGTTTAAAAGCAAAAAGAGAAATCTATGAATGGATTGTCATTAACAACAATGAGTATAGGTTCATTGCTGGTAATATCAGCATGTACCGGGCCTGACGAAAAAATCCCCCGGCCTAATATTATCCTTATTATGTCGGATGACCAGGGATTTGAAACTCTAGGGGCATACGGGGGGCAGTCCTATAGAACACCTGTTGTTGATAAACTTGCAGAATCAGGTATCCGGTTTGACAGTGCTCATGCTACTCCTGTTTGCACACCCACCAGGGTGCAAATTATGAGTGGCAAATATAACAGCCGCAACTATAAGGGTTTTGGTGTGATGGATCCGGAGATATATACTTTTGGAAACCTTTTTCAGGATGCCGGTTATGCAACATTTATCGGGGGTAAATGGCAACTTGGCGGGGATCTTGATTCACCCGGTGAGTTTGGATTTGAAGAGTATGCTCTCTGGCAGGTCACCCGCCGTGGACGTGGCGAGAATCCGATTGCCAACCGGTATCCAAATCCCGGCCTAGCTATCAACGGCGAAAAGTCGGACTTTTTTGACGGAGAATATGGGCCTGATATTATCAATGAACATGTACTGGATTTTATTGATCGTCATCAGGATGAGCCGTTTTTTGTTTACTATCCCATGATTTTGCCACACTGGCCGTTTGAACCCACACCGGATTCTCCGGACTGGGATCCGGAAGCAAGAAGGGAGGACTCCGAAGAGCGACCGGGTAAGGGAAACGAAACGTATTTCGGTGATATGATTGAATATATAGATAAACTGGTAGGACAGGTTATTTACAAGCTCGAGGAGTCAGGATTACGTGATAATACACTTGTTATTTTCACCTCAGATAATGGTACCGAACAAGGGGTTACTTCCCTTGTCAATGGAGAAGAATTTGTGGGAGGAAAATTGAACTCTACCGATGCAGGAACGCATGTTCCATTGATTGCCAACTGGCCGGGAGTTGTTCCCGGCGGTATTGTAAATGATGATTTGATCTGTTTTACATATTTCTTTCCAACACTTGCTGATATTGCAGGAATTGAAATTACCGAAGAAATGGAACTGGATGGTCAGAGCATCGCACCTGTTTTATTTGGAGAAAAGGCAAACCTTCCGGACTGGCTTTACATGTGGTGGTATCGTAACAATGACCCGGATGGGCCTGGTGATGAATTTGCACGCACACATCGTTATAAATACTACCGTGATGGCAGATTATTTGATCTATACGAGGATCCGCTTGAAAAAAAACCGATACTCTCTGATGAACTTGACGACAAGCAAAGGAAGATGCAAAAAAAGCTCTCCGAAATAATACTTGAGTATACAAGGCCCGGTTTTTATAATAACTGATTTTTTCGAATAATTTGACCCTTCAGAAGGTTTATTTTTTAAATTTGATAATCAAATATATAAAACAGGTAAACTTTGAGTAAAAAAATTAAAATGGATTATCCTATGAATCTCATTAAACATCTGTTCGTCTCCATTTTTATTTGCGTCGTTCTAAGCAATACAACATCAATGGCCCAGGTTATCCTAGTACGGGATGGAAAGGCTTATGCGGTTGTGGTTACCGCCGATGATGCCACGGCAACTGCCCGTTATGCTGCTGGCGAACTGGTAGGCCATGTAGAAAAGGCTACAGGTGTAAGGCTGGAGACTGTAACTGAATCCGATGCTCCCGCAGATATCCACACAAGGGTATACATAGGTGAAACCAAGACCGGTCCGCATCACGGAATAGACCCGGGCCGTTTGCCACGGGAAGCTTTTATTTTACGCTCGGTTGGTAATGACCTTTTTATTGTTGGCAAAGAGGATGATGGCGATCCCCTGGATCCGTCCAACCCTAATGCCGGAACTCTCTTTGGAGTTTATGAATTTCTTGAAGAGGTGCTGAAGGTACGCTGGCTCTGGCCAGGTGAGCTCGGCACATATGTGCCTGTAGCAACGGCTGTTGAGGTTAATGCCATTAACCGCCTCCACTCTCCTGCCCTCAATTTCCGTGAACTGGTCTGGGGTCCCGTGCGTGGTTTAATACACGGGGGCAAGATCGAAGAAGAAGATGCTTTACTTGGATTTTCCCATGATGTAGCCCATAATTATGCCGGTGCACTATCGGTTTTTCTGCGGCGTCACCGCATGGGCGGTATGGATGCCAAACCACCAACAGGCCATGGATTCAGCGGATGGTGGCAGCGCTATGGCAGGGAACATCCGGAGTGGTTTAGTTTAAGGCGTGATGGTACAAGGGGAGATCCGGACCCGGAGGCTGTACACGTGGATATCTGTGTTACCAACGAGGAGCTACAGGATTTTATCGTTGAACAATGGGATGGCGAAAGCGTTCTTCGCCTCGGGCCGGTTGACCGGCCGGGCAGGTGTACATGCGAGGAATGCCGGTCATGGGATGGCCCCCAGCCTGAAACACCCCCCTGGTTTGCCAAATATGTATATGAGGCTGATTCCCGTGCCAGCGAAGTGTTCCATGGTGCTACATCTGACCGTTATGCACGCTTCTGGAAAACCATCCAGGAAAAAGCCCGGGAAAGGAATCCCCACGTCATCGTCTCCGGATCCTTTATCTATGAAAATGAATTTCCTGCGCCTGTTACAGGCATCCGGCTGAACAAGAACATCTATGCCGAATTCGTGCAGTGGCAGGACCCCCACCTACGGTGGTTTCCAATGCCGGAAGAAGCATATGAGTGGATCAAAGAACAATGGCTGGGCTGGCAAAACACTGGCCTGCGCATGGGTTACCGGCCAAACTACCTGCATGACGGTTATGTGATGCCCCATTTTGAGACCCGGCAATCCGGTGACTTTTTTAAGTGGGCCTTTGAACACGGCATGGAAGGCGCAAGGTTTGATAGCAATACCGGCCAGTGGGCAGTGCATGGTCCCCGGCTTTATATGCATATGCGTCTTATCAGCAAACCTGAAATTGAAATCGGGGAGATCAGGGACGAATATTTTTCCGCATTCGGGCCGGCAGCCGAAAATGTTGAACACTATTTTAACTACTGGGAAGACTTCGCCTTTGACAATGTCCTTAACTTTATAGACATGTTCCATAATCCACGTGTTGGGTGGCGCTACAGGGCCTACCCGTTAAAGGCACATGAAGCTTTTCCACTGGAGGTAATTGAACAGGCAGAGGAAATACTGGACCGGGCATTGGAAAAAGCCCTCACTTCATCAAAAAAAGAGTATGCCGGGAGGGTGGAATTTCTTCGGATTGGCCTTGACCATGCCAGACTGACCATAAATCTTGCTTCGATTTTCGATGGAAACAGTACTGTTCCCGAAGGGCGAATGGAGGAGGCCGGAGAAGCTCTCCGGGAACTGGTGAAGTTCCGTAAGGATAACCAGGAATCCTATTTTTCTGACCTGCTTCGCGTCACAAATTACTGGGAGCGTCCCCGATGGGACCTGGATAACCTTATCAAAAGCACGATGACCGGGGAATGAAAAGTTTCCAGTTGAAGGAGCCAGGAAGGAATTGGGTTTTTAGCCGGCACAATATTCTGGTTTTCCTGATGTCATGCCCGGATATGTTAGCGTGGAGGATGCTGAATGGATAAAGAAACAGGTTTGGTTTTATTATACTACAAGACGAAGGTAATCCTGGTTGAAGTGAAAAAAAACCTGTCCGGCCTGATATTAGCCTTATAATGTCAGAAGATATGAAAGACATATCCGGCAATAATCACCGTTAGCCCCGGAAGGGCAGTTGGGTAGTTTGAAAAATTAAAAAAACCTGTTAATTAATTATGGAAAAGCTATTATCAAACTCTATGGCCCTGCTGGTTATGGGTGCAGGCTTTACATCATTTGCCACGGATAAAAATGACTTATAAGTACAAATAATATAATATGATAAATAAGATATCATTAACCACACTGGGTATTGGCTCATTAATTGTTGCATCAAATTGCACTTCCCCTGAAAAAAAACCTGTCCGTCCTAATATTATTCTTATAATGGCCGATGATATGGGTTATGAAGCTCTGGGGTGTAATGGCGGACTTAGCTATAAGACTCCTGTACTGGACCGTCTTGCATCTGAGGGTATAAGATTTACTAATTGTTATTCCCAGAGCTTATGCACTCCTTCAAGAGTGAAAATAATGACCGGGAAATATAATTTCCGGAACTATGATCATTTTGAATACCTGAACCCCAATCAAAAAACATTTGGAAATTACTTTCAGGAAGCCGGATATGCAACCGCAATTGCCGGGAAATGGCAACTCAATGGCGTTAGCAGGGGTATGCCGGGTAACCAGGATTTGACCAGGCCTTATCACTTTGGGTTTGATGAATATTGCCTTTGGCAGCTCCATATACGTGCCGTTGGAAAAAATAGATACGAGAAGGAACGGTATGCTAATCCGTTGATATATAAGAATGGTGATAAAATTAAAGGTCTTGAAGATTCTTACGGACCTGATGTTTTTGCTGATTTTGTAATAGACTTTATTGAAAGGAAAGCTGATAAACCTTTTTTTGTTTACTATCCAATGAATCTTCCTCACACTCCTCATGTGCCCACACCCAATTGTCCGGAATGGCAGGACAGGGATAAAAGGTACAGGCAGGATGATCTTTTTTTTAAGCCCATGGTAGAATATTTAGATGAGATCGTTGGCCGGATAGAGAAAAAGCTCATGGATGAGGGGCTGCGGGAAAACACTCTACTGCTGTTTACCGCTGACAACGGTACACACAGAAGGATTGTTTCGGAAACAATTCACGGTGAAGTTGCCGGTGGCAAGGCCTTGTCTATAAATACAGGAAATCATGTACCTCTTATAGCGGTATGGCCATCTGTAATTAAGGAAGGCAGGGTTTATGACGGACTGATCAGCTTTGCTGACTTTTTGCCAACGCTGACTGATATCGCAGGCATAAATTCCTGTTGTGTAAGAACTGATGGTAAAAGCTTCCTGTCCGTGCTTGAAGGGGGAGATGCCCCTGTTCAAAACGAGATTTTTATTCATTACACAACCAAACAGTGGCTGGAAGAAGAAAAATGGCCACATACCCGTTGGGTTATGGATGGCCAATATAAACTCTACAGGGATAAAAATTTTTTTAACACTAAAAGTGATCCATTGGAAAATAATCCATTAAGAGATCTTAATTCAAAAGAAGAACGAATACGGAACAGATTTCAGACAATCATAAATGAAAAGGAAGAAGAATTCCCCTTTCATTGGAATAATAAACCAGCAATCCCTGAATTTTAATCATTATGGATTTGAATTACAATACTTGCTTAATATTATAGCATTATGAACTTTAAACTGAATATTTCCCTTGGACTTGGACTGGCATCTCTTGCAGGCTGCACCACCGCCATCGATAATGCTGATGGTCAGTCAGGTGAGTTGCCTAACTTTGTTGTGATATTTGTTGATGATATGGGTTATGGAGATATCGGGGTTTTTGGAGCCACCGGTTTTCAGACTCCTAATCTGGACCAGATGGCTGCCGAGGGCATGAAATTCAATGATTTTCTGGTTTCTCATTCGGTGTGCAGTGCCTCCCGCGCTGCACTGCTTACCGGTTGCTATGCCAACAGGGTTGGTGTTCCCGGGGTACTGAATCCGCTATCCGATGAGGGATTGAATCCTGAAGAAGTTACTATAGCCAATATGCTCGGGGAAGAGGGCTATAAATCCATAGCAATAGGGAAATGGCATCTTGGCCATCATCCTGAATTTTTGCCTGTAAATCAGGGGTTCGATGAGTATTTTGGCATACCCTATTCAAATGATCAATGGCCCTACACATATGATAATGTGCGTGCAACTCCTGAAACCCATGCAAGGAAGGCATCCTTTCCTGAATTGCCGTTAATTCACAATACGGAGATAGTAAAAGAGATTAGCAGCATGGAAGATCAGGATCAGTTGACCACCCTTTTCACGGAAAAGGCAACCCGGTTTATAAATGAGAACAAAGACAAGCCTTTCTTCCTTTACCTGGCGCATCCAATGCCCCACGTTCCCCTGGCTGTTTCTGATAAATTCAGGGGTGAAAGCAGTCAGGGGTTATATGGTGATGTTATCATGGAGATTGACTGGTCAGTTGGGGAGGTTATAAGGACCCTGGAAGAAAACGGACTGAGTGAAAATACCCTTGTAATATTTACATCCGACAATGGCCCCTGGCTTAACTTTGGCGACCATGGTGGCTCATCCGGTGGTTTGCGTGAGGGTAAGGGAACTATATTTGAAGGTGGCAACAGGGTGCCGTGCATCATGAAATGGCCTGCCGTAATTCCTGCTGGAAAGGTATGTTCGAGCCTTGTATCTACAATTGACCTGCTTCCCACTTTCGCAGCAATTACCGGAGCACCATTACCCGTGAACAAAATTGACGGTGTTAATATTTTGCCATTGCTGCAGGGTAACACCAAAAGCAGTCCGCGCCAAAGCTTCTGGTATTATAACCGGAGGCAAAATGATCTTGCCGCTGTACGTTCTCAGAACTGGAAGCTGGTTTTTGAACACCCGGGAAGGAGCTACGAAGGCCATAAGCCTGGTGAAGAAGGGCTGCCCGGTGAAACAACAAGAAATTTCCCCTTTGAGGCAGGATTATATGACCTTCGCCGGGATCCCGGAGAAAGATATAATATGATAGAATTTTATCCTGAGATAGTTGAAAAACTTGAGCGTATTGCCCAAGAGGCGCGCTCAGACCTGGGAGACGGACTTACAGGGGAACCCGGGATCAATATCCGTCCGGCAGCCAGAATCAGTTATTAAAAGGAATCTTTTTTTGCCACGATGACTGAATGGAGATTATTAAAACAACAATCATTCTTTTTATTTAATTATTATGCAAAAAACAATTTATAAATCAGTTGCCCTGCTTGCAATGGGAGCAGGCATTTTTTCATGTGCCCGGGATACAGGAAGCAACCAGCCTCCCAATATTTTATTTATTATGACAGATGACCATACCCAGCAGGCAATACACGCCTACGGACATGGCTTGCTGGATTCAGTCCTTTTTCCCAATATAGACCGTCTTGCACAAGAAGGGGCGCTTTTCAGACAAAGCTTTGTAACCAATTCAATTTGTGCACCAAGTCGAGCGGTGATGCTTACTGGAAAATATAGTCATTTGAACGGGCAACTTTATAACAGCGGGTCTTTTGACTGGGATCAGGCTAACTTTCCTAAATTATTGCAGAAAGCAGGTTATCAGACTGCCCTGATTGGTAAAATACACCTTGATGGTGAGCCCCAGGGATTTGATTATTACAAAACTTTGCCCGGCCAGGGTCAGTATTATAATCCGGTATTTATTGAAAACGGAGAGAGGAAAGAGTATCATGGGCATTGTTCACCGCTTACCACTGAGTTTGCCCTTGAATGGCTGGAGAATATCAGGGATAAAGATAAACCTTTCACCCTCCTTTATCACCATAAGGCGCCACACCGGAACTGGCAGGCTGAGACTAAATACCTGGATTTCCTTGAGGATCATGAATTTGCACTTCCTCATAATTTTTTTGATGATTACAAGGGAAGGGGAACAGCAGCCAGGGAACAGGAGATGGAAATTCTCCATCATATGTACTGGGGTATTGATATGAAGTTTGAAAGGGATCCCTATACCGGAGAGAGTGATTTCAGGTTTGACCGTCACCTTGACCGCATGACCAGTGAGCAACGTGAAGCCTGGGATGCTGTTTATGGTCCACTTAATGAAGCCTTCCTGGATCAAATGCCTGAAGGTCATGAGCTAGCCAGTTTTATGTTCAACCGGTACCTGAGAGACTATCTTAAGTCCGTTAAGTCGGTCGATGATGGGATTGGAGAGGTGCTCTCTTACCTTGAAAAAGCCGGAATTCTTGAAAACACTGTTGTGATTTACACTTCTGACCAGGGATTCTTTCTGGGTGAGCATGGCTGGTATGACAAAAGATTTATGTATGAACAGTCTCTGAGCACCCCGCTTCTGGTACGTTATCCAAGGGAAATTGCAAAAAACACTGAAGTGAGTGAAATGGTGATTAACCTAGACCTGGCACCTACCATGCTGGATTATGCAGGTATTGAAAAGCCGGTTGACATGCAGGGTAAATCATTCAGGGAGATTGCAGCAGGAAAGAAGATGGAGTGGCGGGACGCCATATATTATCACTACTATGAGTATCCCCGGGTGCATATGGTTAAGCGGCATTACGGCATACGGACCGAGAGATACAAGCTGATCCATTTTTATTATGATATTGATGAATGGGAGATGTACGATCTCAAGAGAGACCCCGATGAAATGAACAGCGTTTATAATGATTCTGAATATATTGGAATCCAGGAAGCCCTTAAAAAAAGGCTTGGCGAACTTCGTATAAAGTATGGAGATTCCGATGAATTAAGCAAGGAGATTTTAGAAGCATTTCTTAACGATAATAGTTGAAATTTAACTTAATTTTATTCATTGATAAAGGAAGCTGCAAGTTGCATTTTATTAATCAGGAGATTTAATAAAATAAAATTTCTGAAATGAAGAATTTTACCTTAGTCTATATAATCAATTTAATACTTTTTTATATGAACTTAACAGCCTTTTCAAAACCAGTGCTTCTGGTTTTCCTGATGATCATCCCTGCATCCTTGATGTACCCGGGACAATCCAAATCATCACTTGGTGTTACCGGCCTTAAAACCGAATACTCCATCAATCCTGTTGGCATTGATCAGCCTGACCCAAGGTTTTCCTGGGTCATTGAAAGTGGTCTGAGAAATACCCTGCAGACTGCCTGGCAGATGCAGACCGCCGCAAGCAGTGAGCAGCTGAAAGCAGGCAATCTTTTATGGGATAGCGGCATAGTATCATCAGGCAATTCAATACACAATCACTGGGAAGGGCAGCCTCTTCAATCCGGTCAGCGTTATTACTGGAGGGTCAGGGTGTGGGATAATCATCAAAATATATCTCCATGGAGTGAAATTGCATATTGGGAAATGGGAATGCTCAGTGAATGGGACTGGGAAGCATCCTGGATAGAACCTGATTTGGAGGAAGACTATTCGGATTCACAACCCGCCCCTATGCTGAGATCTGAGTTTGATGCAACAGACAGGATCGTTTCTGCAAGGGCCTATGTGACTGCTCACGGCTTATATGAAATGCATATCAACGGCTGCCGGGTGGGGCAGGAGCTCTTTACACCGGGCTGGACAAGTTATAACAACAGACTTCAGTATCAGGTATATGATATAACAGACTATCTTCAACAGGGGAAGAATGCCATAGGCGTTTATATGGGTGACGGCTGGTTCAGAGGATACATAGGCGGAAGGGATTGGCAGCGAAATTATTATGGAGAGGTCCTTGCCCTGCTGGCACAGGTTGTAATAATTTATGAGGATGGCAGCCGGCAGTTATTCACCACCGACAAGGACTGGAAAGCAACGACCGGACCGATACTAAGGTCAGATATTTACAATGGTGAATATTATGATGCAAGGCTGGAAAAGGAAGAGTGGACAATGCCCGGGTACGATGATACTAACTGGCAGGGTGTGAGAATTGCGGATCATGGTACAGAAAAGCTGATTGCACAGGAGGCGCCGCCTGTAATGAAAATTCAGGAGCTGAAACCTGTGGATATCTTTACTACCCCCGAAGGTGAAACAGTTGTTGACATGGGACAGAACATGGTAGGTTGGATGCGACTGAAGGTAAACGGGGAGGCCGGCACAAGAGTAACCCTCAGGCATGCTGAGGTTTTGGATAAGGATGGTAATTTCTATACTGAAAACCTGCGGTCGGCCAGGCAGGAAAACACCTATGTGCTGAAGGGAGGCGGATTGGAGGTATGGGAACCCCGTTTCACTTTTCAGGGGTTCAGGTATGTTGCCGTTGAAGGGTTTCCCGGCGATTTGTCAGCAGATGATCTCACCGGGGTGGTGATCCATTCTGCCATTGAGCCATCAGGCCATTTCCAGAGTTCTCACCCGCTGGTTAACCAGCTGCAGCATAATATTGTCTGGGGCCAGAAAGGGAATTTTCTTGATGTCCCCACCGATTGTCCCCAAAGGGATGAGAGGATGGGGTGGACAGGAGATGTACAGGTTTTTGCACCCACTGGCAACATTAATATGAATACTGCCCGGTTCTTTGCCAAATGGCTTGGTGACCTGGCAGCGGACCAGGACGAGGAAGGAAGTGTTCCCGCTGTAGTTCCCAATGTGAGGAGCAGAAGGGGATTTGGGGGTGCCGGCTGGGCAGATGCTGCCCTTATTGTCCCCTGGTCAGTGTACCAGTATTACGGAGATACTTTAATTCTGGCAAATCAGTATCAGAGTATGAAAGCATGGGTTGAATATATGAGGCGCAGGGCTGCAACCAATGAGAATACCTACCTGTGGGATGTGGATTTTACCTGGGGGGACTGGCTCTCTTTCAGCACTTCGAGCGATGCACACTATCCCGGTGCCTATACCGACTATCACATGATAGCCACAATGTACTTTGCCCGCTCAACCGATCTGCTGCACAAAACTGCGCATATCCTTGGTATAGAGGATGATGCAAAAGAGTATGGGGCGCTTTTTGAAAAGATCAAAAATGCATTTATTCATGAATATGTAACCCCGGGTGGCAGGGTAATGTCAGACACCCAGACAGCCTACCTGCTTGCTCTTGCTTTTGACCTGCTGCCGGAGGATAAAATACCGGTTGCGGTTAACAGGCTGGTTACCGATGTTCAGAACAGGGGGCACCATACCACCGGCTTCCTGGGCACCCCTCACCTTAATCCGATTCTCAGCCAATACGGACACAGCAAAACAGCCTATGAACTGCTGCTCAGGGAAAGCTATCCTTCATGGCTGTATCCTGTAACCATGGGGGCCACCACCATATGGGAAAGATGGGACGGCATCAAACCTGACGGCACATTCCAGGATGCGGGAATGAACTCGTTTAACCATTTTGCAAAGGGTGCAATTGGAGAATGGCTGTTCGAAACGGTTGCCGGCATAAAGCCTTCTCCCGGATCAGGGTACAGGTCGGTTATTATCAAACCAATCCCGGGTGGGGGCATGGATCATGCAAGGGCGATTATAAATTCCATGTATGGAAGGATCGAATCATCATGGGAATTTGATGGCAGCCGGTTTATACTTGATATCGAGGTACCTTCAAATACAACAGCCACTCTTTATCTGCCGGGTGCCATTCTTGAGAATGTAAGGGAGGGCGGTTCTGATCCCGCATCTTCTCCCGGAATTTCCAGCCTCTCACAGCAGGATGAGAATGTCCTGGTGCAGCTTGGTTCCGGCAAATATACATTTTCCTATAACTCAGCAGAGCTGGCCGCAGATGCCGGGATAGAGGAACAGGTTGCTTTGCCGGCTCTCAGTATTGAAAACACCATAGGCGAGCTGCTTGCCGTTAAGCAATCCCGTGAAATTATTTATAAACATCTTCCTGAACTTACCGGCTCCCCCTGGCTGAGCCAGGTAATGGGATTCTCACCAGCTCTGGCGATGCACTCTTTACCTGAAGAATTAAGGGTGTCAGATCCGGTTCTTGAAAGAATCAGCCGGGAGCTGAGTCTGATAAATAGTAAGTAATCATGGCAGAAGCTAATGTTAATTGAAAAAAATGAAAAAATATCCTCATCCTGTTTTACTGATTAGTTTAATTTTATTTCTTTTTTCCGGATGTGTTGATTCCCCTTCAGAACGCGTATATATTGAAAACGATAAAATTAAACTGGGATTTGATAAAAATACCGGGGCTTTTATTGTTTTTAGCGACCTGGCTAACGAATATGAATTACTTAATAAGGATTTAATCACAGGGTTACCCTGGGAAATAAGTTTAAAGCAACCTTCAGGAACATTCAGGATTGATAAGAATACACCTTCCGGGTTTAGTTATTCAAATCCTGATCCTTTAACTATTATGTTAAAATGGGAAAACTTTGAAGGAATAAAAAATAAAGACTTTCAGGTAACGGCAAAAATCACTGTCGACAAAAAGAAGGCATTGTCTTACTGGAATATATCTCTGAACGGGATAAAGGGTTACCAGATTGCCGGCGTGACATTTCCTAAAATTGAAGGATTAAAGAATCAGGGAGAAGAAAAATTAGCTGTCCCTACATGGATGGGTCAGCTAATTGACAAACCCAGGGCACAGCTTTCTGACCGTCGTGGAAACAGATGGGACTGGTCTTACCCGGGATCCCTTTCAAGTCAGGTTGTTTTTTTATATGGTGATGAAAAGACCGGCTTTTATGCCGCATGCAATGATTCTTTATCGTATATTAAAAACTTCTCCTTTCAACTTGATACCCTCAGCACACTTGTTTATGAAATGACTAATTACCCTGCCCTGGATTCAACGTTAAGTTCCTATACCCCTTCTTACGAAGCAGTAATCGGATCTTTCAGGGGTGACTGGATTACTGCCGCAGAGGTTTACAGGGATTGGGCTTTGGAGCAGAGGTGGGCTGCCGAGAGTAGGTTTAAAATCGGATTGACGCCATCATGGCTGGAAGAAACTGCTCTATGGATATGGAACAGGGGTGAATCTGACAATGTTCTTACACCGGCAGTGGAACTGAAACAGAGGCTCGGCCTGCCGGTAAGTGTTTTCTGGCATTGGTGGCATAATTGTTCCTACGATGATAATTTCCCCGAATATATGCCACCAAGGGAAGGGAAGGAATCGTTTATAAGCGCTGTAACCTCGGCGCAGGAACAGGGTGTTAACTGCCATGTTTATATGAATGCACTTCAGTGGGGGGATGTTACCGAAAGCTGGAAATCGGGGAAGGTTGAACCTTATACAGTCAAAGATATAGATGGGAATATACGCTCCAACGTTTATAATAAATTTTCAGGCAATGCCCTTATAAATATGTGTGTCGGTACTGAATTCTGGAGAGATTATTATTCATCTTTATGTGACAGTGCTGTTAATATTTATCAAACCAATGGTGTTTACATGGATCAGACCTGTTTAAGCCGGATGTGTTATGATACCGGTCATGGACATGATATCGGGGGAGGCAATTACTGGATAGAAAATTCCCGGAAACTTATAAATCAGGTTAGGTCAAATGATTACGGAGATAAACAGCCCATTTTTACCGGTGAGGGATCATCCGAAAACTGGCTTCCTGATCTTGATGCTTTTTTAACCTTGCAGGCGAGCAGGGAACGATATGCCGGAGCAGAAGGTATTGAGACTATCCCCTTTTTTCAGGCAGTATACCACCAATATGGCATTACCTACGGTAGCTATTCCTCCCTGGTTACTCCGCCCTATGATGAGTTATGGCCCGTGGAACATGCACCCGATGAAACAGAACAGCTGCTTGATGAGGTCTTTAATAAGCAGTTCCTAATGGAACAGGCAAGGTCTTTTGTTTGGGGCATGCAGCCGGCAATTGCAAATTATCATACTTTTCTTGCATCTGAAAGGGAAGATGAAATTGATTACCTTTTGGATATTGCAAGGTTAAGGTATAAAGGATTAAAATATTTGTTATACGGGAAATTTCTACGTGCCCCTCATATTGAAATTCCGGAGAAAGAAATAGATATTTCCAGATTGTCTATCTATGCAGGGAGAAGTGGCGAAACTGTAACTTCTTTTAAAAAGACTGTCCCCATATTGTATTCCGGGGCATGGATGGCAGATGATAACAATGTGGGGATTGTTCTGGCAAGTATAAGTGATGATGCCCTACCCGTTAATTTTAAATTTAATGCTAATGACTATGGGCTTCATGATAGAGGGAATATCTATATAATTAGCAATAAGGGTAGGGAATTGCTTGCTCCCTATGATGACCCGGATATTCATATTGATATTTTACTCGAGCCCCGGGGTTTGAGAATCCTGGAAATAGTTCCTGCCGGCACCGGGTAAACAAATAAATGATAACGAGGAGGTTCTTATCAACTTTAGACTTTTTAGATTTTGACCTTATTATTTTTCACATTGTTTTGTTGAAAAAATGGTGAAAAGTTTTTATGTTTGCATTGCATTATGTAATACATATAGTTTTGATTTAAATGTTTTCCGGTTTACCAAACGTGCTGGCATCAGGGACTGATTTTAGTTCACATTTATTAAGATCGTCCATAGCAATTATTTATAATTAATTATGGTTTAATTTAATAGCAATTATAAAATGAGAAATATTGCAGGGTTAACCGCTTTATTTTTATCGCTGACCATACTGCCTGGTTGCAAAGAGCATAATGATGAAACCAGGCATATTGAAGGCATAAAGCATACCATTGCTGCCATTGAAGAGGATAAATTCCTTGGCTGGCCCGCCAATAATGGTCTTTGGCAATGGGGAGATGAGATACTGGTTGGATTTACCAGGGGAGATATAGCAGAGAGCAGCGGTCATAATATTACCGGCATTGAGGAGAGTTTATTTACCCGGAGCATCGATGGCGGCGAGACCTGGGAGATGTTTAAGCCTGATGATTTCATGGATGATGACAATATTAAATGGGTTCCCGAAAAGAAAAAGCAGCTTGAATCTCCCCTGAATTTCAAACACGAAGGGTTTGCCATGAGGATATTTGCCACCGGGTATCATGGCAATGATGACCCGGAAGGAGGGTTTTACTATTCTTATGACCGAGGTGCAACATGGGAAGGACCATGGTACCTGGGAGAGATTCACAAGCATCCCGAGTTAAGGGATCACAAAATTACAGCAAGAACAGATTATATGGTTACCGGCGATAAAGAAATGTATTTATTCATTTCAGTCCGAAATGAAAATGTTCAGCGCCTTGCCTGTATTAAAACCGAAGATGGGGGGGTGAGTTATGAATTTGTTTCCTGGATCACTCCTGCTGAATATGATGTATATGTTAATACAGTAATGTCCAGCACCGTGCAGATATCAGAAGATAAATTTATTATATCTTATCGTAAAATATATCCTGCTTTGAGTAACAGGGAGGGTAATGGTGTTGAAGTAGCCATTACCGAAGATCGTGGCCGTACATGGAATATTATGAGTCAGGTTAAGTACTTTGAAAGCAGTTCAAATCCTCCGGCCTTGCTGGAGCTTCAGGATGGACGGCTTATTTGTGTTTACGGGGACCGCCATAACAGCAGGTTGTCCGGTAAATACAGTGAGGATGGCGGTAAAACCTGGGGTGAAGAGTATATTATACGTGACAATTTTACCGACGGAACCAGTTACTGGGACTTTGGTTATCCTGTTTTATTACAAAGGGACGATGGCAGGATTTTAACAATATATTACTGGGCCTCTGAGGAAAACATGCAGCAGCATATTGCAGTTTCGATGTGGGATCCTCCCAAATATGATCCTGATGAAAATGAAAACCAACAGGGCATTTAAATTAAATATTTACTTATGAGAAATTTACAGGTTCTGCTTGTTTTTATTATACTATTAACCACAATGAGCGGTTGCAAAACAACTGATAATCCGATCAGTCACCGTATTGCAGCCATTGAAGAAGATAAATTTCTTGGCTGGCCCGCCAATCAGGGCCTGTGGCAATGGGGAGATGAGATACTGGTTGGGTTTACCAGGGGAGATTATACGGAAAGAGGTGGCCACAATATTGCCGGCATTGAGGAGAGTATATTTACCCGCAGCCTGGATGGCGGTGAGACCTGGGAGATGTTTAAGCCTGATGATTTCATGGATGATGACAATATTAAATGGATGCCTGAGGATAAGAAACACCTTGAAAGTCCCCTGAACTTTAAACATGAAGGGTTTGCCATGAGGGTTTTTGCCACCGGGTATCACGGCAACGATGACCCGGAAGGGGGGTTTTTTTATTCATATGACAGGGGATCGAGCTGGCAGGGGCCATATTATCTTGGAGATATTAACAATCATTCGGAACTCAGAGATATGCAGATTACCGCCCGTACCGATTACATTGTCAAGGGCGAAAAAGAGATGTTTCTTTTCATATCTGCCAATCCGCAGATACCCAGAAACAATCGTATTGCTTGTATCAAAACTGAAGATGGCGGAATGAGTTTTGAATTTATTACCTGGGTAACTCCGGATGAACCTGATTTTAACCCCATAATGAGCAGTACTGTCCAAATTGCAGAAAATAAGTTTATCATGGCTTACCGTAACAGGTATTTTGGTGAAAGGGATGATATCAGAAGCAGTATTGAAGTTTATATTTCTGAAGACAGGTGCAGGACATGGAGTCATCTGAGCACTGCAAAAGAATTTGAACTTGCAGAGGGCAACAATACAAATCCACCAGCACTTGCATATTTAGGGGATGAAAGAGTTGTTTGTGTTTACGGTGAACGCGATTACAGCAGGATGACAGGCAGGTACAGTGAGGATGGAGGTGAAACCTGGGGTGAAGAGTTTATTATTAGGGACAATTTCCGCGATTTAACTGACAGTGCCTGGGATTTTGGTTATCCCGTATTGTCAAAAAGAAATGACGGTAAGCTTGCAGCGTTGTATTACTGGGCATCAGAAGAAAATTTACAACAGCATATTGCAGTTTCCATCTGGCAGCCCTAAGGGTTCTCCTGTAAAAAAAAATATACATACTTAAAAAAACAAAATATAACAGTAATGAAATTAGGTAAAGGAAAGGCCCTTATTGGAATGGTTCTGGGAGCAGCTTCACCGCTTATTTCTTCAGCCTCCGAAGAGATCCTGTATCCCAGGCCAAATATTATTTTTATCATGGCCGACGACCTTGGTTATGGTGATCTTGGATGTTATGGTCAGGAAAAAATCAAGACCCCTAACATTGATCAGCTGGCTGCCGAAGGCATGAAATTTACCCAGGCATATTCCGGCTCAACTGTCTCAGCCCCGGCAAGAAGCAGCCTGCTTACCGGGTTTCATAATGGCAATAACAGGATAAGGGACAACCTTCCCCATGGTATCCATCTACAGCCGGATGATTTCACAATTGCAGAGATGTTTAAAAAAGCTGGTTATAAAACAGGAGGGGTTGGTAAATGGGGTTTGGGTGTGCCAGGAACATGGGGTTTACCCAATATGCAGGGATTCGATTATTTCTACGGTCATTACAACCAGGATCAGGCCCATTTTTATTACCCGGACTATCTGTGGGAGAATGACAGACTGGTATTATTGCAGGAATTGGTTATCATTGATGAAGTTGGAAAAATAGTCGGGAACCGCGGGGGTGAAAACAGGTTTTATACCCATGACCTGTTTACTGAAAAGGCAATGGATTTTGTTGACAGGAACAAGGATAATCCGTTTTTTCTCTATCTCCCCTATACGATTCCTCATTTTTCAGACTATCCAAAGGATACCCCTGAACATTTTATTGTCCCCTCAGACGAGCCATACACGGATAAGGACTGGCCCCAGATAGCAAAAAATTATGCGGCAATGATCACAAGGATGGACACAGATGTTGGCAGGATCATGGCCCAGCTAAAGGACCTTGGCCTGGAGAGCAACACCCTTGTTATTTTCACCAGTGACAATGGTCCTTACCAGGGTGTCCCGACTCCCAATGAGTTTTTCAACAGCAATGGCCCTTTCAGGGGCGGCAAGAGGGATAATTACGAGGGAGGTATAAGGATCCCCTTTATAGCAAGATGGAAGAATGTTATTCCTGAAGATACTGTTAATGATAAAGTTATTGCTTTTTGGGATATGATGCCCACTTTCGCCGATATTATTGATTATCCCGGGAAAATTAAAACAGATGGAGTATCCATTTGGCCTGATTTAAAAGGAGAGCAGGGTGAAGAGCATGAATACCTGTACTGGGATTACGGTCATGTACGGGAGACTTTTATGCAGGCTTTAAGGTATGGAAAGTACAAATTGCACAGTACAGCAAGAGACGGTGGGGTCAGGTATGAGCTTTATAATCTGGAAGATGACCCCGGTGAGAAAATTAACCTGATAAATGAGTTGCCGAAAATTACCGAAAAGATGAAGCAGCTTATGAATCAGGCATATACATATTCAGAGGATTATCCAAGAGAAATAGCACACTAAAATTTTCAACCTGGTTATGGCAAAAACAAGTGATAATATAATTAACAGTAAAATTCTTTCGGGGGCTAAATTTGGAATTGGCATAACAACCTTGGGGCTGTTCGGGATGTATTCCTGCAATGAATCCAAAGAGGAGCTGCCTAATTTTTTGATTATTCTGATAGATGATCTTTCATCACAGGATGTTGGAGTTTATGGTCAGAAGTATATTGAAACACCCAATATTGACCAACTGGCTTCAGAGGGTATAATGTGGACTGATGCATATTCCTCCTGTCCCGTTTGTTCACCAACCAGGGTGGCGCTGTTAACCGGCAAGAATCAGACCAGGGTTGGATTTACCGGTCATATTACTAATGTTGGACATCACCGTCATCCTGAAAACAGCCGGATAATCCCACCTGATGATTTGATGGATTTACCTCTTGATGAGGTAACATTGCCTAAGGCACTTAAACCCGCGGGCTATACCTCTATAAGCATTGGAAAGTGGCATGTCGGCCGGGAAGGACACTGGCCAACGGATCTGGGATTTGATTACAATATTGCAGGATATACCCATGGAGCTCCGCCCAGTCATTTCTACCCTTATGAAAATCCCCGGTCACCGCATAATCCGAGGATACCAACACTGGAAGGAGGAGAACCCGGGGAATATCTCACGGACAGGCTTACCGATGAGGCAATAAAGTTTATGGAGAATTACAAAGACGGCCCGTTCCTGCTTTATTTTCCCCATTATGCGGTGCATACTCCTATAGAGGCGCCACAGGATCTGATTGAAAAATATAAACCTATAGTAGAGGGAACCCAAATTGATCCCGTGTATGCAGCCATGGTAGATAATCTTGACTGGAATGTGGGCAGGCTTTTAAAAGCTCTGGATGAAATGGGGTTAAGTGATAATACCGTAGTCATATTTGCATCTGATAACGGTGCGATCAGGGAACTCAGGGGACGTACCCTTTCAGACCTTAGTCCCTTCCGTGAAGAAAAGAGCCATCTTTACGAAGGAGGTATCAGGGTGCCGCTTATCATTCGATGGCCCGGACATATAGAGCCGGGTACGGTGAGCCGGAACCCAACTATTTCGGAAGATATATATGCAACTGTTATTGATATGGTTGGCCCGGCGGCAAATCCCAATGAGCCGCTTGACGGGCGCTCCCTGGTCAACGATTTTGACGGAAGTGAATCCGATACCACCATTACTTTGCAATGGTATTATCCGCATTATGCACCGCGGGGTAATACACCGGGGGCCGCAATCCGGTCAGGGGATTACAAACTGATTGAATTTTATGACCCTTTGGAAGTGGAGTTATATAATCTCAGTGAAGATATTGGCGAAACCAACAACTTGTCTGAGACGAAACCTGAGCTGAGGGATATGTTGCTTAATGATCTCCACTCGTGGCTGGAAAGTATGTCGCCTGTTATGCATACAATGAACCCTGATTATATTCCATAGTATAGTGCCGGGTTAAATTTCAGCCTGAAATTATTCGAATGATCCCGTTTTCCCGTTAATTGATATTATACTGGCATAATCTTAAACAAAATTTACTTGTTAAAATCTTGTTTTTTTATGAAAAGATATACGGTAATGTTTTCCGGACTAACCATGATTTCCCTATGCTTTTCATCTGAGCACCCTTCAGGCCAAAAGGATGATTCCGGGCCAAACATTCTGTTTCTGGTGGTGGAAGATACATCACCCTATTTGTTCCCTGCATACGGCAACCAAACTATCTCGACTCCTAATCTGGACAGGCTTGCCAGCCAGGGAGTCGTTTTTACAAATGCATTTGCCAATTCTCCCTATAGCTCTCCTGCCCGTTCAGCACTTATAAGCGGTAGTTATGCCACAACATATGGAAATGACTGGCACAGGAACAACCATATAGTACCACAGCAATATTTCTTTCCCCAGTATCTCAGGGAGGCCGGGTATTTTACAGTGAATGCAGGGAAGACCGATTATAATGTTACCCGTGAAGTCGGGAAGGCATATTACGACCTGGCATGGGACAGGATGAGCAGTTACAGAAGGGGTGACAGGGATAATGTTACCTATAATGATCCTTACAGGGAAGACCGTCCTTTTTTCGGGCAATTCAATAACAATACCACCCATATGAGCAGGCTCACCTCCATTTATCTGAACAACCGTGAACCATCCAGAATCAATCCTGAGGAGGTTGATCTGCCTTCTTATGTGCCTGATATACCTGAGACAAGGTCTGATTATGCTCTTCATTTAGAGGGGGTTGAAGATTCAGATAAATGGGTTGGGATTTTCATTGATGATCTTGAAAAAAGGGATTTACTTGATAATACAATTATTTTCTTCTTCTCAGATCATGGTGGAAATCTCCCACGGGGAAAGGCTTTTCCTTTTGAGTCCGGGTTAAAGGCTGCTCTTATCATTTATGCTCCGCCCAGATGGGAGCATTTGTTACCTGCTGATGTGGGAACCATCAGCAACCGTATTGTTGAGTTCGCTGACTTTGGCCCGACATTGCTGAGTGTTGCCGGTGTCAAACCTCCCGGACATATGCAGGGCAAACCATTTATGGGAAAATATGAAGCACCCCCAAGGGATATGTCCTTTAATTACCGGACCAATACACATGAACATTTTGATCCTTCCCGTTCTCTCTATACCAAAAAATTTGAATATACAGTTAATTATACCCCTTATAAAATTCATGGTAAGCGGCAGATATTCCAGTGGGGTATGCCGTCACAAATGGCATGGGACAGCCTTTTCAATTTTGCTGAGGTTACACCTGAGCATCAGGGGTTTTATCTTCCTAAGCCACGGGAAATGCTTTTTGACCGTGAAAAAGATCCCTGGAGCATGAATAATCTCGCTAAAGATCCTGCTTATAAAGATGTGCTTGATAAATTCAGAAATGCGGTTTCAAGACATATAAGAGAAACAAAAGATCTGGGTTTCTTCCCTCTTGATGTGAGGAATTATTTTGTTGACAAGGGCATATCCCTATATTCATGGGTGCATGAAAGCTCTTATCCATTTGAACTGATGTATCGTGCCGTTGAGAGTGCTTCTCTGGGGGATCCTGATGAGAAGGAATTCCTGGTCAGCCTGCTTGAACATGAAAGACCTGAAATCCGCTATTGGGGCGCAAGTGGTCTTGCAAACATGGCTCACCAGGGGCAGCTTGATGAACTACCCTTGAAATTGTTTACGCTCACAAATGATCCCTTCGGAAGTGTTGCTGTGATGGCAGCTGAGGCCCTGGTTCATGCCGGCAGCATTGATGAGGGGTTAAATTGTCTTATAAAACAGGCCAAAGATCTTAATACTTTTGCTTCCACTTCACTTGAGCAACTTGGTCCTGCAGCAGAACCGGCACTTGCTGATATCAGAAAGCTAGCCATGGAGAGTGATGACGACAGGATAAGGTTTTACGCAAGAAGCGTTCTGGTCAATTTTGGGGAACTGCCTTTGCATGAGCTTTTTGACGAACCCGCAGTTGAAAGGTTTTTAAGAATTCAGAAACGTCGCGTAAGGGAGTGGGCACCAACTTTGCCATAGCAAAATAAAGGGAGTATGGCTTTAAAAAAACATATTTACATAATAATTGACGAGGAAGCAAAATGAAACAAGTTAGTTTGTTAAAACGGCCCTTTTTGGCCGGAACTTTTGGCACTGCTGCACTTATTGCAACAGGTGCTGTCACTATGAATAGTTCAGCCTGTGCCCAGGAAATAGAAGATGCGACAGGGGAAAGACCCAACATAATTATTATACTGGCAGACGATTTAGGCTATGGTGATATTGGTGGTTATTTTGGAGGAGAGGCTGAGACTCCGAATTTGAACCGCCTTGCTCAGGAAGGAATGTTATTTACAGATTTTCACAGTAACGGGCCAATGTGTTCTCCCACCCGTGCAGCATTGCTCACGGGCAGATACCAGCAGCGCTCAGGAATTGAAACATACTTACTAACCAGGTGGGATAGTCCGGGAATAGGAAGGATTCATGGATTGGGCAGTGATGCAAACAAAGATGAGGTTACAATTGCCGAATATCTTCGGGATTCAGGTTATGTGACAGGCATTTTCGGGAAATGGCATTTGGGTAATCATCCTTCATCCAACCCTGTTTTTCACGGGTTCGATGAGTTTCGCGGTTTGACAGGTGGTTGTGGTGATTATTTTTCAAAAGTGGATCGATTTGGTTATCCGGACTGGTGGCACAATGAAAAATTAGATCTCCAAAAGGGTTATACTACTAACGTAATTACGGAAAATTCAGTAAAATTCATTAAGAATAATAAAAACAATCCATTCTTTCTGTTTGTTTCGCATCTGGCAATACATTTTCCCTGGCAGGCACCGGAAGATGACAATCTTGAGATCAGGCGTGAAGGAGAGGATTTTATAAGCAATTACCCCGGGCCCCTAAGCAAGCTGGGCCCGCATCCCCCCGAAAAGATCCCGGAGACCCTTGTTGAAATGATTGAACACCTGGATGAAACAGTCGGACTTATTATTGAGACCTTGCGTGAACAAGGCCTTGATCAGAATACCCTGGTATTTTTCACTTCAGATAACGGAGGATACCTGAATTACCCGGTTGGTGATGATATTTGGCCTGAAGTTGGTTCAAATGGCCCGCTACGGGGACAGAAAACACAAGTATATGAAGGCGGCCACAGAGTTCCTGCCATTGCATGGTGGCCGGGGAGAATTCCGGCCTTATCTGTTACCGGTGAAACAGTTCTGACTTTTGACCTGTTGCCCACATTCATGGATTTACTTGGGATCGGAATACCATCTCAGGGTTCCAATGCTGTTGACGGGGTAAGTATTTTACCTTTACTGCTCCATGGTGAACCATTAGAGCCAAGGACATTGTTCTGGAGGGTCCGCGATCAAAGGGCTGCCCGCAATGGATACTGGAAACTTGTAATATCAGAAAAGAATATTTCTCCTGAATTGTACAACCTGGCAGATGATATTGGTGAGTCTTTTGACCTCAGTGATCAATATCCTGAAATAGTCAGGAAGTTAAAAAAAGAACTGGAAACCTGGGAAAAAGATGTCGATCGAAAATGATTATAAATAAGAACAGTAGCTTTAATTTTAAAAGATAAAATTTATTGAGATGAATCACCCATGCTACTTCTTAACACAAAAATGCATGAATAAACATGAGGGTTCCATGGGTTTGAAATGCAAAGTATCCGAATCATGAATTGGTAACACATTGTTAAACAAATTGCTAACTATACTTTATACGAATGAATGCAAAAATGCTTACAACAAGAAGTTTGAAGAGGTATTTAAAATTACTTATTCTTTTTTTATTGTTTCTCAAGTTTCATGATATAGACTCACTTGCTCAATCAGAAACATTACCGCATCCTGAGAAGAATCCTGAATCAGGGTTAATGCTTGCAGGTGACTGGGTGCCTGAAAATACGCACGAGATAGATTTTTTTTCATTACCTGTAATTCCTTCTGAACACACAATTGTAAATGATGTGAGGTATGCGGTAGGCAGAAAGGTTAATCAGCACAATTACCTGGTTTTTTATGAAGGAAAGTTCTGGGCCATGTGGAGCGACGGTCCCGGTGAAGCAAGGACAGATGACCCTGTAGCTCACAGGGACATTATGCCCGGACATGACCGGTTTGGGCAAAGAATATCGTACTCAACAAGCATTGACGGGACTGACTGGAGTGAGCCAAGAGACCTTGCCGGGCCTCCCGATGATGGATTTGGATGGATAGCCCGTGGCTTTTGGGTAAGGGATGGTCAGCTGTTGGCACTGGTAACCAGGTACAATGCCCCGACATTTATGGGAGAGGGGTTGCAGCTACATGCATGGGAAATGACACCTGGAGAAGAGAGGGAATGGAAATACAAGGGACTTGTTTTTGACAATGCAATGAACAATTTCCCGCCTAAGATGCTGCCCGATGGCAACTGGTTGATGACAAGACGGGATAAAGATCGCGATGTACATATGCTTGTGGGAGGAAAAGAAAGTTTTAATGAGTGGGAATCCTATCCTGTGGTTGGATTCGAAGAGGAGGAGCTCAAAGCAGCGGAACCATACTGGCTTATGTTACCAGATGAAAATATCGTAGCTTTTTTCAGGGATCAGCATCGTAGCGGATACCTGTTCAGGGCTTTTTCCCTTGATTACGGGCGAACCTGGAGCAGGCCGGTGAGGACCAATTTTCCTGATGCCACTTCCAAATTCAGCGGATTGAGACTTAGTGACGGCCGGTATATACTGGTTTCGAACCCCAATCCGAAAGGCCGTAATCCACTGACCCTTGCAGTCAGTGATGATGGAATGACATTCAACAGGATGGGGTATCTTGTTGGAGAAAGGCATGTCGACTACCCTCATGTTATTGAGCATGAGGGGTATATATATGTTGCATTTGCGAGTGCCAAGCAAAGCGTTGAGGTGCTTAAGATAAAGATGGAAGACCTGGATTTCAGTATGGAGCCCTGAGCAAAAGGTTCGTTTTAAAAAAATATAGATTAGTATAATAATGATTATTGCTAAAAAGTATGGAGAGGGGTTATAATGAGACATGAACATTTAATTAATCCTCCGTCAGTTACGAACGCTATCAGTGCTGCTGCACTTATTGCAACAGGCGCTGTTACCATGTATAGTTCGGGTTGTGCCACTGAACGGGAAGATGAGGCAGGGGAAAGACCTAACATAATTGTAATAATGGCTGACGATTTAGGTTATGGTGATCTTGGGGGGTATTTTGGAGGTGAGGCTGAGACTCCGCATTTGAACCGCCTTGCTCAGGAAGGAATGTTGTTTACAGATTTTCACAGCAGCGGGGTTTGGTGCTCTCCTACCAGGGCATCTTTGCTTACCGGCAGGTATCCGCAGCGTGTGGGAATTGATAAAGACGGCCTTGACGTTGATATAGCGGACTGGGACAGTCATTACGGAATAGCCAGGGCGGACCTTAATGAAATTACAATGGCCGGGTATCTGAAACAGGCCGGCTATGCTACTGCTGCTTTCGGGAAATGGCACCTTGGATTTGATCTGACTGCCAATCCTGTTAATCATGGCTTTGACGAATTCAGGGGACTTCTGGCGGGATGCGGGGATTTCTTTTCCAAAATAGACCGTTTTGGCAACCGGGACTGGTGGCATAATGATCAGCTTGAATTTCAGGAGGGCTATGTTACTGATGTTATAACAGATAATGCTATTAATTTCATGAAAGAAAAAAGGGATAAACCGTTTTTTATTTATATGGCGCACCTGGCACCACATTTCCCCTGGCAGACTTCAGAAGACGGAGATCTTGAAACAAGGCGGGAAGGTGAGGACTTTACAAGCAATGAACCCGGGCCAGGCAGCAAGCTTAGTCCGCATCCCATGGAAAAGATACCTGAGGTTGTGCAGCAAATGGTTGAAGAGCTTGATGACAATATAGGCCGGTTAGTTGAAGCAATCAGGGAACTGGGGCTTGATCATAATACCCTGGTGTTTTTCACCTCGGATAACGGCAACTACATACACTACCATAATATTTGGCCGGAGGTTGGTTGCAACGGCCCGTTAAGGGGGCAAAAAGCCCAGGTATGGGAAGGTGGTCACAGGGTGCCTGGCATAGCCTGGTGGCCGGGGCATATCCCGGCATTATCTGTCACCAATGAGACTGCAGCCTCGTTTGATCTTTTACCCACATTTCTTAATATTTTAGGCATTGAAGCTCCTCCGGAAGGAAGTGCCAATGTTCTTGACGGAGTAAGCATTCTGCCTGTGCTAACCAAAGGGGAAACACTGGAGCCAAGAGCTTTGCTTTGGGCAAGACATCAATTCAGGGCTGTACGCAAAGGTGAATGGAAGCTTGTTTCTGAGAAGGGAGAAGAACCGGAGTTATATAATTTGTTTTTCGATATTGGTGAGGAGCTTAACGTGGCAGACAAGTATCCCGAAATAATTAAACAACTGGAAGAAGAACTTGCTGATCTGGAAGAACGGTTATCAAATTAATATTTTTATTACCGGGGTTGAAAAATGAATAAAACAGAATTGAAAAATGAATAAAAACAATAAGAGGTTTAAAATTAGCTGGACCGGGGCGTCTTCATTTCTCGGGCTTGGACTGGCTTCATGCATGGTTTCCTGCCAGGGGATCGATAATCAGGAAAATGAAAGACCCAATATTCTGTTTATTGTAACTGATGATCAGGGACCCTGGACATTCAGCTTTCAGTCGGATCTCAACGCTCATACCCCAAACCTTGATAAACTGGCCGGGTCAGGAGCTGTTTTTACAAATTGTTTTTCAAACAGCGCCAACTGCAGCCCTTCCCGTGCAGCTTTAATATCCGGCAGATATCCCAGTGAAACAGGAGTTACTGACCTGTTTGCACGAACTGAGGTGGAGGGTCTTCCCGTAGAATTTACAACATTTCCTGATGTACTTAAAGCAAATGGTTATAATACTGCTTTTATAGGTAAATGGCATCTGGGGGAAAATGAACACCAAAAGCATTTCTGGCCAACCAGAAGGGGATATGATAAATTCACAGGGTTCTCACTTCACGGGGCTATGTCCAAATCCCCCACCCTCAGGGTTGATGAGGAGTGGCATCATTTTGAAGGAGAATATACCAGCGATTTGCTTACCGATATTGCCATGGACTATATGGATGAATTTATCACCGGATCTGGAGACGTACCTTTCCTATTGTCTTTGCATTATTGGGCACCACATGCAAATACGGGGTTTCCTGAAGGCTTTAAGATGCCCGAAAGGGGGAGGTCCTGGCTGCCGCTCAAGGATGAAGATATGGCATACTGGGACACGCTCTCAGTCAGGTTTCCCCATCCCGATTTTCCGAACCTGGATTCGGTATTGTTGGACCGTTATATCCGGGAATACAATGCCAGTGTCCATTCAGTAGACCGAAATCTTGAAAGGCTGATGGAATATCTGGAGGCAAATTCTCTTATAGATAACACAATAATAATTTTCACTTCCGATCATGGCTATATGTCGGGTCACAATGGTCTATGGCATAAGGGAAGAGGCTGGTGGATGACAAAGGATCAAAGGGACCCGTACGGTATTTACGAGGGCTGGCGCAGGGAAAACCTTTATGACAACACACTCAAGGTGCCTTTTATTATTAAATGGCCGGGAGCTATTAATGAACCAATAGTTATTGATGAAGTTATCAGCTTTGTGGATATCTTCCCAACATTACTGGAGATGGCAGATATTGAAAAGCCTGAAAATTTATTGCTCAGGGGAAACAGTATAGTGCCCCTAATAAAAAAGGGAGACATCAACTGGGATAATGATCTTTATGCTGAATTCTCCGATTTGCGGACTTACAGGACCACAGAATGGAAGATTGTAAAAGATTTCTCTGAAAATGCAATACATGAACTGTATGATCTGCATAACGATCCGGAGGAGCGGCAGAACCTTTATAACAGCAACAGAAGCGATGTAATAGTAATAAGGGAGCAGCTCGAGCGAATGCTGACAGAAAAAATGACTTCGATCAATGACCCGCTGCTTGATAAATAATTTACCACAGCCAGGGCAGGTTAAACTCGGCCCCATGGTATGGCAAACTAATGCTGGATGAAGGGAGTGGCGTTTTATAATATAAGTCATTGCTAATATGGGAAAAATTGATACAAGGCTGAATATCAGCTGGCCCGGAATATCTCCGTTGCTCGGACTGGGACTGGTGTCCTGTATGGTTTCCTGCCAGGGGATCGGTAATCAGAAAAATGAAAGACCCAATATACTTTTTATTGTTACCGATGACCAGGGCCCGTGGACAATAAGTGCGCAGTCTCATGCTAATGCCCACACACCAAACCTTGATGAGCTTGCCTTAAATGGGGTGTTATTTACCCGTGCCTATTCTGTCAGTGCTGTATGCAGTCCGTCAAGGGCTTCCCTGATTAGCGGACTTTACCCTACAGAAACAGGGGTAGGGGACTGGCTTGTTGGAAACAAAGGTGTTGATTCTTCCCTTATTTTATGGCCGGAGCTGCTATCGGATGCCGGTTATCAGACTGCTATGGTGGGTAAATGGCATATAGGACATGCAAAAGATCATTATCATCCAACACAGAACGGGTTTCAACGATTTTCGGGGTGGCCGGGGGGGGCTGGAAAATCCAAAGACCCGGTTGTAATGGTAGAGGGAATGGAAATAGAATTTAAGGGTGAATATACTCCGGATGTATTGACCAATCTTACCATAGATTATATCAGCGAGTTCAGTGAAAAACCGTGGGCCGTCTATCTAAATTACTGGGCACCACATGCAAATACACGGTTCCCTGAAGGATTTCAGCCAAAAGCAAGGGGGCGCTCATGGCTTCCGATGAGAGATGACGACCTTGAATATTGGAATGATATTGATATTGTTTTTCCCGATCCGGAATTCCCTAATCTTGATAATGAACTGCTTGACCGGATGACACGTGAATATCATTCCAGTGTACACAGTGTTGATCGTAATATTGGCAGGCTGATGCAATTTCTGATGGATATGAATATGCACGAAAATACCATTATTATTTTTACATCCGACCATGGCTTCAATATGGGGCATAACGGTATATGGCATAAGGGTAATGGTCGCTGGTTAACTAAGGATGAAAGAGACCCTGCGGGAATTTATGTTTATCCGGACAGCCTTTACGAGAGGTATGCAATACTCGACGGCCGGCCTAACCTTTATGATAATAGTTTGCGTGTGCCCATGATAATAAGATGGCCGGGACAGATTAAGGAGGGCGCTTTCATTGATGAGATTGTGACACACCTTGATTTATTTCCCACTCTTTTGGAGATGGCAGAAATTGAAAAGCCTGACGAGCTAATTCATAGAGGCAGAAGTTTAATCCCTTTATTGCAGGGGACATATGTAGAGTGGGATAACATATTTTTTGCACAGCTTTCTTTGCCAAAAACCAATTCACGGCTAAGAAGTGTGCAGACTAAAAAATGGAAGTATATACATGACTTTTCTGATTCAACTAAATATGAGTTTTACAATCTTGCCGATGATCCCGGAGAAGCAAATAACCTTATAGATAATCCGGATCCTTTATTGGAAAGGAAGAAAGTTGTTATGAAAGACAGGCTACTTTCAAAACTCCGGGAAATTAATGATCCTGTTATGCAATAATTGCTGACAAATAAGAGCCTTTAATCTTTTTATTCAATACATTATATGTTATGATAAATATCAGGGAACACCGACCGGGCCTGAGTGATGAATGGTGGGATGGTGGCACGGCTCAGGGTTCCTCCATCAATTGATTGAGAGTCGTTTGCCGGGCTTAAGGAAGAAAGTAAATTGTTGTATATTATCATTTTATTGTATTATTGTATACTAGTAAAATGATGCATACAACCGGTTGATTTATTTACAGCACTTTAGCATTTGCTTTTCTACTCTGAATTTGTGCAATTTCTTCGTATGCAAAATGCCTTTATGTTAAATTTTATAAGACCATTAATTAAATTTAATCTTCTCTTATGAACAAAGTAATTCTATATTTATGCGTGGTATTTTGTTTAATTAGCACCTCTGTTTATGGGCAGATTTATAATATCGTCATAAAAGGCGGACATGTCATTGATCCCAAAAACCAGGTTGACCAAGTAATGGATGTTGCCGTAAAAGACGGTAAAATTGTCCGGGTCGCGAAAAATATTGATGGTAAAGAAGGAGCTCAGGTTGTTGATGCCAGTGGCTTTTATGTTGTACCTGGACTTATTGATATGCATGTGCACGTCTTTAACGGGGTTGATCTGGATTATGAATACTGGGAACATCCGGTTTCAATTGAGCCCGACGGTTTTACTTTCAGGGTGGGAGTTACCACTGTAGTCGATGCCGGGGGCTCTGGCTGGCGTACATTTCCTGCTTTTAAAAGGAGAGTGATTGATGTTTCCCAAACCAGGGTGCTGGCGTTTTTAAATATTCTGGGTACAGGCATGAGGGGCGTGATATTTTCGCAGAATCTTCTTGATATGGACTCTGAAGTTACCGGTGAATTTGCCAGGAAATATCCGGACGATATTGTAGGCATCAAACTGGCACATTTTTACGGTCCTGACTGGACGCCAACGGAAAAGACCGTTGCAGCCGGGAAGCTTGCAGATATTCCAGTAATGATTGATTTTGGCGGAAGCAATCCTCACCTTCCCCTTGAAGAGTTATTCATGGATCACCTGCGTCCCGGTGATATTTTTACTCATACTTTCACCCGGCTGGGAAGAAGGGAAAATATTGTTGACAGGGAAACCAAAATATTAAAGCCCTATGTCAAAAAGGCCCAAAACAGGGGAATTGTTTTTGATGTTGGTTACGGTGCTCTTAGTTTTGCCTATTCACAGGCTATACCTGCACTAAACAGTGGTTTTTATCCCGATGTAATAAGTACGGACATACATACACTAAGCATGAACAGCTCAATGAAGGATATGCTTACAACGATGTCTAAATTCCTGGCTATGGGGATGGACCTTCAAAGTGTAATCAAAGCAAGTACATGGACCCCGGCCCGGGTTATTGGAAGGGAGGAGTTAGGAAATTTATCTCCCGGGGCAGAAGCCGATATTGCTATACTTAATATAAGGAAAGGCAGGTTCGGACTTTTTGATCCCTATGGGGACAAGATAGAAACCGGTGAGAAATTTGAATGTGAGATGACCATACGGGCAGGAAAGATTGTGTATGATTTAAACGGTATTGCAGACCCGTTATTAAGATATTAAAAAGGAGTTAAAATGGATTATTCCTTAAGCTAATTGTTTTTTCCGGATAACTGTTTTTTAAAATGGAATATGAGTTATGTAACTTATATCAATAGTATTTCAATGTTAATCAGAAACAATTAATTGAATTTGCTTATGAAAACAAAAAGAAGATCTGTAATAAAAAAAATGTTAACCTCTTTCGCAGGCTTAACAGGGCTGGCATTTGCCTTCAATGCAAAGGCTTATTCTAATGAATCCAGGGAATCACTTAATATCACCAGCTTTAAGGATATTCCTCTCTATTCAGGATCAACCAGGTACGGGAATTTTCTGTTTGTATCAGGCACCGGAGCCCATGTCCCGCCTTTTACAATCAAGGCGCATACTAAACTTGTCATTGATAAAATGGAGGAGGAGCTTAAAAAATCGGGATCATCACTGGAAAAGGTTGTTAAGGTAAATGTATATCTTGATGATATAGCCGATTATGATGCCATGAATGAAGAGTACAGGGGCCGTTTCGGGGATCAGCCCCCTGTCAGGACAACTGTAGCAGTTGCCAAAGGAGGCCTTCCCGGGAAGTCACTTGTTGAAATGGATTGCATGGCTTATATCTAGCATCAATTTTGGTTATAAAAAATAAGAGCGTTACTGCTTTTTTACCTTGAAGTACATCATAGTATTACTAATTAAATTTTATTTTATGAAACGCAGAGAGGTTATTAAAAGATTATCCGTGTTACCCGTCGCCGGAGCAGCATTTGGAGCCACACTTCCAATGTATTCCTGTAATACTGAGGTTGCATCCAATAAAAGAGATCTTTTTGATGAACTGGGCGTTAAGCGACTTATCAACTGTAGTCTCACAAAAACATTTTTATCCGGATCGATTATGTTGCCAGAGGTGCTGGAAGCTATAGACCAGACCTCCGGAAGTTTTGCAAATATGCATGAGCTGCAGGACAGGGCAGGTGAAAAAATTGCTGAGATGCTGGAATGTGAGGCTGCCATGGTTACTTCCGGTGCAGCTGGCGGAATAGTTTTAGGAACTGCTGCAACTATGACAGGCACTGATCCGGAGAAGATCAATCAGCTTCCTGATCTTCCCGGACCAAAACGTGAAGTTATTATCCAAAAATCTCACAGGTCTGAATGGGATCAGCTCATTCGTGTAGCGGGAGCAAAGCTCGTGGAGGTTGATGGTCCTGATGAGATGGAAAAGGCGATTAACAAAAATACTGTGATGGCATTTTTCTTAAACTGTGCAGAGAAACACAGCATTAGTCATGAAGAGTTCGTTGCTATAAGTAAAGAGCATAACATTGTCAGCTTTAACGATTGTGCAGCCGATGTGCCTCCCGTGGATAATTTGTTTAAATATATAAGAATGGGGTTTGACCTGGTAACCTTTTCAGGGGGCAAGATGATGCATGGCCCTCAAAGTACCGGTTTATTGTTTGGACGTAAGGATTTGATCAGAGCAGCCAGACTAAATAACAGTCCCCACGAATGTCCCGTGGCAAGGCCAATGAAGGTCAACAAGGAAGAGATATTTGGGATGTATGTAGCTCTTAAATCTTACCTGGAAAAGGACCATGAAAAGGAGTGGCAGGAATGGCTTGACCGGATTAATTATATTTCCGAATATCTGAAAGACATTCCCACCCTGAAAAGTGAGACTGTAATGCCGACAACAGTGGCAAATGCATTTCCTTCAATGAAGATATCCTGGGACCAGTCC
>SLPB01000113.1 GCA_007132225.1 Bacteroidales bacterium | reverse complement strand
GTAGAGATACCTCCCGGAATAACTTTTGCTTCAGATTCTTTAATCTCGCCTTTAAGCCAATAGTCTTCACCATGAAGGAGTTCTAGCATCCTTCTGTTGGTTTCTTGTGCTAGTAATTCTTGTCTGGCCCTGAGAAAATCAAGATAGTTCTCAATTTTCCATAATTCTTTGTCCATAGGAATCCACTGTGAGGCTAAAGCTCCGGGATAGTTCTTTTCTATCTTCTCAAAATATTTCTCGGGCAACCGGTTACTAATATTCAGGTTGGTTTCTTTTGTCAGAAAGCAGAAATTTGCCAAGGCATTTACCTCGGCACGGTTAAAACCTGCTTTATAAAGGCGTGATTTTGGGAAGATATGGTGGACTTCAAGTTTGTTCATTTTACCAAGCAGGCTTGCTTTTAATGGTATTCCAAGTCCCCAGTCCTTTGCTTCACCCATGCGTGTGAGCATGTACAAAACCGGATAAAACCTGGCTCCCAGGCTCCATCCTTTGAAATGCGCCGCTTCAACTCTCAATCCCCCGTGCCATAAACGAAGTTGTTCAATCAGTTTGTCGAGCTGGTTGTCGCCTGTTTCAAGAACCGACAGGTCTTTGTCTATTGTTGATTCGGTGGATGTTGAAAACCTGCCCCACATACCTGCCTGCACATACCAGAACAATAGTTTATCGCGCTCTCTTTCGCTCAGGAGGCCATTGGTTTTGTCAAGATATCTAACCATTACCGGGAATGCAAACCGTCCAAACAATACCTGGTCGTGATCAAGGCCTAATTTTCCGGCAATCAGATTCAGGCATTTTTCGATATGCCTGGTTGCTCTTTTTAATGCATCGCTTATTTCATCTGATGTTTTGTCATGAAGATATTGAAATTTAGCTTCGCCGGTAAGGACTGTATTCACCGATCTCAATAACCAGTCAAGATTGAAATTGTAATTTTCATTTTTCCATATCTGAATCTTCTCTTTCATTTCTTCGCGTGCCTCCGGCCATTCGGCGCAAATCTTGGCCAGGGCCAGATCGCCTTTAGAAAGTTTTGTGCCTCCGCTGTTAACTTTATTGAAGATTTCAACCACCACATCAATGGTTTTATCTTCTCCGGTTACATCTTCAATATTGAATTTTACATCTTTAATACCAAGCAGTTTGGATAACCTTCCGAAATATGTGCTTGTTCTTTCCTGATATTGTGGGTTTCCTGATAATTTTTGAATAAAGTATCCAACTCCATCATTTCCTTTCTTCATTAGTTCACTTACATTCACCCATAGCGGATCATCTTGCATTTTCAGTGGCATATAAAACATAAACTGTTCGGTCTCAAGATTGAAGTACAAGCCGGTAAATGCCTGATGGTTCCCTTCAAAAAATTTTGGTGGATGCCCCCGGACAACTCCATAAAGTGAGGTTATTCGTTGCTGGCCATCGAGAAGTAATTTTACTATACCGGCTGCAAGATTTAAATCTCCACGGTGTACTGCTGTTTTGGACTCAGTTGCCCAAACCAGAAGGCTTCCGACCGGATGGCGGCGGTATAATGAATCGAAAAAGCTGCGAACCTGATCGCGATTCCAGACATAGCCTCTTTGAAACTCCGGTAATGCCATGTGGCCGCTGTCAATGTGGGATAAAATTGTTGATACTTCCATTTTTGATGCGTTATAAGGTTATTTACAGTTAATTTTTGCTTATGTGATCAGGGAGGATAAATTGGTGTAAACATTTCTCAGGACAATCTTTCTTCTTTCGTCCCATGTGTTCCCGTCCGGTGGGATAGACCCAACTATTTGAATTGGGGTATCGTGCGAAACCGGCCGAAAGCTCTCAGGCCTTATGTCTTTTGTGTTTTTAATAATATCAAGTTCAATCCACTGGTATTTCTTATATTGCTCAGCGTAAGGTCTTTTCCGGAACTGTATGGGGTATAATCTTATCCAGAAACCATCCTCCCGGAAACCGGCCGTGCAAACTAGCTCGTCGTATTTTGTTGATATTGTGGGATATGTTTTGACTGTAATCAGTATCTTAGTCAATGCCATATCATATATGTTTTAGTTGGTATTTAAAACCTTGAAGCCGGGTTATTGATTCAGCCAAATGCTTACGGTGACATTGATTAACATTTGCTTCAAAACAGGTTAGGGCAACACGTTTTCTTGATTTCAATAAATCAAGGATTTGTTTCTGACGAAGAGTTGCCTTTTCCAGAACCTGTTCGCAATATTGTTTGAATAGCTTATCGTAATCTGATTGACTGTTCAGTTTTTGTCGTTTATTGGATTCGATTCCTAAATCAGGAAAATGAGAGTACATGATGCCTACATCTTCACATGCATTCCTTAATTGAGATTTGCTGAAACCATATTTCATGCTCAGTGAATTCTTCCGTACATCGCACAGTACTTTGATGTCGTTGATTATTAATTTGTTTAAATACCCTTCCAGGCTAATTCCCTCGTAACCTATTGTATATAAAACATTGTTTTTGTTAAGGGGTTTTTTCTCGACTACTGCCTGATATTCCTTCTTGGTTAAGATTTCAGGTGCAATAAAACTATTGATGGCGAGATAAGGAAATTTTATATAAGTCGCACGGATTAGTTCATTATTTGATTTATCACCGTATAATCGCTTAATGTTTTTTACGAGCTTTCTGTCGGGGTCTTTTAATTCCTGGATATAATTGGTTGTGTCGGACTTATTCCAGTGTTTTCCATCGTCAGTAACCTGGCCATATTTTGCCAGTGTTGAAAGGTCTGCATTTGCCTGAAATGAGAAGCAACCGTATTTGTATGGTACAAACTGATAAGCTGGAATAGATTGCTTTTTAGTGTAAAGCAGTAATAGTTTTTGCAATCTGATCTTTTCCAGCTTGTTGTCAAATACTTGAAGAATGGAGAGTAGTATTTTTCTTCGATAATACATACCTCAAAAATAGTGATAGTAAATGCAATTTAATAAACTATTTTGAGATAGGGCGGTAATGGCGGGAAGATATTTATTGGATAAAAAAAACCGGAGCTGATAACTTTTGCAGAAAAATACATGTGGAGAGGTTTGAGATTGTGGTCAGACTTATTTCAGGGCTAAGTTTACTTTGCCTCTGAAAAGCAATGATCCTGAAAAACCAATTATTCCTGAGAACCTTTTTATCATAGGCACCATTAACACCGCCGACCGGTAATTAGAGATTGTTGAGCGCGGTGTCAGGCGAAGGCTCGTTTCTATAACACTTAGGTCTATATTTGATAACGTTTTTAAGTCGTTCTTGAAAACCAGGTGTTGATCACAGCTATTTCCTGATATTTACATTTACCCTTTTTGGGTTAATTAATAATGCCATACATTTGAATTGTATATTCTAGAGCATTTACCAATTAAGTCAGGCTTATGCACTTTTCTAAGCCTGGCTTTTTTTTATCTGATCAAGAACAGATAGTTTACAAAAGAACAACAATAATAGTACCATAAACGTTATATATGTCAACTCGTCATATGTAATTTATTAACATATTGTGTTGAAAATAAATTTTATAAAAAATTTCTTACAATTCTTCTTTTTATATAAATAGTAAGTTTGTCAACATAAATTTGTTTATATACAATAAACCGTGAAATGATGAATAAAACCTTTGCAGACAGGCTACGATCGGCCAGAATGATGAATGGATTATCATTACAAGCCCTTGCCGATAAGATTGGAAACCGGATCAGTCGTCAGGCGCTGCATAAATATGAGAAGGGTGAAGCACAGCCTGATAGCGAGATGATTGGATTGCTTTGCGATGCACTTGACGTGCGACCTGATTTCTTTTCACGAGAAATAACTATTGAATTGGATCCTGTTGAGTTCAGGAAGATGTCAAAACTGACCGTCAAGGAGAAAAATCGTATTCTTGAAATATGCAAAGATGTTTTATCACGCTATATTGAAATAGAGGAGATCCTCGGCATAAAAAATAGATTTGTCAACCCACTAAAAGGAATCAAAGAAATTGGTTCGGTGGAGGAAATTGAGGATTTTTCCGAAAAAGTAAGAAAAAATTGGCATTTGGGTGAAGAACCAATTGCTAATGTTTTAGAATTACTGGAAAATAATAATATTAAGGTGTTGGAGGTAGATGCAGATGATCAGTTTGATGGGTTGTTTTCATTTATCAGCGGAAGGAATATACCTGTTATTGTGTTGAATTCCGCAAAACTTAAATCTGTTGACAGAAAGAGGTTCACCGCATTTCATGAATTAGGCCACCTTTTACTTCCTTTAACCGGCTTACATGAAAATCTTGCAGAAAAATATTGTCACCGGTTCGCGGGAGCAATGTTGTTGCCCAAAAGATTATTGTCAAAAGAATTAGGAAAAAAACGGAGTAAAATTTCATTACAGGAACTGGGATTGCTTAAGCAGAAATACGGAATTTCAATTCAGGCTATTATATACAGATGCAAAGACCTTGGGATAATTTCAGCTAACTATATGGCTAATCTTTTCTTTCTTATCAGGCAGTTAAACTGGAAAGTTCAGGAACCATATGAATTTGCTGGAAAAGAAACCTCAAGTCGCTTTGATCAGCTTCTGTTCAGGGCTCTTTCAGAGGAAATCATTTCAATGAGCAAAGCTGCATCGCTAAAAAATCAGAAACTTGCTGAGTTCCGTACTAAAAGCTTAATTCCAGAATGAAAGTTGCAGTAACTGATGCCTGTATTTTTATTGATTTAATTGAGCTTGATCTTTTATCTAGTTTTTTTAATCTTCATTTGGAGGTAAATACCTCTTTAGATGTATTTAATGAATTATACTCATCCCAGCAAGATCTACTGACTGCATATAGTGCGGATGGCAGATTGCAGATTCACAATATATTACCTGAAGAACGGGATATTATTGCCGGTACAAGTTTTCCCAGATCATTATCTGAAAGTGATAAATCAGTGGTTTTCCTGGCCAAAAAAATTGATGCTTTGATTCTTAGCAGCGATAAAGCTTTAAGAAATTATTCCAAAAGAAATTCAATACCCTACCATGGCATGTTATGGATTTTTGACAGGCTGATTGAGAGTAGGCTGATTTCCGGCAACGCGGCTGTTGCGAAAATAAAAGCACTGATTGCGCAGAATATTGTTTATCAAAACAATATCGAACTGACAGC
>SLPB01000003.1 GCA_007132225.1 Bacteroidales bacterium | reverse complement strand
CGAACAGGCCCTGATGGTTCTCCTGGCGGTTAATGTAGAGACCGGAAATGGTATATCCCTGTCCGTCGTATCTTCCATAAAATGGGTTATCATTATTTCCTATCGGCTCCCACCCCTGGCCACCGTTCCAGTTAACAGTTGCGGAGGCGTCGATATCTGCCATCTGCTGGTAATATTTACCGATAGATTCTTCAGGATTCCGGGAAATCCAGTATAGTTCTCCAAGGGTATATATCAGGTATGGGTTATGAGATTCACCGCTGCCGACCGGTGCAACAGGCGTAGTCTGTGAATAGAGTGCAGGGGCTGCCAGCATCACCAATCCAATAATTAAAAAATAGCGTAAAAGTTTTTCCATTTATACTGTTTTAAATTTAAAATCATTTTTTAAAACCAATTAATTCATTTCAATTCCGTATTTTTTAAAGCCAATTAATTCATTTCAATTCCGTATTTTTTAAAGCCAATTAATTCATTTCAATTCCGTATTTTTTAAAACCAATTAATTCATTTCAATTCCGTATTTTTTAAAGCCAATTAATTCATTTCAATCCCGTATTTTTTAAAGCCAATTAATTCATTTCAATTCCGTATTTCAGTATACCAGAGCCATTACTGATAAGTCATTATGACCCGGAAGACAAAACTCTTCCTCCCGGCCACCTTTTAACGCAGGCTTCCGGTCAATTGATTGGTATTTATCAGGCTAATTCAATACGGGGATTATAAGTAAATCTATTCTATATAATTTTTAATTATAAATAAGTATGTTTTTTATTGTATTGCAGATCATTGCGTCAATTTCCTATTGCAGCTTTTGCGAAAAAAAAGTCTATAATGCAGTTTCTGCTGACAAGGTAAAATCGAAACTGATGATTTCCAAATTATTTTTACTGTATTTTTACAGTACTTATTTACATACGATACTTCAACTGGAAATATCTTATCTTACCACCTAGTATATTTATAAATAAAAGCTAATTTACAATGGACGCTTCATTTATTAATTCGGATATTTTTAATTACCTGATTTTACCCCTCCTTATTTTTCTCTCACGAGTGCTGGATGTTTCAATTGGTACATTGCGTATCATATTTGTTTCCAAGGGGAGAAAGTATGTTGCACCAATACTCGGGTTTTTTGAAGTTTTTATCTGGTTGCTTGCCATCTCAAGCATAATGCAAAACCTTGACAATTATGTTAATTTCGTAGCCTATGCCGGTGGTTTCGCCGCCGGTAATTATGTAGGTATGCAATTGGAAGAAAAGATTGCACTGGGGGTAATGATTGTGCGTGTGATAACCCAGAAGCCAGCAGATAAACTGATTACCACACTTAATACTATGGGATTCGGTATCACCAGTGTTGATGCCAGGGGCAGTAAGAGTGACGTGAATATTATTTATACAATAATCCACAGGAATGAGATGAAGAAGGTTGTGGGTATCATAAAGGAGTATAATCCCAGGGCTTTTTATTCGGTTGAGGATGTCCGATATGTAAATGAAGGAGCATTTCCCACAAGACGAACCTTACTGGGAAGGATACCCGATGGTAGTGCATTCAGGAGATGGAGAAAAGGAAAGTAGGAGTGGAGCTCCGCAAGGAGATGACCGTGCATGAAGGACGCGGGTCTTTAAGATAAACCAGAAGGATGCAGGGCCTTCGGTCTGAGCTGAATCATTCCTTAAAAATCATGTCGGCTATATTTTCAAGTCCGGCTGCATCGGTCTTATCGAAGTTAGCATAAACTGAGCTGTCAACATCTAGCACAGCAACGATCTCTCCATTATGATTTCTTACAGGCACTACTATTTCCGACTTTGATCGGGAATCACATGCAACATGTCCCGGAAATTCATTAACATTTTCCACTACTAAAGTTTCATTCCTGCTAACCGAGGCCCAGCAAACACCACTCCCGTATTCCAGTTCCTGGCACGCTACAGGTCCCTGGTACGGCCCAACAACAAGCTTGTTATCCCGTAAAAAATAATACCCGGTCCAGAAAAAATTATCCATTTTATGATGTAGCAAGGCTATAATAGTTGCCATTCTGGCAAGTTTATCATCGGTTTTTGGCAGAAGCTCTGAGAGCTGTTGCCTGATCCGTAAATATCTGTTTAGTTTCTTTTCTCTAATATTCGGAGTCATGATTTACTCTTTTTTCCAAATATGCCAAATGGATCAACAAAAGTCTTGACAATTTTCTTACCTTTTTTTGGATCACTGGGGATCATTGTCATAACAGGTATATCCGACCGGTTAATTATTTCATGTGCAAATGTGCCTATATAATGGTCTCTCCAGTCCGACTCCTGGTGGGTCATTACCATTATAAGATCTGCATCTATATCCAAAGCATATTGTATGATTAATTCATAATCGGGTATGTCTGATTTCTTGAAAAGTTTTACGCTACAGGGGATACCGTTTTCCTCTATCATTTTTTTTTCTCTCTTCATTTTCGCATAGATCCGGCTCCTGGTCAGACTTACACCGCCGGTTAATACCGACACCATCCATATGGCTGAATTATAGTGCATTCCAAAAGAGACGGCATTAAAAACCTTTTCACGGGTTTTTTTGGTGAGATCAAGCGGAAGGACTATGTTTTTCACTCCAAGATTATGATCCTTACCTTTTATTGTAATTACCGGGCAATTGGCACTGCTTATAACATGGTTGGTGTTGGATCCTATAAACCTTTGAAACCCTTCATCCGCATCGTTTTTCCCCATAATGATGAAGCGGGCATTCACTTCATCTGCAACTTGTAAAATTTTTTCATACACCTTCCCTTTTTCAATCCGCACGGATACAGGCATTTTATATTTTTCAGAAGTTTCAGCAGCAAGCTCCTCCAGCTTTTTCTTAACTTCATCATATATTTTTTTAGTCTGCTCTTCTTTACGGAACATTGCAGAAATAATATCGGTCGACTCAATTATATATAAAATGATTATTTCGGCATTCATGAACTTTGCAATACTACTTGTCTGCTCAAGTGCTATCATTGACTGCTCATGAAAATCCAAAGGAACTATAATCTTGTTTTTTCTTTCATTCATTGTTGTACAGAAGTTTAATCAATTTAATTGCCAGTTAATTGTATTATTAAAATAGTTATTCCATTAATCAGTTATGTCACATCTCTCAATTTTAATATCGTTTGTTTAAAAGGAGCTGGATGTATTCAGTGGAAAATTGCTTTTTAAATAATCTCCGGATTTAATAAACAGGCTTAAATATAATGATTAATTCTTAAATCAATGTACCGCTTACTACCTAAGAATTGTACTGACGGAACAAAATAATATTTATACTGTTTATTTTTTTTGATACGGAATTTATTTCTTTTTATTGGAATTAGATTCATTATCCGGATGATTTGGATTTAAAACTTGTAATCAGGAGGTTGCCGGGAATATAACAACGGTGATTTTGTATTATCTTACCCTGACTCTTCATTTAATCTCTTTTTAAAAGTTACTTTTGCGAATTATATGATTTTCTTAAAAGATATAAGTAAACTGGAAAGAAAGACCTTTCATCTTCATTTCTTCTACTCCCTGATAGAGGGAGTCATAAGCGGCATACTTGTTTTAAATGAATTTGTTTTTTTAAAAAGCCTTGGAGGGACTCCTTACCAGGTTGGAGTTTTGTTTCAATTCAGTATGGTGGTGCTTATTCTGGCCATCTTTATTAATGAAGTATTGCACCGGGTAAGTAAGAAGAAAAGATTATTAAGACGAATAGCTATTATTACCCGCTTGCCCCTTTTATTGCTGCTCTTTTTCCCTCGCCATATAGGTGATATGGGAGGAGACACAATTTATCACTATATTTTTCTACTTATTTTTTTTATTTATTACCTGGCTTCACCAGTTATATTCCCCTCGATTAATTTTCTGTTGAAGCAAAATTATTCAACCAGCAATTTCGGAAAACTTTATTCTTATGCCACCTCTGCAAAAAAAATTACAACACTTATAGCCACATTTGCCTTTGGATTATTACTGGATAAAGATCCTTATGCTTTCACCTGGGCTTATCCTATAGTTGCAATGCTTGGTATTACTTCTATTTACATGCTCACCCTTATCAGCTTTGATCAGGAAAATGACTTGTCTCTAAATACCCTGAGTCCGCGAATATTTGCAGGTGCTTTGCAAAGGGTGGTCGGAATATTCAAAACAAATAAACCCTACCTGCATTATCAGATAGGTTTTATGTTATACGGACTTGCCTTTATGGGCACAAACTCTGTAATTACGATATTCTATGACAGGGCAGTGGGACTTAATTATTCAAGTGTGGCTTTTTATAAAAATTTTTATAATCTGATCGCTATATTCCTGCTTCCTGTTTTTGGCAGAATGCTTGCCGATACTGATCCTCGTAAGTTTGCGGTGTTAACCTACGGTTCTCTTGCCATGTATCTTCTATCTTTTCCTCTTACTTTATTGTTTCCTGCTTACATTGAGGTTTTCGGACTTCAAATTTACTATTTGCTTTTAACCGGTGTTCTATTTAACAGTATTTTTATTGCAACAATGGCTATTTCCTGGAGTATTGGTTCAGCTTACTTTTGTCAGAGACATGAAGCCGGTGATTATCAATCAATTCATCTTTCTCTCACTGGGATGAGAGCATTATTTATGCCTCTTGTTGGTATTTTTATTTATGAGATAGCCGGGTTTTCTTTTACTTTTCTGATGGCCGCCACATTTCTTCTGTTTGGAATTATCCTTATGTTTTGGTCAAGACGGAAATACAGTCTGTAAACGCAAAACAGGCGAAGATTTCTCTTCGCCTGTAGCGGTGATTCAGCTGAGGCTCGAACTCAGGACCCCATCCTTAAAAGGGATGTGCTCTACCAACTGAGCTACTGAATCATCCTGGATTGTTTTTTTTAAACGATTGCAAAGATAACATCTTAATGCTTTCTCACAAAGCTTTTCCTTTTTAAAATTAATGTATTTTAGAGATGAAAGCTCTATATTATTGTAGTATAATGCCTTAATTAAAATATTTTAATTTCAATGATCTCAATAATTCAATTTGTCTGCCGAAGGCTGATGCGGGTTTCATAAGTAAATATTAATATTAAATCATTGGTCTTATGGATCTTACCATGACAATATTTTGACTTCGTCGATCTCACATGCAATCCATTTTTCATTGATCAATAATCATCAGATGTGACATT
>SLPB01000054.1 GCA_007132225.1 Bacteroidales bacterium | reverse complement strand
TCGCGGTTTGCAATAAAAGTGAAGGGGCGGCTCACCCCGCCACTATAATGCACAAAAAAAAGTTATCAACATTCATTTGCCCCGCATGACCATCGCGGGCATTGCCATTGAATCAAGTAAATTCTCTCCTGCGGTTACTCATGTGGAAGCTGAAATCAAATCTCTCATAAAAACTCACAACTCTCTAACATTTGACTAATTTCTTTAGTAGAATTAAACATCATTACATCAATTATCGAGAGGTTTGAAATAAATGGTTGATCTTTCCCTTGTGAATAAGATAGATTTTTAGACATTCGAATAAATGATAACTGTATGCCATGTTCATCAAAAACCTTCCTGTCATATATATCTATTCCACCTATAGCATTAATTAATTCATTTGCCCCGAGTGTTTTACATATGGATATCATCCTCTCAGACCTTCCCAGATCTGTATTTTCTGATAAATCCTCTGAAGCGACTAAAAATTTTGTGTTAATACCTAAATATCTGCAAGTTGATACGACACTTTCCATAGAAAGCCCGGCTATATTCCCGGAATATGAGGAGACTAAATTGTTGATAATTGGAAATACAGAATCGTAATATGATGCTTTCTTACGGTATGCCACCTCAATTGTTTTCAGGATATTTTTGTATGCCTTGTTTTCATTATCAACTTGTATAAGATTGATTTCTTTGTTTTGACTTACTGACTGACATGGTATAGTTAATAAGTGTTTTTGCCCGTTTAATAATATATAGTTTCTATTGATCCAACTTTTTTTCATGTAGTTAACATTATCCAGGAAAACAAATATATCTATAGAATTGATAAGCTGGAAATATCCAATGTACGGAAAGAAATAAGGTTGCATTATGGCCACTTTCATAGAGAAACTGTTTTTTTTTGGGGAACTTACCTGGGCATATACCTAAATAAGGTTGCTAAGTTCAGATTTGCTTCATTTTCAAATGTTATTGAATCTGCTCCTTATCGCTGATAATAATCATGAGGAAGGAGCGAGAGCCCCACGTTTTTATGCATGATATCTTTAAATATATAGCTGATAATCACGTGTTCCAGGTACTTCATCATAACCCGATCAGCAATGGTGCATGCACTGCAAGCTCCGGGAAGTTCAATTCGCAATAGCCGATCACTGAGAGTGATGATCCTGATATCACCCCTGCCCCTTAATCTCTGGCAGAATACAATTCAAAGATAATTTAATGCAGGCTATAACTTGATAAAAATTGCATGTCCATTTAAGTTATAAATAAATGTTGCATCTTTTTCATCAATCCCGTTACATAATTTTGTTACTCCTTCGCAACCAATAAACCCATAATCATCAAAAATTACTGCCCCTCCTTTTACCATATGAGGCCATATATAATAAAATATATCTTTAGCCGACTGATAAGTATCAACATCAATATGACAGAGCTTCAGTTTAAGATTCTTGATTTCCGTTAAATTTATCTCATCAGGAAATACCCCGTTTAGTAATTTTACATTTTTCAGGTCTAATTTATTAATAAGCTTTTCTACTATTTCGACTCCTGTGTCAGAATGTTCGCCACCCTTATAAATGGGATCATGTTCCGAAGCTTTTACAACCCCTGAAAAAGTATCAGCCAAATAAACCTGACAATCTGAAAAAAGTTGAGCAGATTTAGCTAATATACAGCCGGAACCACCTCGCCAAACTCCTACTTCGAGAATATTTCCACTTAATTTCTTATTCCTTTTTATAAATGACCATAGTTCATACAATCGATAAATATCAACCATTGTATTTTCTTTTACGACTTCATATATCTCATTAAATTCAAGATCGTCTACCCATGGAGCATAAGTTGTGTAGGGTACAACATTTCGGTGTGTTATACCATCTATATTCTTTGACAGTTTCATTTCTCTGACATTCATCATGAACTTTTTAAAGAGTGAAACTACTTCATTTACGTAATCCTCTTTATAATACCCGGTTAATTGTCTCATTTTAGTCTGTTTAAGTTAATTTACTGAATTTTCTGATTTTTATGAAAATAATCTCCATAACACTATTATAGCAAGGATGCCAATAAAGGATCAAATTTTAGTCTAACCAGCAAACATGACTGACTGAAGACTGACAAATGGTTTTTTATTTCATTATTAAAATCTTTTATTAAAAATCATGGCATTTTTACTGCTTATGCGCTTGTTTCACGAGCAATTACTGTAACCTTCTCCCTAAAACGATGAAATACCACTGAACCATCTGCGACATCTTTATCCACAATCATTCCTGCCTGTATTATGTTACGGCTTCCAAGGGTAATTCGTGGTAATACAGTAGACCTGAGAGAAAAGAAATTATCATCTCCGACTTTTACATGTCCGGATATTACAGAAGTTGCTATTATGTTGTTGTTTCCCACCCTGCAATCATGACCGATTATTGACTGAAGAGTACATATATTAAAATTACCTATCTTAACATTAGCTCCAACAAAACAATCCGGAAAAATTATATTACCCGTTCCGAGAACAGAATTTTTGTCAACAATAGCTCTGGGGTGAATAAGATTAATAAATTTACCACCCTTTTCCTTTATCTTATTTATCATCATATTTCTGAATTTGACATCCGCAATGCCAAGAACAAAGTATTCGTCATCCTGTAAGCTATAGTTATCAATATCGTCTAATACCGGGTTATCAAAATTATATCGTTTCCAGTATTTGTCAATATTATAATCATAATCAATATAGCCCTTGATTTGCAAATCCTGGTAATGCTTTGATGAGGTGCCTTCAAAACATGTGGTTATATCAGATGCCAGGCCACCTGAGCCAATTATTACTATCTTTGTCATAATTACTGATGTTTTAGTTTTACATTCTTGATTTAATCAGATCCCAAAGACCTACAATAGTTTTTGATTTTTTAACATCATCTGCTGTTATTTCGACTTTATAAGCTTCAGAAGCTAATGCTATGATCGATAGTACTGTTAAAGAATCCCAGAATTCAAAAGATTCAAGCTCATCATTTAGATCAACACTTTCGACTTCAAGGATCAATGCGATTTGTGATTTGAAATTCTCCATAGCCAAGATTTTAATTTTAAAATTCAATTATTTCACAAAACCTGAGGTTGCTCATTTCCATTAGTAATGAAGCCCATGTGAGACCTACCCCAAAACCGGCAAAACAAATATTGAATGAATCATTTAATAACCTCTCTCCCAAATTATACGTGATTGCAGTCGGAATTGAAACCCCACTGGCATTACCGAAATTCTCCACGATATTGGAAGGCATCTTTTCACGGGGAATACCCAGTTTATCGGCTAGTTTTTGCAACATAAACTTATTGGGCTGATGGCACATAAAATAATCCACATCTTCTTTCTTTTGATTTGCTTTTATCAACAAATCTTCTATTAATGGAGGCACTTCACGCTGGACAAAATTAAACACTTCATCTCCTTTCATAACAAGATGATCCAAGGCCCTGAAATTACCGGCAGCATCTTCTGTCATTTTGGATGTTTCACTTGTTGATGGTGCCCGGAAACCTCCGGCAGGGATCATAAGAACATCGGATCCCGAACCATCCATCCTGATATTGCCATAAATAGTATTTGGCGTTTCCGACTTCTCAACAATGGTTACGGAAGCGGCATCACCAATGAGAGGATTGCTGTTTCTGTCTCTTTTCGACACTTTTCGACTTAATACATCTGCATTCAGTAAAACCACCTTGTTGATCTCTTCCTGTTCGAGCAACTGGAAGGATTGAAATAATCCCATAAGAAATCCTGCACATCCCTGATTTATATCCATGGCGAGCATATCCCTTTTCAGGCCTAAATTACCTTGAATGACGCTGCTTGTGGGAGGTAAAAAATAATCCGGAGATTGGGTTACCAGTATCAGTGCATCAATCTCATCTTTGTTCAGAAGCTTCTTCTCAAATAAATAATTCAATCCATGAGTACATAGGTCAGATATGCAAACACCATCTTCTACAATCCTGGTGGAATTATATCCCATGACCAGTTTAAGTTTCATGGATTTTGCAACAGAGAAACTATAATTATGGATTCCATCTTCGAACTTTACCTCATTTTTTGGCATAATTGTAAGGATTCCTGAAATTTTTTTGTTTTGAAATTTTAAATTCATGATTTAACCCCATTTTTAGTTAATAATTCGATAATCTTATCAACATCTTTAAAGTTCTCAGGGATAATATCAGTTCCGTCAATTGATATACCGAATCTGCTATCCAGTTCACCGACCAGTCTGACCACATCAAATGAATCCAGCATACCCTCTTCAATGAAGTTTACTGACTCGTTAAAATCAAATTCAGGGCGTAGCTCTTCCAGTATCTTAATTATTTCTTTTTTCATACTGTATTTGTTTGTTAATTAATATAAGATCAACCAAATCCTCAGGTAAAAAACCATAGTGCAGGTAACGTTTTATTGCGTTGTGATTTTCACGGTTAACCCAGAATAATTGCCTGGTGGATTTTTGGGTTCTAAAGAAAAAAGAGCTCATAAGCTTAGATCCAACTTTCTGGTTCCGGTAGTGGGGATTTACAAACCAATACCTTAAATAGGAAGAATATCCAAAATCTTCAAAAATAATGAATCCTTTACTGATATTCTGGCTTTTATATACTAGAATATTTCCCTTCGCCCTCCAGGCTTCCAGTTCATCAATATGTGGTAACTGCTCAGAATACAAGTCAAAATAACTGGTAAGTAGTTTATTTACATGCACTATATCTGATTCCCTGGCTTCCATGATTCCATTATCTATATCTGCAGTTATTGAGGATTCAGGTGGTTTCCTGGTCATTCTGACAAGGGAAGTATAACTATTGAATCCATTAGAAAGAAATAAATCGGCAACTTCATTGGTGCTAACAGTACTGCCAATAATATCAATCACAAACAGATCATCTTTGTTTTTTTTCATAAAATCATAAAGATCTGAACTCAGTGCGTTCTTCGAGGCAGAACAATAGTAAATATGCTTAAAATTATGGTCGCTTCTCTGAAAGAAGTCAGTTTTATTCATACTCACTTTTGTAATTAAATGATGTTTTATCCAGATAGAGGCAACAAAAGGATTTAGAAAAAAATTAGTAATAAAACCCTCCCCCATATCTCGTATTCTTTTAAAAGACAGCATCAGATCATCAATACTGTTTACTCTATTGCCTTTCATATAAAAGGGATTTTAAAAATAAACGATTAATTTTAC
>SLPB01000143.1 GCA_007132225.1 Bacteroidales bacterium | reverse complement strand
TTATGAATGAAAATCAGTTTGTCCTGTCTGCCAATATACATGGAGGCCAGGAAGTAATTAATTATCCGTGGGATTTTTGGGAAAGAAGACATCCCGATGACGGGTGGTTTGAATATATTTGCCGGGAATATGCCGACACTGCCATGCATTATAGTCCGCAAGGCTACATGACGTTTCTGGGAGGTGTTACAAATGGCTATCAATGGTATCCAATATCGGGAGGGAGGCAGGACTTTGTTACATATTTTGCTTCCGGCAGAGAAGTGACAATGGAGATAAGCAATAAAAAGCATCCCCCTCCTGAAACACTGTCCGGTTACTGGGAATATAACCGGAGGTCTTTGTTGAATTTTATGGAGCAGGCAATGTTTGGAATAAGAGGAAAAGTAACGGATGCTAATACGGGAGAACCTGTTTTGGCTAAAGTTGAGTTGCTGTCACATGATACTGATAATTCATTTATAAATACGGATTCACTAAATGGAACATATTTCAGACTTATTGAGCAGGGAACCTATGATTTGAAGTTTTCGGGCCGTGGGTATTATAGTAAAACAGTAAAGGGATACACAGTGCAAAATCGCGACCTCCTGAGGCTTGATGCCGAATTGGTTCCTCTTGATACAAGTTCAACGAACCCTGTCATCAACAATGAACCCGTCCTAAATGTTTTTCCGGTGCCTGCAGGTGAAATAATCAATTTGGAAATTTTTCTTGCCGCTGCAGGTTTTGCCCGTATTAGTCTCTATGACTCCGCAGGACGTAAGGTTAAGCTGCTATTTGAAGGAAGGATTGAACAGGGTGATGCTTTGATGACCTTTAATATTGAAGATGTCAAACCCGGTCTATATATGGTTGTTATGAAGATTGGCGGTGACTTTACCAGCAGGCAAATTATTATTTCCGATCTTTAGTGAATCGAAATTTGTATATCTTAAGATAAATAAAAACTTAAATTTAATATGTTTATTAAAAACCTCTTCAATCCATTTGTGAAAGTTGCCTTTTTGTGCTTTTTAAGTTGCTCCTTATTTACCCGGCCCATATGTGCCGGCACCTTTCCTTTGTCCCCTGGCCCGGATCTTGTTGTTGGCATTGTGGTAGATAAAATGCGTTATGACTATATTACGCGGATGTGGAACATGTTTGGCGATGACGGATTCAAAAGGCTCGTTACTGAAGGCAGCACCTTTAATAATTTGAGGTATGATTATCTTATCAATCAATCATCTCCCGGTTATGCTACTATCTTTACGGGCGCAAATCCCTCTTCCCATGGTATAATAGCCGATCACTGGTATGACAGGGGTAAAAATGATATCCGGTCCGCTACAGTTGATCAGGATGCAGCTGCCATAGGCGGTTCATTTGTGAATGGCAGGAGATCACCTTCGGGAATGTTAAATTCTACCGTTGGTGATGAACTCCGAAAGGCAAGCAATTTCAAATCCCGGGTATATTCAGTGGCCATGAATGATGGTGCCGCTGTACTGTCAGGTGGCTTTTCAGCTAATGCAGCATGGTGGTTTGATGATACTAACGGCTTATGGATGAGCAGTAGTTTTTATCTTGATTCCCTGCCTGAATGGGTAACTGAGTTTAATTCAGTCAGGCTTCCCGATACTTACCTGGATCGCACATGGGAACCACTGCTGGAGGCTTCTTCATATTTCGGCATAAACAAGGGTAAGGACGATCAACCTTTCAGTTATAATTTTAAACGGCTTAGCCGAAGGAAAGAAGATTACGGACTAATCAGGGCCACTCCTTACAGCAATACCATTACAAAGGATTTTGCCATAAGCCTTATTATTAATGAAAAACTTGGTGCAGGTAGCCATACTGATATGCTTAATATAGGTTTTTCAGCTACCGGTGAAATAGACAGCCAGTATGGGACCTTTTCACCGGAGCTTCAGGATGCCTATTTAAGGCTTGATGAAGATATAGCTTATTTTCTGGATTTTCTTGACAGACATTACGGAAAATCCCAGGTTCTTGTTTTTCTGACATCTGATTCTGCTGTTTCTTATCCATCATCATACAATGAATATGCCAGGATACCTGGTGGAACCTTCAGCCCGGCTATGGCCATATCGTTGCTTAGAAGTTATCTTAATATTTTTTATGGTCCGGGAGACTGGATTAGTCACTATAATGCAGGTATGATTTACCTGAATCACAAGTTTATTGAAGATAATAATATACCATTTAGTGAAATACAGGGCAGGGTATCCAGGTTTTTAAACCAGTTTACCGGAATTGCAGGAAGTGTGACCGATGATGTACTATCAAGAAACTATTTCAGAGATGGAATATCTGCAAGAATCCAGGCAGGCTATCATCCGATGCGTTCCGGTGATGTAATGATTTATTTACAGCAGGGTTGGTATGAAAGAAGCTTTATTGATGATCAGCTAAAGCTTATTTCATATGATCAGCATGTACCCCTGGTTTTTTATGGCTGGAATACGGAAAATAAAAGCATAAACAGGAAGGTTAGTGTGACTGATATTGCACCTACAATATCCCGTTTGTTGAATATTCCGGCGCCCCCGTTTGCCACCGGAGAACCTGTAATGGAGCTACTGGGAGAATAAAGGACTACCAGCCGGGAATAAAGTTAACACCAAGGATTCCTCCTTTTATCCCTTCTCTCTGGAAGGGAAAAGCATAGTATGGCTCAATTATCATTGCTCCGAAAAGATTGACCCTGAGAGATAATCCTGTGCTGAATACCGGGAACCTTGTATCTGCTGACATATCCTTGATATCGAGGGTTGGCCTCGTTGTACTGGTCCATGCGACACCGGCATCCAAAAACAGTGCCAATTCGGTAAAAAGGAATCCTGATTTTATAACTGCCAGCTGTTCGGGACCGGTAAATGGCAGCCTGACTTCAAAATTTGCAAGTGCCATCCTTGTACCAATCAGTTCATTAATTGAGAAATCGGTATTCTGGAATGAATGAAGCTGATAAAACTGTTGTGAGCCGTATCCTCTTACCAGGCCGGGATAACCAAGGTACATAGGATAAAATAGGTTATTCTGGGCAGTTGGCCCGTAGCGGCCACTATGATATAATCTGAATGCAAAACTCAGAGGATTTTGGAAATAGTATTGCCTGTAGTCAGCCAGGAACTGATAAAACTCAAGTCTGCCAAAATATTTTTCTCCCTGTATCCGGTACCTGTGCCCCCTCATGGGTGAAGCCATTCCAAAATATGAATTGTCTCCAACATAGGCCAGGGTTGTTTTACCCAGGTTAAAACCGGACGGGGCATCGAGGTTCCGGTCTATTGATTCTCCCATGTATCTTCCGAAATTATCGTAAAAATTATTAAAAGCATCTATTCTGTAATAGTAACGTGCAAATGAACCTCCGATCTCCATTCTCCTGGAGGTGGAGAATGGATAATATGCAAACAGGGCGGCCTGGTCTTCAAAGGTTCTGATATTATATAGCTTATAGTTAATACCCGGTATAAATTCCTGATCATTTAACCATAATGTATCCGGCTCCATCCCAATCGATGCAGAGCGGTAAGGAATGTGTGAAATAGTCCCTCCCCAGTTAATTTTCCTTTTCTGGTTCAGGTAGGATACCATGCCCCCAAAATCATAAATTTCACCGTTCACAGCAACAGCTGCAAAGAGGCTATTATCACCGAGCATATCAGAAAAAAGCATATTCACTCCCCCTGCCATTCCTGTTCCGTAATAGGTGTTTACTGAAACTCCTACACCGCCTGTGTTACCGATATAATCAAGTTGAAACCTGGGTTTATACTGCTCCACTGTAAATGAATCGGAAGGGTACTTAATAAATTTTTCATTGTCTGCAATGTGCCTGTCCACAATGTTAACAGCAACACGTTGAAAAGGTGCAAGTGTAGCTGCAAGCATGTCAACCTTTTCAGGATCAACCGGCTCTTCATTGAAATCTTCCTGAAATGCCGAATAGATGGTATGATTTCCATTCATGTAATATGAATATACAAGCATGCCTGTTTCTCTGGCAATACTTATGGCCGGTGAGAGGGAGGTTATACCGCTTATTCCTGTCGGATAATTTGTTGTTCGGTACAAATTACTGTTATCCAGTTTATATCTGTAAAGGTTTCTGAATCCATCACTGTTTGAAAGAAAAAAGATTGATTCACCATCTGCTGAAAAAACCGGGTTGACGTTATCTGCACCTCTGAACAAAGGCAGTACCCTAAGCTCATTATTATTTTGAATATCAATAAGCCCTATGTTGAACTTATAGCTTACAGCTTTTGTATCGTCACCGGGCTGCTTTCTGTCAGTTGCAAACACTATATGCCGGCCATCGGGTGACCAGGAGGGGTGTACGTATGAATACCTGTCGTTTGTCAGCTGACTCACTTCCCTGGTCTCCATGTCATAGATATAGAGGTTGTTTCTGCCCCTGACAAGGCCTGTCATTACCAGGTATCTGCCATCGGGTGACCATGAGGGATTATTTACAAAGGGAACTCCCGGAATTGCTATCTCCCTGGTTCTTCTAGGGCGGTCTATGTCCGCTATAAGGATGTGGCTCTTGCCTTTCTTTTCTGCAACATATGCAAAATAACGGCTGTCAGGTGACCATGTGCCAATGGATTCAAGAAAATTATAACCATCTATGTCCGAATCCCGTGATGAGCTTGTCAATGATCTGTGGACTTTACCGTCTTTTGTGCTGGCTATGAAAAGATCCAGGGTGAAAACATTTTTTTCCGAAAAAAAAGCTACATATTCACCACTTGGACTGATGGATGGCGACACATTCATGTTACCTGCAGTTTCACCGAAAATTAGTTTTGTGCCGGACATTTCACTGTCCGTGTTTTTCAGCAACTCCTCATAGTGCATCTTGTAGGAATTTTTCCAGAGCTCTGAAAATTCGCTGGCCTTCATTCCCAGCATATTCTCAATTGCCCTTTCATATCCAACTCTTGCTGTTGCAAGAAACAGGGGGTTGATCATATCGTCTCCCCATGTCCTTCCGACAAAAGCCCAGAAAGCATGACCCCACCTGTATGGAAAATATGTAAATCCGCGGGACATCTCTTTCAAGGTTGGGAAATCGTCATTAATAATTGCATCACGCATCCACATGGCTGTATTTGCATCTATGCTGCCTATGGACAGATACTCTGCCATGCCCTCGATCATCCATAAGGGGATATCCCTGAGTGAGTAATTATTAAGTGTATCTCCTCTCAGGAGCTGGTTAAACTGGAAGGCATGTACCAGTTCGTGACCAAGTACATGGTCTGTCTGGGCGTTTGTCTCCAGAACAGGCATGATAACCCTGTTTTTTAGTGATTCTGTCACTCCGCCTGTACCAATTCCAATCATACTGCTGATAGCAGTGGTTTGCTGAAAGTCCGGATGATTTTCATAAATAATAAGGGGGTTGAGCTCCTTTATTGTATCATTAAGCACCCGGGCATGCCTGTAATACCACTTTTCACTCATCTGGGCTATCTCATGAAGCACAGAGTCGTCTTCAAAATAGTGGTATATTTCGAAATTAGGAGTTTTGTAAACTTCGAAATTGAATGTTTTGTATCCGGGTTTTGTACGCCCGAAACCCTGAGCCATCAAATCATTGCCGGAGAGTAATAAAATAAAAGCCAGAAATACTCCAGTCCGTATAATTTGACACATACCCGGCATTGCATTTTTTAAGGCTTTCATTTGTTGGGTATTATATTAAAATAAATATTAATATATAAATAAATAATACTTTTTTGAATCAAGGTGGAAGCTTTTAATTATTTAATAATGGCAGACCAAATAGTATGCCAAAAAATCCTGTAACCGGACAGCCTTATTTACTTAATCACAAACAGTCCGGGTTAATAATCAGGTCTATTTAAAACTTAAAAAAACTTAAAAAATTATCCACTGCATAAGAATACCGGTATGCCCTGTAATAATTGGGCAGGTTGCTGTTTGCAGACAGATTATTTTCTTTTAAATTCAATCTCTTTGTCCGCTACATCCACCATTACAACATGAAAAGGCCGGGTTATTGCCATGGTAACCATTTCACCCGGTTCAGGAGATTGTGTTTTTATAGTAGCCACAATTTTCTCACCTTCTTTTTTTACCTGGTGTATTTCAATGCTGTACCCTCCAGTTGGCCTGGTTCCCATAAAAGAAGCCAGAACAGTCTGGTGGTTAAAATCAACTTCAGGGAGTGAGGGACGCGGACAGGTGTCCTTGTGAATTGAATCCCAAACCCTTACCCATTTATCATTTGAGCTGATAACAATGTCTTTGCCCGGTTCAATCGGGCAATAGCTTCCTTTGGCCAGGGTGGTAATCATCATGTCTGCATTGTTTTTGTTTAATGTCCCGGTCCTCTTGTGGAGGCAGGAATAAAACAATAAGGAGCAGCATAAGACCGTGATCAATATTCGGAGATCGTTCCTATTTGATTTCAAAGGTCTCTTCGCTGTTAAGAAGGTCATCCATGCATTTAATTTCCGAGGTCTCTTTAGCTGACTCAACCTGTATTTCAACCATATCATCATATGTTTCATATTCTGCTGATCTTATTACTCCCAGTGCCATCGGAAGATCGGGCGGCTCCATTTTGCCGAGCATGCGGTGGATACCGGGATTTTTTTCGTACTGATCATGTATAAGTATATCTTCCATTTCAACTCCATTAAGTCCGACAACCACACCCTGTAGTTTGGTTCCCTTGAGTTGTATGCCTTTTTCCCTGTTCTTGCCATAAAGCATAGGCTCACCATGCTTCAGATGCACCTGGTAGTCCTCCTTGAGTTCCCTGTCTGTAACAAGGGAGTGTGCTTTATCTGCAAAAATTATGCAATTTTGCAGTATTTCCACAACTGATGTTCCGTCATGCCTTGCAGCTTCAGACATAACCTCTGACATCATTTTTATATCTGAATCAAGGACCCGTGCAAAAAATGTACCCTGAGCCCCCATTACAAGACCCGCAGTGACAAATGGATGTTCAATTGTGCCATGGGGGGATGTTTTTGTAATACTGCCTATTGGTGTGGTCGGTGAGTATTGCCCCTTGGTAAGGCCATATATCCGGTTATTGAATAAAAGGATATTTACATCCAAATTCCTTCTTATCACATGTATAAAATGGTTTCCTCCAATTGCCATTGAATCACCGTCACCAGTAGCTATCCACACACTCAGTCCGGGGTTGGAAACTTTAACACCGGTGGCAATGGCAGCAGCTCTTCCATGTATACCATGGATTCCGTAAGTGTTTAAATAGTATGGGAAACGGGATGAGCATCCTATCCCGGAAACAAACATGAAATTTTCCTTTTTGTATCCAATTTCCGGAAAGACATTTTCAACCGCTTTCAATATGGCATGTGCTCCGCAGCCGGGACACCATTTTACCATTTGGTCGCTCATAAAATCTTTTTTTGTAAGCGATATTTCCGAAGGTGATATACGGTTATTGATCATGACTGATCCTCCTCGATTAACTGGTTAAACTTATCAATAAGCTCATCTGTGAAAAATGGCAGGCCCTGAATTTTATTGTATTGCAGATATTTTATCCCAGGGTGCTCAATACGCAGATATTTAATAAATTGCCCTTCATTAAGTTCGCACACAACAACTTTTTTGTAGCTTCCCAGGATTTTTCCCGTATTTCTTGGCAGGGGCATTATATGATTAAAGTGTGCATGGCTTATGCTTTTTCCCACTCTTTGCATTTCCCGTATTGCTGTTTTAATTGAACCCTCGGTACCCCCCCAGCTTACCACCAGGAGGTCGCCCGTTTTTTCTCCCTCTACTTTCTGCAGGGGAATAGATTCTGCTACTTTTTTGACCTTTTCTTCCCTGATTTTAACCATGATCTGGTGGTTCTGGGGATCTGTTGAGACTGTGCCATCTATATCTGTTTTCTCAAGTCCCCCTATTCTGTGTCTTAAACCTTCGGTTCCCGGCAGGGCCCATTGCCTTGCAAGAGTTTCAGGATTGCGTTTATAGGGTTTGTAGTTCTTGTCATTTGCCCTGGCTAAGGGGGGAGAGATATCCGGAAGCTCAGACACTTTGGGAATCCTGAAAAGTTCGGAGCCATTCCCCAGGTACCCGTCTGTGAGCAATATTAAAGGGGTCATATGCTCCATACTTATCTTTGCAGCTTCGTATGCATAGTAAAAACAGTTGGCGGGTGTGGATGCCGCCATAACTATTACCGGGCATGCTCCATTTCGACCGTAAAGTGCCTGCAGTAAATCTGATTGTTCTGATTTAGTGGGCATCCCGGTTGACGGGCCCGCTCTCTGAACATTAACTATTACCAGGGGAAGTTCTGTCATTACTGCCAGGCCTATTGCCTCTGATTTAAGTGACAAGCCGGGCCCCGATGTAGTAGTCACTGCCAGGGACCCGGCAAAGCTTGCTCCAAGTGCTGAGCATATACCTGCAATTTCGTCTTCCGCCTGAAACACTTTAGCACCAAGAGATTTATTCTTTGTCAGTTCCATCAGGATCTCTGTTGCCGGTGTGATGGGATAGGAGCCCAGGAAAAGGGGACGACCCGAACGTTCCGATGCAGCCAGCAATCCCCATGCAGTAGCCACATTTCCCGAAATGTTACGGTATACACCCTTTTTCAGGGTTGCTTTGGGTACTTTATAGGTGAATTCCAGATTTTCAATATTTTCAGCAAACGTATATCCGGCAGACATTGCTGTTTTATTCATTTCCAGTACAGTAACAACAGAACCGAATTTTCTGTCAAGAAATTTGAAGGTTGTCTCTTTACTTTGGTTGAGGATGTAAGTTACAATTCCTAATGCAAACATATTTCTGCACCGGTCGGCAGCCCTGGCACTTACATTCAGATGTGAAACACTTTCCCTTGTAAGGGAGCTTACTGGTGCCTTAATGAGCTTGTAGACATCAAGACTTCCATCTGTAAGCGGATTTGACTGATAGCCTGACTTCTCCAGAGCTTTTTCATTGAAAGCATCGGAATCAGTAATTATCATCCCGCCTGGCCTGATCCATTTAAGATTTGTTTTAAGTGACGCCGGGTTCATAGCAACAAGAATATCACACAGATCCCCTGAAGAGAAGATTTTCTCTTTGCCAATTTGTACCTGAAAGCCCGATACACCAGCCAGTGTGTTGTGTGGAGCTCTTATTTCAGCAGGGTAATCCGGAAAGGTGAAAAGGTCATTACCTAGAACCGCTGCAGTATCTGAAAAAAGATTGCCTGCAAGTTGCATCCCGTCACCCGAGTCGCCAACAAATTTGATTACCAGCGATTTCTTTTCTTTAATGGTAAGCTGTTTTTCCATATATGAGGATTATTTGAAAAGCATATTATGGGTCCTGGCACCGGAAACCTTCGATCTGATAAATTCAACTAATCAATCATATATTATCAGATAAATATTGGGATATAAACATTTAAATATATTTTACAAAAATACTATTTTATAGGGTATTAACTTATGAAACAAACATGATTTTTTTCATGCTGCATAATTCCACTGAGCCCCTGATAGGGTGAACCCAAAGACCGGGTAAGTATGGATGAACTAAAAGGTTGATTAACTTTGATGTGAATTTGAAGACTGATTGACTTACGGGTGAACCTGGAGCCTGGGTAACTATTCTAATTGGTGTGAGAGGTATCTGCACAGAATTATTTCCATAAATCAATTTTTTCAAGGACTATTTTTTTTTCAAAGAATGTTTCTGCAATTTTTTCAAAATAGTCTGTATGATCAGAAATAAAGAACTTATCAGCATTACCGGAATATACCCTGCCCGGAAGGTTTTCCGATTTGATAATGGTGCAAAGATGGCTGGCGACAATTTTTGCCGAATCCACCACTTCCACCCTGTAATTATAGTATTCCAGGATCTGGTTCCTGATTATCGGATAATGTGTGCAGCCAAGGATCAGTATGTCTATGTCCCGAAGAGCTCTGCCTGAGAGATATGTTTTTATTATTGCATTGCTTATATCATCATAAACAAAACCTTCTTCGATCATAGGTGCCAGCAGCGGAGTTGCCAGCGAGGATACTCTTGCTTTGGGTGCGATACTTTTTATTTTAAGGGGATATGCCCCGGAGCGGATGGTGTTTTTTGTTCCAATAACACCTATAGCTGAATCAGGATATTGCCTTCCAACCTGTTCTGCCACGGGATCTATTACATTCACAGGTAATGCCTGCCGGGCATAAGTATAGCTGCTCAAATCATCCCATACTGCAGCAGATACAGTATTACAGGCGGCGAGGATTATTTTGCAATTGTGCTGCACCAGGAAGTCGGTTATTTTTTTGCTGTAGTGCAAAATTGCTTCGGGGGACTTGTCTCCGTATGGCAGATGAGCCGTATCCCCAAAATATACAATGGGATGGTCAGGCAGAAGTTGCTTCACTGCTGCCGCCACCGTTAGTCCCCCGACACCTGAGTCAAATATGCCAATTGGATCGGATGTCTGAATAACCATAGATATGATATAATAATTAAAACCTGATTTTAACCACGCAGGCCCTGTCTGTTATATCATAAAACCACCATAATATTTTGATGGTGGTTTTATGATATAAAGATTCTAATACGCAGCATTACAGGGCTATAAACCAAGTTGAGCCCTGACGTGTGGAAGAACATCCTCGCTTTCATCACTGAAATAGAGAATGGAGTTGGCATCTATGTCAAACACGTAAATATAGCCTCTTTCCCTTGCTACCTGTGCTATAGCTTGTTCAATTTTCTCAAAAATGGGCTGTATGAGTTCCATCTCCCTTTGCTGAAGGTCTTCCTGTGCACCCGCCTGAAACTCCTGTATCCTTGTTTGCAGTTCTCTTAGTTCCCTCTCCCGGAGTTGCCTTACTGCCTGGGATAGGGTATCCTGTGCTTCAATATAGACTTGCAGCTTGTTGTTGTATTCAACCTGCATCTTCTCGAGTTCTTCCTGAAGACTTTGTGCCTCACGTTGTATTTGCCTCTGAGCAGCCTCCCTCTCAGGCATAATGCTTAACAGCCTGGATGAATTAATATGCCCGAACTTAGATGCCTGTTGTGCATTAACAACCGGGCCTGCAACAAGAAGTGCAGAGATAAAAAGTAGTTTTATTACATTCTTCATTTTTTAAATATTTGGTTATTGTTAAATTGTTAATTACTGTATCCCAGCATCTTAAGCAAGTCGTCACTTAAGTCGTTGCGCGGATTGGTATAAAGCATTGAGGCAGCATTGGCAGTGTCAAAGATAACTGCATAATTTCCCTCGTTTGCCATTTTCTCTACTGCCTTATATACCCTGTCCTGTATTGGCCTGATCAATTCCTGCTGACTTTCAAAAAGTTCGCCTTCAGGGCCAAAAAACTTTTGTTGAAGATTAGCGGCTTCAGCTTCCCTGGCTACTATCTCATCTTCCCTTTTCCTTCGCATATCTTCACTCATCAGAACCCTGTCGCTCTGATACTGGCGGTAGAGGGATTCAACCTCCTCGTAGGCAGCCTCTATTTCTTCCTGCCACTCCTCTGCAAGCTTGTCAAGTTGCTCCTGTGCAGCTCTGTATTCAGGGATATTATTTAGTACATATTCACTGTCAACATATGCAAAGCGCTGGGCAAAGCCGGATTGAAGTGAAAAAAGTATCAGCAGGAAAACCATAATCACTTTGGGGAAACCTGATCCCGTGCCCGTTAATTTCATGGCTCCAGCTTTCATCCTCTTTCCTAAGAGGTTGTTTGGTGAATAATTATTATGATCTGCCATATCTCTCAATTTAATAAAGATTAAAATTGCTGTCCAAGTACAAAGTGGAATTGTCCCTTATTGGCTCCGGGCCTGCCGGGTATTTCATCGAAACCGTAGGCCCAGTCTATTCCAAGCATACCAAACATGGGAAGAAATGCCCGTAGTCCGACACCTGCCGAGCGTCTGACTACAAATGGATTAAAATCATCGAAATCATACCATGCGTTGCCCGCTTCAACAAACACCAGGGGGTAAATAAAGGCATTGGGATTAGTAGAAACAGGATATCTCAATTCCATATTAAATTTATTATAGATGTTCCCTGCTTTGTTGCCACCTACTATTGGTGTAAGGGAGCCGTTTTCATAACCTCTCAGGCCTATGGTTTCCCGTCCGTAAAGGTTGTACCCTGACATGCCGTCTCCACCAAGATCAAAGCTTTCAAAGGGCGAGGGTCCAATATCTTCATTAAAGTAGCCCAGTAAGCCAAACCTTGCTGAAGTACTTAACACCAAATCTCCTACCAAACTTGTATACCATTCTCCGCTAAATGTCCATTTATGATATTCTATCCACTGGTACTTTTCTTGTGCCGGCATATCCTTGTAATCCCGGTCGCTTAAAAGTGAGTACGGCGGAGTGACCTGCAGGGTTAGATTGAAGGAATTACCCCTTCTTGGGAATATTGGCTGGTCAATGGAATTTCTGCCAAAACTTGTTCTGAAGCTAAGATTGTTTGATCTTCCGTCCTGAAACATAAATTGCCCGAACCAGTCATCCAGGTTATAATTCTGAAAACTTATTTCATTATACAATGTGAAGAAATCATCCGGCCAGTTAAGCCTTCTGCCCATTCCCAGTGATGCTCCCGAAATTTTCAGTGATGAATAATCTTCTATCTGCCTGTTATAACGGTTAGTCTGAATTGTATGGAAAATGGAGAAATTAAGTGAGTTTGGTTTGGTGCCTCCTACATAAGGTTCAATAAAGGTCATGTTATAAGCCTGGTAATAGGTACCGTTTGTCTGGGCCCGCAGGCTGAGAGTCTGTCCGTCTCCTGAAGGCAAAGGTCTCCATGCATCCCTGTTTAATATATTACGCGTGGAAAAATTGGAAAATCTTACACCAAGGGTACCAATAAGCATGCCTGCTCCCCAGCCTCCTGAAATTTCAAGCTGATCGGAGCCTTTTTCCTCTACCTGATACTCAATATCCACAGTTCCGTCGTTGGGGTTTGGTATTGGATTAATAACGATCCGTTCCGGATCAAAATGCCCAAGGTTGGCAAGTTCCCTCTGGGACCGAATCAGATTGGTCTTGCTGAAGAGCTGTCCGGGCTTGGTTCTTAGTTCTCTGCGAATCACCCGTTCATTTGTTTTTGTGTTCCCGGAGATCAGGATCCTGTTTATGGTAGCCTGTTCTCCTTCGCGAACTCTCATCTCCAGATCTATGGAGTCATTATCAAGAGCTGTTTCTACCGGGGTAACGCTGAAGAAAAGGTAGCCGTCGTCAAGGTAGAGTGAGCTTACAGCATCGTCATCCATCCGGAGCCTTTTTTCCAGTTTGGATTGATTATATATTTCCCCTTTTTCTATGCCAAGAACGGCAGAAAGAAATTCAGAGGGATATTTGGTGTTGCCCACCCAGTTTATATCCCTGAAATAATACTGGTTGCCTTCTTCAAGCTCAATTTCAATTTTGATGCGGTTTTCCCTTACGGCGTAAACTGTATCGGAAAGTATAGCTGCATCTCGAAATCCGTGATCATTGTAGTGTCTCAGGAGGATTTCCTTGTCTTCCCGGAAGTCTTCCCCTATATATTTGGACGAAGAGAATATATTACGCAGGCTCCTTTTTTTTGTGTGCTGCATTACCCTTTGCAGTTGCCTGTCGGTAAAAGCTTCATTTCCCCTGAAATATATCTCCGAAATCCGCACTCTTTCGTTTTTGTCAATATCAAAATTAAGCATTACCCGGTTTGGAACCGAGGGATCAGCTTCTTTCCGCACTTCTGTTTCAACATTGAAAAATCCCTTGTCGATAAAATAGTCAGATATTATCTGCTTTGAATTGTTTATTGTATTTTCCGTTACAAGGCTTCCGCTCCTGAGTTTGAGCCTCTCTTCGATATCATTTAACTCCGATCTTCTTACTCCCTCAATATTAAGAATTGATAATCTTGGGGGCTCCTGAAGCCAAATATCAAGATCTATCTCTGTTCTTTCAATTCTGGTAGCGGTTATCTTTACGTCAGAAAAAAGACCTTGTCCCCATAATTTATTTATGGCATCGGTAATATCGTCACCCGGGATGGTAATCCTTGTTCCGGGCTGCAGCCCGGACAGGTTTCTGACTACATTGGGATCAAGATGTTCAAGTCCGGAAACTGTAACTTCATTAATTACATAATCTGCCGGCCTGGAATAGTCAATAATTGGCAGAGATTCATAATCTATCTGCGCAGCAGCATCCGGAACATAATGAAAAAATATAAAAACGAAGATGAAAACTGATGAAATATTTTTTGTCAGCATAAATTTATTAATCACATTTTAATTGTTCGCTTGTTTTTCCAAAACGTCTTTCCCTTTCCTGAAAATCAATAATTGCCTTATAAAGATGCTCTTTCCTGAAATCGGGCCAAAGAGTCTTTGAGAAAATCATTTCTGTATATGCAAGTTGCCAAAGAAGGAAGTTGCTCAGCCTGAATTCTCCGCTTGTTCTGATTAGCAATTCAGGGTCAGGTATTCCCCTGGTTAATAGATAGCCTGAGAAAGTAGCCTCATCTATCTCCTCTGCTTTTAGTTTACCCGACACAACATCCCCCGAGATACGCCTTGCTGCCTGAGCAATCTCCCATCTTGCTCCGTAACTCAAAGCTATTATCAAAGTCAGTCCGCTGTTCTCACAAGTTCGTTCAATTACCTTATTTAATTTTTCTACAATATAACCGGGCAGATTTTGCATATCTCCGATAACCATTAAACGGACATTATTTTTAATTAGTGTTTCTGTTTCCGAATTAATTGTAGAAACCATAAGATTCATGAGTGCTTCAATCTCTTCGTGCGGCCTGAGCCAGTTTTCTTTGGAAAAGGCGTATAAAGTAAGATACTTTATGCCCAGTTCACCAGCGCCTTCTACAGTTTCTTTGACTGCTTTAACGCCGTTCTGGTGTCCAAATATACGGTGGGAACCTCTTTCCCGTGCCCACCTGCCGTTGCCATCCATTATTACCGCAACATGGCAGGGCAGTTTTGAATAATTAATCTTATCCTTAAGTAAAGTCATAAATGTTTGTTAGTTCCAGTAAGCCGGGCAATCCCCCCTTCGGTCAAACGGTTTAATTGTAATAAAAAATCCGGCCAAAGATACCCAATCATTGTTATGAACCAAAGAGCGTGATTGAAATTGTCCAAAACTTTTTATGCCATCAATATTATCCGAAAAGTTCTTCTTCAAAATCCATTCCATTCCGAGCGTGACTCTTCTGCTTAACCCATATTTAATTCCTCCTCCAAAGGGAATGTTAAAATAATCTGAAACAGTTCCATTGGATTCCTGAACAAATGTGTATGATATGCCTGTGGTAATGAAGGTGCTGAAGGGTTTTGCGAAAATAGTTGTCCTGAAAGGCCTGAAGCTGAATTCCCCCTGAAGGGAGAGATCATAAAAATTGTTAATAAATCCGGCCGATCTTGTTTGATGTAATATATTGTTAAAATCAAGGTCGCTGGCTTTGATCTGTCCGTAGTTCAGGCTTGCTCTTAAGGTATAATGTTCATCAATGTTGTATTTTGATAAAACTCCAAAAGCGGGTGACAGGTTGTAAAAATGTTGAGAGGTGTTAATATTGCCAAGATAATATGAGGTGCCGGCAAAGGCTCCAAATTCCAGGTTTGTCCCCGTATAGACAGGGTTGATAAAAACAACCAGAAAAAAAAATATGGCTGCAGTTTTCATTTTTTGTTTCTCCTGTTTATTATTGTGTTTGTGTTAAGTATTATATCGCTCAGAGCCTGGGTAACCTGTATGTGAGCTGGACAGTGGTCAGGTAATAGATGTCATTTGAGGTCGAAGCGGGACTGGTAAAACCGTCAAGGTAATCATTCAGAACATATCTTCCCCCGAGGTCAAACCCAATATCCATGGTATTGCTTATCCCGACTTTCATTCCGATTCCAGCGGGCAGGACAAGTGTAACGGGGCTATAGTCAATATTATCCCTCTCCTGCCTGGCTTCAAGATTTTCATTTGGCATCACATGATATACCAGTGCTCCTGCTCCCCCGTACAGATAAACGGAGAGGGTTCCGTATCTCCGTACCAGTCCGCGCCGGTTTACCCCGTCCAATACCCGGTAGTCTACTATAGGGAAAAACTCAATTCTGGCTGAAGGCTCGAATATGATGGTGTTAAAAACATATCCTCTTTGATCGTTTCTCCCTCCTGCATCTGAACCACTGAGCCATGCATAATGCAATCCCCCATTGACCGCCAGGTTCCTCCTTATCATATACCTGATACCTCCCGACATCACCGGACGTGATCTCTTTATATCTAAGTCTTTAATACCATACCATGTGTTTACATCGGATGAGCCTCCTATATCGCCAAAATAGCTGGCTGCGCCAATACCCAGATTTACTTCATAAGTGGATGTTCTCCAGTTTTGCCCCAACACGGGCAGTGCAAAGATAAGCAAAGGCAAAAAAGACAATAATACTTTAGTGCGCATCTTTTTTTTTTTAGAACTGTAAATTTAAATAAAAAAATGGTACCCAAATATAATTAAAATGTTAAGAGAAGGACATAAAAAAGCATTATTTAACAGGATGTGGGTTGACCCGGTAATCATCACAGTTTTGTGCTTTTACTTAATTTTAATCAATTATGATCCGCGAATAAGGTAAACGGAGCAGGATCAATTTGTTAATCAACCCAGGCAATTCAATTTCTTTTATCAGCACCCCACATTAATTTGCTTCGCAGTGTTGTATAGAAATCCTGATTGTCGAGCCTCACAAAAGATATGTCAAAATCCGATTTTTTGAGTATTATTTCTTTTTCAACCGGCATAGTCGCGTACTGCCTGTCCATTGAAACAAGGAACTCATTATTCCTGCTCTGAACCTTCAGCCGTATAGTATTCCAGTCAGGTATGATTATGGGTCTGACCGTAAGATTATGCGGAGCTATGGGTGATATTATGAATCCCCTGGTGTCAAAAGAAAGGATGGGACCTCCGGCACTCAAAGAATAGGCTGTGGACCCGGTTGGTGTTGATATTATCAATCCATCAGCCCAGTATGAATTTAAAAATTTTTCATTTAACCAGACCTGGATTGTTATCATGGTGTAATCCTTTTTTTGTATGGTAAGCTCATTGAGAGCAAAGTTAAAATCATGAAACAACCCTTCAGGGGCATTAAGCTGCAGCATACTTCTTTTTTCAATGCTGTACTTTCCGGAAAGCAGGTTGTTGACTGCATTGTCAATATCTTCCCTGGAAATATTTGCCAAAAATCCAAGCCTGCCGCTGTTAATTCCGAGTACTGGTATTCCCGAATCACGCACAAAAGTAATGGTTTCCAATATTGTCCCGTCTCCTCCAATTGAAAAAACAAAATCCAGATCTTTGCCAAGATCATTATGTGAATTAAAAAGTTTCACCGGGCCGGGAGCAATGTCTGTATTGCTGAGAATGAAATTGTAGAAAGGTTCATATATGCTGATTTGAATCTTGTTTTTTTTAAGCTGGTCAAAAAACCTGTCAGCAAAAACAGTAAACTGGTTGCCAAATTTCCGGCCATATATTGCTATTTGCATTTTGAATAATCTTTAGGAGCTTCAGACATCCAGGTAACGCATGAACTCTTCATACCGGTTTTTGTAAAAGTTGTCAAGGTGCTGGTTATCCATGAATGAGGACTTAATCTGATAGTTATAGCGTTCAAAGGTTTTTATAATTGAAGTCAGATCGGTACTTGTGACTTTAATTGTTACATCCATCATGGCACTGTCCCGGGGACTTGTGATGAAAAGGCTTAAGACATTGGCATTATTGCTTTCAACAATTTGTGAAATCTGGCTCAGGGAATAATCATGATTGTGCATCTCAAGTACAATTATTCCACCTGGTTCACTAATTGCCGTAAGTCTGGCAAACTGTTCAATTAACTCATTTTGTGCGACCAGACCGATATAATTCTTGTTTTTATCCAGTACCGGGACAACAGTAAGCTTCAACCGTGAAGCGGTCTCAATTAATTCATAAATGTGCTGGCCATCATAAACAAAGGGACTGAAAAGGGATAGCTTAGGATTGCCGATGGCCTCATCCAGTTTCCCCATTTTATAAATATCCTTATGAGAAATGAGCCCCAGGTATTCCTTGTTATCCACAACCGGCAGGTGCGATATCCTGAATACCTCCATCCAGTTTAAAGCCTTGGCCCCTGTATCTGATTTGTTTAATGCGGGTATTACTTCTGATAAAAGGTCTTTTGCAAGCATATATAATTTTATATTGTTGTAAATTAGGATTATTTTTGTATTCTTTAATAAAAGATAACAAAGAATATGCCATGACCCGATTAAGTGTAAATATAAATAAAATTGCAACACTCAGAAATGCAAGAGGTGGAAATATTCCCGATGTTGTCAAAGCAGCCATAGATTGTCAGCGATTCGGGGCTGAGGGGATAACAGTTCATCCCCGTCCTGATGAGAGGCATATAACCCGCCAGGATGTGAGGGGTATAAAAAAAATCATTACAACAGAGTTCAACATAGAGGGGTATCCTTCACAATCATTTATTGATCTTGTATTATCAGTATTGCCTGAACAGGTAACACTGGTCCCTGACCCTCCCGATGCGATTACCTCAAACAGGGGATGGGATACTGTATCTGAGAGATCGTTTTTATTTGATGTAATTGCTGTTTTTCATTCTCATAATATAAGGACCTCTGTTTTTACCGGCACGGAACCTGATCATATTGAACATGCCAAAATGACCGGTACAGATAGAATAGAGCTTTACACTGAACCCTACGCCAGCCAATATTCAACTGACAGGGATATGGCAATTGCACCGTTTGTAAAGGCAGCAGAAATAGCAGCACAGCTGGGGATTGGCCTGAATGCCGGACATGATCTTAATCTGGATAATCTTAAATTTTTTTCCGATAATTTACCCGGATTACTGGAGGTGTCAATTGGACATGCCCTTATTTCCGATGCTTTGTATTACGGACTTGAAAACAGTATTCAGATGTACCTGAAAAGGCTCCGTTAGCTATTCCCGGTTATGGATAGATGTTATTGCAGGAGAAGTATAATTATTTCCGACAGTCATTATGTTCTTTAGTTATTTAAAATGCAGTTGTATTACAGAAAGTTTGGGGCCGGTGCACCTATTATCATATTGCACGGATTGTTTGGCTCATCCGATAACTGGCTTGGTATAGCCAAAAAGCTGGCAGGACGCCTGGAGGTTTTTCTTGTTGACTTGCGAAATCACGGACGGTCACCGCATAGTGAAAATCATAGCTATGAACTAATGCGCGATGACCTTCTTGCATTTATGGGTAACACCGGTTTGGAAAAAGCTGTACTTATGGGGCATTCCATGGGTGGCAAAGCAGCTATGTGCTTTGCCACCCATTACCCGGACCGTGTTGATAAGCTGATAGTTGTTGATATCGCCCCTAAATCATATAGGGATCTATACCGGCAGGAGGCGCTTAGCCATGCTGATATACTTAATGTTATGAATAATATTGATTTTTCATCTGTTTCCTCCCGCAGGGATGTTGACAGGGCATTGTCAGATACCATCACTAATGAAAGAATACGGGGGTTCCTGATGAAAAATCTCAGGCAGGATAAAGATAAAAGGTATTATTGGAGACTTAATGTTAAGGTGCTTCTAAGGGAACTGGACAATATAATGGATGGAGTAAATGAGAATTGCTTTAATCCGGAACAGCCACCCGGAAGGTTTCCCGTTTTGTTTATCAGGGGGGAATACTCACCTTATATTGCGGATGGTGATATGCAAGTAATTAAAAATATTTTTCCAGCAGCCAAATTGAAAACAATATCCGGAGCAGGTCATTGGTTGCATGCTGAACAACCCGGTACTTTTATTAAAACAGTTACTGAATTTGCTGTTGACTGAATCCCAAATAACGGGGAAACCCGTATTTTGTAATTTGGACAATGGTGTGCTGAAAAATGCGTTACTTTATTAAGAAAACATAATTATGGGGCAGTTATATCCATTAAAGTTTGAGCCAATACCGCATGAGATGATATGGGGTGGTAATAGTTTACAGAAGTATTATAACAAACCCTTTCCCGGAGGAAAGAATATTGGTGAAAGCTGGGAAATATCTGCTGTTCCCGGCAATATTTCTGTTGTTGCAAACGGACATCTCAAGGGAAACAACCTGAAGGAGCTTATCGAGGTATATATGGATGAGCTGGTCGGAGAAGAAGTTTTTAATCGTTTCGGTGTTGAGTTCCCCCTACTTATCAAGCTAATTGATGCGCGTGATAAATTGTCTGTCCAGGTACATCCCGGCGATGAACTATCTGCCCGAAGGCATAACGGCAATGGCAAAACCGAGATGTGGTATGTTCTGGCTGCTGAAAATGAGCCGGAGCTTATTTCCGGGTTTAACAGAAAGGTTTCTTCAGGCATATTTATGGAAAAGTTAAACAGCGGAAGGTTGCTTGATATCCTTAATGTGGAAAAGGTCAGGGAAGGAGATGTGTTTTTTATACCTTCAGGCAGGGTTCATGCTATAGGAAAAGGGATCATCCTTGCAGAGATTCAGCAAACATCGGATATCACATACCGGATATATGACTGGGACAGGGTTGATGAAAAAGGAAAACCCAGAGAACTGCACATTGACCTGGCTATGGAGGCAATAGATTTTGAAGATTGCAGTGATTTTAAAACCACTGTAAAAAGAAAACAAAACTTTCCTGTTTTGCTGGCCGATTGTGAATATTTTACAACACAATTACTTACTTTCCGCAAAGACCTTGTAAGAGATTACAGTCTTATTGATTCTTTTGTAATATATTTATGTACAAAAGGTGAATTTATTATTGAATGTAACGGAGGTCCCCTTACGGTGCAAAAAGGTGAAACTGTGCTTATCCCTTCATCCATTCAGGATGTGAAACTTACCGGCAAGGTTGAATCTGATTTGCTGGAAGTGTATATCAGGCAAGTTGGACTTTTATAAATTACCCCTGTTATGTTGATAAAAAGTACTGAATTTATAAAAAGCTCAGCGAATGTTAAGCATTGTCCTGCTCCGGATTATCCTGAATATGCTTTTACCGGAAGGTCAAATGTTGGTAAGTCTTCTTTAATCAATCTGCTCACCGGGAAAAAAAGCCTGGCCAAAACTTCTTCAACCCCCGGGAAAACCCGCCTTGTCAATCATTTTTTGATAAACAATCAATGGTATCTTGTTGATTTGCCCGGGTATGGTTATGCCAGGGTGCCCAAAAAAATGAGGAAAGGGCTGGGCCAGCTCATCAGTCAGTATATTGCAAACAGGAATAATCTTGTTTGCCTGTTTCTTTTGATCGATTCCCGTCATGCCCCCCTGTCATCAGATATCGCATTTATAAATCTGCTGGGTGAAAACCAGGTCCCCTTTATGCTGGTGTTCACCAAATGTGACAAATTATCGGGCGGGCAACTTGACCGTAATCTCAATGTTTATTTCAACCACCTGAAAAAGGAGTGGGAGACCCTGCCAGGATATTTTTGCACATCTGCCCTCAACCAAACCGGTAAAGATGATATACTTTCGTTTATCAGTCAAACCAATGCTGAATTAAAAATGAGATAATCCCGTTTTTTTATCAGCTTAAATTTTTAGATTGGTTTGTTAATAGTTACTTTTGCATACTTGAATAAAATATTAATTTACAAATCCTGACATGCCAGATAAAGCACCTATTAAATTTTTTTCCTGTGAAGCATCAGAATATCTTGCCGATAAAATTGCCAGAAGTTATGGTATGAGTCTGGGAAAATCCTCGGTCACCAAATTCAGTGACGGAGAATTCCAGCCATGTTTTGAGGAATCTGTAAGAGGATGCGTAACTTTTATCGTACAATCTACTTTTCCTCCAACCGATAATCTGTTTGAGTTGTTGCTAATGATTGATGCAGCCAAGCGGGCTTCTGCCTATAACGTGGTTGCCGTGATACCATACCTTGGTTTCGGCAGGCAGGACAGAAAAGATAAGCCCAGGGTTTCAATCGGGGCAAAGCTTGTTGCTGATTTGTTATCTAAAGCCGGTGTTTCCAGGGTGATGACCATGGATTTGCATGCTGATCAGCTACAGGGATTTTTTGATGTGCCTGTAGATCATTTGTATGCTTCTTCCATTTTTGTGCCCCATATAAAAAACCTGGAACTGGATGATCTGGTAATTGCAGCTCCCGATATGGGGGGTACCAAACGCGCCAATGCCTACTCCCGGTTTCTTAATTGCGAAATGGTTATTTGCTATAAACTCCGTAAAAAAGCAAATTATGTAGATGAGATTACTATTATCGGCGATGTTAATAACAAAAATGTAGTAATCGTGGATGATATGATAGATACTGCCGGCACCCTCCTTCTGGCGGCAGACCTGATGATGAAGTCCGGGGCCAGGTCCGTTCATGCGGTAGCCACACATCCTGTCTTATCTGGTGATGCAGTAGATAAAATAGAAAAATCCGCTATCACCCAGGTTGTGGTTACAGACACAATCCCTCTGAGCCGGCAATCGGACAAAATTAAAGTTCTTACAGTTGCGGACCTTTTTGCCGATGTTATAGGTAAAGTTTATAATTATCAGTCAATCAGTTCCACATTTATTGTCTGATAATTTAGTATATTTGCACCTCAAAAATTTACAGCCAATGGTGTGATGGAGTTTTGGTACTCCAAAACTAAGTAGCACCCATTATTAATTGTTAAATTTGTATTGATGAAGTTGTTAGAAGTTAAATGCAGCCAGCGTGAAGCGGTTGGCAAGAAAGATTCAAGGAAGCTGAGAAATCAGGGTAATGTTCCCTGTGTTTTATACGGGGGAGGTGAAAATATTCATTTTTTTGCTCCCGAAAATGATTTCAGGCACCTTGTTTACTCGCCCAATGTATATCTGGTTAAGATTATCATTGAAGATAAAAAATATGATGCAGTGTTACATGATATTCATTTCCACCCGGTAACGGATAGAATATTGCACATGGATTTTTACCAGGTTTTCGAGGATAAACCCGTGTCCATTGATATACCTGTTCAGCTTAATGGTGTTCCTGAAGGCATCAAACAGGGGGGTAAGCTTGCTCTTGAAACAAGAAGACTCAGGTCACGTGCTTTACCTGGCGATATGCCGGATATTCTGGAGATAGATATCAGCGGGCTCGGACTTGGAAAATCAATCAAGGTTGGGGAGTTGGATTTTCCTAATATACAACTGCTTGATTCGCCTAACCTGGTGATTGCATCTGTCAAGCTAACAAGGGCTGCACGTGGTGTATTGCCTGAAGACGAGGAAGAAGCTGAAGGCGCTGAGAAGGAGGGAGAAGAAGCCAAAGGCGTAGATGCACCAGCTGCTGAAGAAGGAGAAAAGGATACCCAGTAATTGTATTATCCTGGTTCACTTTTCCCCAACAGGGGCAAAGGCCGGGAAAAAAATTGCGTCTGACTTTGAATAGTCTGTTCATTTCGCACCACTGGGATAGTTGTGAAAAGGGAGCAGGCAGGACTATAGTTAATGATTAATTCTCTAAATCTGATTGGTTCGGATGAAGTACCTGATCGCCGGACTTGGAAATTTTGGTGAAAAATACACCAACACCCGGCATAATATTGGATATATGGTATTGGATGCAATGGCAGTTGCATCCAATATTTCTTTTCAGGACAAGCGATATGGTTTTGTCGCAAATTACCGTTATCGCGCCCGCAGTTGTATTTTGCTTAAACCAACAACTTACATGAACCTTAGCGGTCGTGCTGTTAATTACTGGCTCCAGAAAGAGAAGATCCCCCTGGGAAACTTGTTTGTAATAGTAGATGATCTTGCTCTTCCTTTTGGGACTATCAGAATCAGGTCAAAAGGGAGCGACGGCGGTCATAATGGTCTGTTTAATATCAACCAGGTACTCGGGCGGCAGGATTACCCCCGCCTTCGTTTTGGTATCGGGGGAGATTACGGCAAGGGGGGACAGGTTGATTATGTTTTAGGTGAATTAACAAGGGAGGAGAAACTTGTTTTACCAGAGAGAATAGATAAAGTTATTGCCGCAATTCAAAGTTTTGTAACTGCAGGCATTGGGAGAACAATGAATCTTTATAATAATAAATAGAAAATATTGCATCAGGAATATCAATAAGTTTTTGCTTTATTATTCCTGTTCGGATTAATTTGAACAGCCATGAAAAAGGAAATTTGTGATCTGTCTGAAATAAGGATTGATAAATGGCTTTGGGCTGTGAGATTATTTAAAACCCGGAGCTTGTCGTCTGAAGCCTGCAGAAAAGGAAGGATAACCATTGATGATATGCCGGTTAAACCATCAAGGGTGGTGAAAGCCGGTGACATTATTAAGTTCAGACGTACCCCTGCGCTCTTCACTTACCGGGTAAAGGGCCTTGTTGATAAGCGTCAGCCTGCCAAAATGGTTGATCACTACCTGGAAGACCTTACACCGGAAGCAGAAAGAGACAAATCACTTCATAATAACCTTGTTGTGTTTTCAAGACGTGACCAGGGTTCGGGGCGCCCCACCAAAAAGGAGAGGAGAATCATTGATAAGATAAGGAATAATGGTTAGAAATCTTTGAAAGCTTAAACCTATGCTTATATCCAGGGAGAAAAGAAAGACCAATATGGCCGAGTATATTTTATACATGTGGCAGATTGAAGACACAATCAGGGCTTTTGATTTTGATATGGAGAGACTGGACCGGGAATTGATCCGGAAATATGATCAGCCTGAGGATGTTAAGCTGGAGATGCTTAATTGGTATGATAATATTGCCAGTCACATGAAGAATGAGAAAGTTGAGCGCTCCGGCCATGTCCAGTTTATAAAGAACAATATTCTTGATCTTTATAAACATCATCTGTTTTTGCTTCAGGAACCCGGAGAATTGAATTACCAAAAGATGTATTTGCAGGTTCTTCCTCTTATCCGTGAAATGAACGTAAAACAGGCGTGGAGTTGTGACAATGAAATAGAGATCTGCCTGAATGCCGTTTATATCTACATGATGATGCGATTAAAAAAAGATCCCATAGGTCCGGAAACCAAAGAAGCCATCAATATGTTTATCCGGTTTCTGGCACTGCTGAGTTCAAAGTTCAGGGCCTTCGAGGAGGCAAAACAGTAAGCACGGGCAGGATTTCCTGAACAAGGATATTCGGGGGTGATATGATGATGAAGCAGTATGCTTTTTTGCCGGGTCACCAACGTTTTAAGAAATTTGTTTGCGCAGGGGATTAAAATCTGTATGAAATCCCAAGTCCAAACACCTGTTTTATTTCCAGCCGGGGACCTATTTCGGTTCCGTCTTCAAGCTTGATTTTGCTTTTTTCATTATATATCATGTGCAGTACCAGGTTGGCTGAAATATGATCGTTTATTTGCATATTTATTCTCGTATCTGAGTTGACGTTAAGATTTTGTGGTTTATCGAGATAATTTGAGAATAATTCAAGCCTGGAGTTAACCGAGATATTTTCCATCAATGTTGCCTGGAACCTTATTCTAATAAAACCACCAAACTCATATCTTTTTGTTTCCCCCGGCTCTACTCCAAATGCTCCTCTCTCTGAGAGCTCGCTATCCAATACATAGATCACCCTGCCGGCAACAGGCGAAATATAAAAACTGATATTATCATCGAACTTGTGGTCCATACCTACGGAAATGTTTAAAAATGCAGGGGCCATTAAATTCGATATTTTAAGGGTATCACCGGGAGATTTGTATCCGGGTGCCATTTGAGTCCGGAAATTGATCAATGAGCTGTAGGACCATGATTCAGAAGCTTCTAGGTCCACTTTTGTTGAGAAATCAAACTTGTCATCACTCTTGACCGTCCTTCTGTGTTCCTGGTTAACTAATCCATAGCCAATATCCAGGGTGTTTTCCCAATTAAACCTTCCATCAGGTGAATCATATTTTAAAAAGGTGTTGAAATAAGAGGAAAACGAAGCAGAGTTTTGTCCCCCACCGGTCCAGTTTGAGAGGGAAATTTGTGAAAAAGTAACTGAGGTCTGACCACCGGTTGTCCAGTTTGAAGGTACCGGTTTTTCTTCGACATGCTCATCAATAACTTCTTCAATAGCTTCTTTTTCAATTATTTCATCCCTTGCAGCCTCTGGGATGGTGTCGCTTATGGCTATGGTATCATTCAGCATAAGTGTATCTGATAATTCTATGCCAGTTTTCCTTGAAATGGTATCATTTAATGTGATAGTATCTCTGGCATGCATCATTCCTGATCCGGAAAATACTGAAAAATAATTGCCGGCTGAATAAGCCTGAAATGTGCACATTGTCAGGGTGAAGAATAATAATGGGAGTGTGTATCTGATCTTGTTCATAATATACAATTTGTTAATATATTGCTTGCCGGGAACAGGTAAACGGACTTAATTGTGAATTGCTCAGGTTATATGTAAGCTGATATTTATCTTATTGTAACAGGGTAAAGTGCAAAAATTCAGTTTCTTTTTAAACATTTGGTAATCTCAGCTACAAACATATAGTGATAATCTTTATTCTTATATATCTTCTTATCTATTTCATTTGTGCTGAAATTTTCCGGCTTGATATTGTCTGTGTAGAGCTTGCGGCATTCCATCATCAATGATGCCTGTTCAAAGAAAACACCCCCGTTATCTGTTTCCACTGGTTTAAGGCCTGTCTCAGCTATTTTATCCACCTCCTTCCCTGATCTGGACCCGCAGAAGTTGAGAATATCCCTGAACTGTTCATTAAAAAAAGAGAGTGTGAAATAATCTCTGTTATCGACAAAACCCAGTGTGTACCTTTGGGGCCTTATAAATATAAAGGCGACCGGCTTATTCCATAAAATTCCAAATCCTCCCCAGCTGGCTGTCATAGTGTTAAAGTACTTGATATCCCCTGCTGTGATTAACATCCACTCATCGTCAAGCAATGAAAAAATATTTCTGGTAAGAGATTTAACAATAACCGGTGAAAATAAATCTTTCATTGGCAAGGATTTATAAATGTAATTTTTTATACACCACCAGGAATTAGCGATCCTGGAACAGTGTAAAACTAATAATTTTATATTTTATGGCATCAATTTTTCATTGTTGTGCATTAAAATAAATAATTGCTATTTTATAATTAATAATTATCTTGCTGCTTCAACTTGCCCCTAAAGGGATTGACTATTAGCCCGGTGTTGATGCCGGGTTTTAATTTATTGATGATTATGGATCCTGACAGCAAAATGGGCCGTTGGTCCGGAAAATATGCTATAGTAAAATTAATCGCTAAAATAGCATTTTATTTTTTTTATCGAAGAATTTATCTGTCCGGACAGACAAACATTCCCCAGGAGGGCCCACTTATTTTTGCTGCCAACCATCAAAATGCCCTTATGGATGCTCTTGCTGTTTTAATGACCTCTAAATTCCAGTTAGTGTTTCTTGCCAGGGCAGATTTGTTTAGAAGACCCTTGATTGCCAGGATTATGAAGTTTTTCAAGATAATGCCTGTCTACCGTTTTAAAGATGGAGTTGATAGTATGGGGCAAAATGAAGATACTTTTGAAAAAACATCAAAAATCCTGGCCGCAGGGGGATGCATTGGAATCATGCCTGAAGGGAATCAGGATGACAAGAAACGTTTACGGGTATTGAAGAAGGGTGTTTTCAGGATTGCCCTAAGGGCTGAAAAGTCGTATGATAATAAATTGGGGATTAAAATTATTCCTGTCGGCCTCGATTACAGTAACACTCACGGGATATTTGGAGAGCTTGCAGTAAATTACGGCGAACCCATTATCGTTTCAGAATATTTTGATCTGTATTCAAAACATTCCCAAAAGGCAATAAATAAAATGAAACAGGACCTGGCTGGTTCACTGAAAAGTTTGATGATAGATATAAAAGATGAAAGTCATTATAAGCAGGATAAGCTCTTACTGGATATCGGCAGTAAGGTCATGCTTGAAAAAAGGTTGCCGGGATACGATAATTCAATCAATAAATTTACCGTGTCAAGGGTGTTATGCAGGGCTATATATGATTATTTTGAAAACAACCCGGACAAGGCAGGTGAACTGAGATCAAAAAGCACTATGCTTGCAGGGGTTTTGGAGACTTATAACATTCCTTTGGATTCAATAGATAATAAGCCAAACCCCCTCTCTTTCTTTTCAATTCTTAAAAGAATCATTTGTTTCCCTATGTTTTTGGCCGGGTTTCTGTTTCATATTTTACCCCTGTTAATTATTCATATGGCACTTAAAAAGCTGAAGGATTCACAGTTTTTAAGCTCATATAAATTTGCTCTTGGTCTTTTGCTGATACCTTTGAATTATTTTGTCCTGGCGGTGTTGTTTTTTACATATTTTTCAACGGCCCTGGCAGCAATTATTATTGTTATGATTCTTCCGCTGGGTTTTGCAGCTCATTACTGTTACCGGGACTCCCGAAAACAGCGAGATGTTTTTCGTTTCAGGTGGTTGTGCCGGGAAAATAAAAGTGTTGCCATGGTGATTGCAGATCTCAATTCTAAGATTATTGAAGGACTTGAACCTGTTTGCAGCATGGCAGAATCGAGGCTAAAATAATTACCGGTACATTCGGGTTTTATCAGGAAAATGATTATTATTGCCATCACTTTTTTATAATACGGGATATTATTTCAAGTCATTTTTATCCCGGTATTTAATATATATTGCAAAAAGTTGAATTTTTGTTTACGAAATCAATAAAATTCTGACTTACAGGATGAATCGCTTTACTATATAATAAAGCTTTTTTGTCCGCTCTATGTAAATTGTACTGAAAAAATTTGACTTCGTCGATTTTTCATGCTAATGGAAGTTCATTTTACAATTTTATTAAGGTGCAAAATTCATATATTTGTTTAATATTTAAATATTTATTTTAATGGTCAGGAGACGGTCTTATAAGCGCAGTCGAAAGTACTTAGTATTAGTGACGGCAGTACTTACTGCCCTGTTTCTTTTTCTGGGAGACCGTATTGTACGTTATACTTCAACAAATGAGTTCTGTTATGCCTGCCATGCCCATCCCCATGCTGAGGAATCATGGAGGAAATCTGCTCATTATGATAACAGGACCGGTATATATGTTCAGTGTACCGAATGCCATCTTCCCCCACCAGGGAATCTTGACTATTTGCTGGCTAAGGCAAAACACGGTGCCCATTCTGTATATCATCAGATATTCACGGATATTGAGACTGTAAACTGGGAAGCTAAACGTACTGTCGAGGCTGCGGTAGGTTTTACATATGATGAATCCTGCATCAAATGCCATCAGAACCTGTTTCCGATGCAACTTAGTTCTGATGGCCAGCAGGCACATCTTTATTACAGCCAGAATGAGGATGAATTAAGCTGCCTCAATTGCCATATGTTTACAGGGCACTATTCTGATCTGGTGCAGGAAGGAGTACAGTTTATAGTTGACCAGGATGTTGAAAGGGAGATATTTACCGAACCTTCAACAGTTAAAGAATTTGAAGATTTCACCGAGAAGATTCCGGGGACTGCAATAAGCTTTGAGATGGTTGCCATAGAGGGTGGAGTTTTCCAAATGGGCAGCCCCCCCGGCGAGCCATATCGGCAGGAAGATGAAGGGCCTGTAAGGGATGTGGAAATTAGTCCCTTCTTTATGGGACGACTTGAAGTAAGCTGGGATGAGTTTCTTGCATTCTATAACCAGACTGCAGCTGAAGGCAGGCAGGATAATGTATATGCGACCAACCTTGGTGAAGTTGATGCTATTACCGGCCCTACTCCGCCATGGGGACTGCCTGACCAGGGCTGGGGAATGGGGGCAAGGCCTGCTATCACTATGACCTGGCATGCAGCGGATACATATTGTAAATGGTTGTCGGCCATCACCGGAAAAACCTACAGGTTACCCACCGAAGCTGAGTGGGAGTATGCTGCAAGGGGGGGGACAACAGGACCATACTTTTTCGACGGGGATCCAAGGAAATTCAGCCGGGACCGATTGTGGAACCGTATTTTTGGCCCGGATACAGCTGTTATAAATACATATGTCATCTATAATGAAAATAGCATGGCGCGAACACAGCTACCGGGAACCGTGCAGCCCAATCCTTTCGGACTGGAACATATACTGGGAAATGTTTATGAGTTTACAGGCGATTGGTATGCCTCCGATACCTATTCGATGTATCCCGAAGGTGTTGTTGTTGATCCGACAGGTCCTGATTCCGGGCGTGAACGGGTTATCAGGGGCGGATCTTTCAATTCTGACGCCAGTGAGGTAAGGGTTGCAGCCAGAAGTCATACCCGGCACGAACAATGGCAGATGACAGATCCCCAGATACCAAAAAGCATCTGGTGGTACACCGATACCCGGGAAGTTGGTTTCAGGGTTGTATGTGAATGGGATCAGGATAACTAAGTCTGTAATTTTTTTTGTGACTACTTACATATAATCGGGATTTCAATTATCTAACTTAACCATTATATTAATATAATTATGATCCATTATGGATAAAAAAACAAATACTTCAAGCCGGCGCAAATTTATCGGCGATGCCGCTGCCATTGGTGCACTGGGTGCACTTGGACTGGGTGCGGTTGTTTCATCCTGCAACAGAAGACCTGAATATACGGCTCCCGTTTTTCCGGTTCAGGCACCTGACGGACCTTTACTGAAGGCCGGCGTGGTTGGCTGTGGAGGCAGGGGTACCGGTGCTGCAATAAATTTTATTAATGCAGGACCTAACCTTGAGATAACAGCACTCGGTGATGTTTTTCAACACCGGTTGGACCGGTGCAGAAATGAACTCCGTGAAAAACAAGGTGTGGAAGTTGCTGATGAAAATTGCTTTGTAGGCTTTGATGCCTATAAAAAGGTAATCGACACAGATATAGATATTGTTATTTTATGTGAACCACCTCATTTCCGGCCTGTTAGTTTTGAGTATGCTGTACAATCACGCAAGCACATTTTTGCTGAAAAGCCTGTTGGAGTTGATCCGGTGGGAATTCGGTCTGTTATGGCAGCAGGTAAAATGGCAGAAGCAGCCGGACTGAATGTTGCAGTGGGAACACAAAGGCGGCATCAGAGAGATTATGTGAAAACTTTTGAAATGGTCAAAAACGGCGAAATTGGAGATCTTGTATCTGCCAATTGCTACTGGAACCAGTCCAAGCTATGGCATGTAAACCGGCAACCGGGCTGGACAGACATGGAATATATGTTACGGGACTGGGTTAACTGGCAGTGGTTATCCGGTGATCATATAGTGGAACAGCATGTACATAATATTGATGTCGTCAACTGGTTCTTTGAAAAGCACCCGGTTAGTGCAGTTGGATTCGGCGGCAGGCACAGAAGGCCAACCGGTGATCAATATGACTTTTTTAGTGTTGACTTTGTTTTCGATGATAACCGTCATATGCATTCCATGTGCAGACAGATTGATGGCTGCACCAATAATGTTTCCGAGATTATTTTTGGAACAAAGGGCTATACCAACGCCCAGAACAAAATCTGGGATTATGACGGGAATCTTATCTGGGAATACCAGTACCCCCTTGGAGAAAACGGTGAACCCACTAACAGGGTTGCTGTCAGTCCCTATGACCAGACGCACATAAACCTTGTTAATGCGATCCGAACCGGAGAATATCTAAATGAAACCCAGAATGTTTCAGAAGCGGTTATAACTGCCATGATGGGACGGCAATCTGCCTATACCGGCAGGGAAGTGACATGGGGGGAAATGATGGAGTCAAGTATGGATCTGGGACCTGACGAATATAGAATGGGCCCTGTTGATATACCTCCGGTAGCTCCCACTCCAGGAACTGCTCCGTCATAAAGTTTTACAAGAAAATAATTAGATTAAATCGCACCTCTTAAGGACGATTTATAATATCATTTTCAATAAGCTGCTTGTCAATAAGTTATTAAGGAGTAATAAGGCTTTTCAGGATCCTGGTTTTACCCTTGTACGCGGGCCGGGCCTGGAGTGATTCAATGCCCGAAAAATTATTACCTTTGCAGGTCTTATTTTTAATGATATGAAGATTGATCTGGCAAAAAGATCGTGGCAATGGGGTCTGCTAATTTTTCTTGCTTTTATCTGGGGAGCATCCTTTATTCTTATGAAAATTGGCCTGCAGTCTTTTACCGGTCTGCAGGTTGGTGGAATGAGGATATTTTTCTCCTTTGTTTTTTTTATTCCCCTTATAATTAAGCATATTCAAAAAATTAAGCGGTCCAATCTGAAGTCGCTTCTTGTAGTCGGATTTATTGGAAATGCCTTTCCGGCATTTCTTTTTGCCACGGCGCAGACAGAGATAAGCAGTTCGGTTGCAGGAATATTGAATTCACTCACACCAATTTTCACTCTGGTGATAGGAATAATGCTTTACGCAAATAGAGTCAGATTGCTCAGTATAGCCGGCCTGATCCTTGGAATGACCGGCGCTGTTGGATTGATAATGAGCATGGAAGGCCTTGAGCTCGAGGCACATAATAACTGGTATGCAATCTTTGCTGTTATCGCAACTGTATGTTATGGAGTAAATGTCAACGAGATAAAATTCAGACTTAAAGATCTCGATGGTGTGGCTATTGCATCTCTTGGCTTTTTATTTATCGGACCACTTGCCGGAGCTTACCTTGCATTCAGTGATTATTCCATGGCCGCCGGTTCAGTGGATATCACTTCAAGCCTTCTGGCTGTTGTGGGGTTATCCTTTTTTTCCAGTTTTATTGCGATGATTTTAATAAACATACTTATTAAATATACCACCACACTTTTTGCTGCATCAGTTACATACATAATTCCTGTTTTTGCTGTTTTCTGGGGATTGATGGATGGGGAGAAATTTCTTGTCATACAGGGTTTCTGGGCTTTAATCATCCTGATTGGAGTATATCTTGTAAACAGAACAACAGGTTCCGGGTTCCTTTTTTTTACCCGGGCAAAAGAGTGAAGTGAGTACACGATCTTGCCCCAATGAATAATATATTCAGAAATTTGAGCGACCGGACCCGATGGTTATTTGTCATATCTGGTGGAATAGCTGTTTCCCTTTCCTGGTGGGGTGCCCCTTTTATCTTTTTACTTACCGGGTTCGTTCCCCTTTTAATTGTGGAAGACGATATTCAAAGCCGGAAGGAACCGGTTTTATCACTTTTACCTTATTCTTTCCTGTTTTTCTTTTGCTGGAACCTTGTAGCGTGCTGGTGGATGATCAGAATACATCTTTTGGGAGGCACCAGCGTTTTAGTTTTGAATTCGGTGTTTATGACCATTGTTTTTTTGCTCTATTCCCTTATAAAAAGGCGAACCGGCGGAGGAGCCTTTATATTTGTAATATTGTGGACCGGGTTTGAGTTTCTCCATTACAAGGGTGATCTTTCCTGGCCGTGGCTTAGCCTTGGAAACGGACTTGCAGGAAATATAAAGCTCATTCAGTGGTATGAGTTTACCGGAACAACCGGTGGTTCGCTTTGGGTATTGCTTGTCAATGTAATGCTTTTCTCTGTGATCAGACTTTTTTCATTTAACAGCAGGATATATGCCAGGTATCTGTTGACCTGCATGTTGGCTTTACTGATTATTTTGCCACCTGCTGTTTCAATTTATATATATAACTCGTATAAAGAGAGGGGTGCGGAAACAGGATTTCTTATCCTGCAACCCGGACTGGATCCTTATGATGAGAAATATTCAACTGTCACGAACTATGAAAGGCTCAGTAATCTTCTTACCCTGGCTGAGAATAATATTGATTTCCAAACAAGTTACATTGTAAGTCCCGAAACCTCGGTCGACAGTGTCTGGATTACAAACCCCGCCGATAAATTTTCAATGCAGGTTTATCAGTTTCTCGGTAAATACCCCGGTACCGGCATGATCCTTGGTGCGACCGGGTTTAGTAAGGTTTCCCCTGAAAGGAGAACCTTTACTACCCGGGTTAATAATGAGGGTGATTTTTTTGACATTTATAACTCTGCCCTTTTCTATTATGAAGATGCTGAATTGCAGGCTTACCATAAACACTACCTGGCAAACGGAGTTGAGCAAATCCCTTTTCAAAGAATATTCGGGTTTATGAAGCGGCTTTCGATCGACCTTGGCGGAATTTCCGGAAGCCTCAAACGGGGATACGGCCCCGGAGTTTTCAGGTCGCCTGCTGCTGACAGCCTTGTATTGGGGACACTTATTTGTTTTGAATCTGTTTATGGAGAATATGCATCCGGCATGGTCAAAAAAGGTGCTGAAATTCTGATTGTTATCAGTAACGATGGCTGGTTCAGGAATACCGGCGCATACCGTCAGCATTTAAGAGCTTCCCGGATCAGGGCAATAGAGACGCGCAGAAGTGTCGTGAGGTCTGCAAACACCGGAGTGTCTGCTTATATTTCACAAACCGGCAAAATAGTTGATCAGGTTGACTGGTGGGAAGGGGGCGCTTTGTCCGTAAATGTAACCAGGAATGACCGGATAACATTTTTCACGAAGTATGGAGATTACCCGGGACGGACAGCTCTGTTCTTTTCGTTGCTCATGATCCTCAATCTGCTTGTTCGGGTCATTCCTGGGTTGGTTGAGAATAAATGAAATACTCCCTGCGAAAGGCTTCGGAATAATAAAATCCATTTCTGACGGCCTGTATGTATATTGACAGGTTGGGTACAGCCACGGTGCCTGGAAGAATTACACGGGCAGCTTCTTATTTGTGATGAGAAAATATTCGCTACCTGCCGTAGTTTTCCAGTCCGCTATCCAGAAAATCGATAAAGGATTCAATGTTCAGGTTGTATCCGCGAGGCTGACTCAGAAGATTTCCCTCACCATCCTTTAGGACATAATAGGGCTGGGAGTTAGTGTTAAAATTTGATATCTGGTAATCCAGGTTTTTTCTGCCAATGGTATTTTTAACCCTGCCGTCATATTCAGAGGTGACCCACTCATCTTCGGAAAGCCTGGTACGGTCATCGACATAAAGGGTTATTATAATGTAGTCCTCCCTGAGGCGACGTAATACACGGGGGTCTGACCATACCCGTGCCTCCATCTCTTTGCAGTTGGAACATCCGTGTCCTGAAAAACTCAAAAGCAGGGGTTTATTTTGTTCCCGGGAACACTCCAGACCCTGCTTTAGGTCAAAATAGCCCTGCAATCCATGCGGCATGTGTAGAAAATCCGAATATTTGGGCTCTTCACAGAGCTGGGCATGTCTGTTTTCTCCCTGTATTTCTGCGTCACGCAGCATGGCTGCTATGTTAAATGTGTGCGTGTGCCTGGCGGGAAGCATTGATGAAATGGCTTTCAGGGGAGCCCCGAACATCCCCGGAATCAGATATAAAACGAAAGAAAATACCGCAATTGCAAGAAATAATCTTGGAACTCCGATATGTGGAAGGTCGCTGTCGTGTGCAAATTTAATTTTCCCCAGCAGGTACATGCCAAGCAGAGAGAACAGGACTATCCATATTGCAATAAATACATCTCTGGTAAGTATTCCCCAGTGATAGCTCTGGTCAACTACCATAAGGAACTGAAGACTGAATGCCAGTACTATAAATCCAAGCACTACCTTTACTGTATTTAGCCAGCCTCCTGATTTTGGCAGTTTATTCAGCCATGAGGGAAATATGGCAAGAAGTGTGAATGGTATGGCAAAGGCAAGTGAGAAACCGAGCATCCCAATTACAGGCTGTGATCCTGAACCACCGGAGGCAGCCTCCACAAGCAGTGCCCCCACGATCGGCCCCACACACGAAAGGGAAACTATGACCAGGGTCAGGGCCATAAAGAAGGATCCGAGGTATCCGCCGCTTTCTGCTTTACTGTCGGCCTTTGTGGCCAGGCTGCTGGGCAGGGTAATCTCAAACATGCCAAAAAATGATGCGGCAAAAGCAACAAACAGCAGGAAGAAGATTATGTTGGGCAGCCAGTGTGAAGTAAGCTGATTGGCAAATCCGGCACCAACACTGGTAAGTGACACCAGCAGGCCAAGACTTGTATATATTGCAATTACTGAGATCCCGAATATGAGTGCATTTATGATAGAGTTAACCCGACCCGACTGTTTTTGAATGAAGAAAGATACGGTCATTGGGATCATTGGGAAAACGCAGGGAGTAAGAAGCCCTGCCAGGCCACCTGCAAAAGCAATAAAGAAGAATAACCATAGAGATTTTTCATAGTCCGGGCTTTCTATGGGAAATTCAGACGTGTCAATAGTTCTTGTGCCGGCAGGAACTGATATACCGGATGAGGTCCCCCCGGGTAAAGGGGCATTCTCGTTTTCTGCTCCATCTTTACTAGCCGAAGCAGGTGAACCAGGATTTATAACATATTCAAATGGTCTTTCCTGGGGTGGAAGGCACCGTTCATCATCACAACTCATATATTCGATAAAGCCGGTTATTTTGAATTCCTTGTCGGAGAGAATCCTGACCTTTTGATTGAACCACGCCTCAATACTGAACAAAGGCAAATCCATATCAAAGAAGGGGTCATGCTTTAGCTCCGGTTCAGTCACCTCCCAGACATCTCCTATTAGCTCGAAATGTTCAGAATCGTTTATATTGAAAGATGTGGGGACCGGACCTCCCTCAGGTATTTCAAGCCCGTAAAGGTACCAGTTATGTTCTATTGATGCTTTTGCGGTAAGCAATAGCTCATCCTCTGCAAGCCATTCTTTTTCAAATTCCCACTCAACAGGTTCAAGTACCTGCGAATTTCCCGGCAGGGAATGAATCAGCAAGCCTCCAAGAATTAATAATAAAATTGTTTTTCTGAACATAAATTTAAAAAAAGCGAATGACACATATGGATGATTTAATCTATGTCTCCTGTTTATCCGGATCACACAAAATTCTTTAGCCAGAGATAAAAGTCAGATTGAATACCATGCAAATTTCGTACCGGAAACAAAATTATAAAAATACCGGCACAAAAGGTTATAAATAAAGTTAAATATATATAACAATACACATGAGTTGACTGATACGTATTATAAGATCAGCCCTATTTCTTCATTAAGGGAGTTGAAAAAGTGGTACTCGATATAATGGTAAGAAACCATAGGTGCAATTTTAATCAGGCATTTGTATTTGAGACTCCATTTTAACCGGGTTGATATGAAACCATTTTTCAGGTAGGCAGCTATAAATGGATGCAGTTTTAAGGTAAGTATTTTAGGATTTAATTCTTCTTTTATTGTACGCAAACGATCTTCTATTTCATCCAAAAGCAGTATGCTGGGGTTGATTTCCCCAGTGCCGTGGCAGGCCGGACACTTTTCTGTGGTTTGTATGTTCATCTCAGGCCTTACTCTCTGGCGGGTCAACTGCATTAACCCGAATTTACTCAAAGGAAGGATATTATGTTTAGTCCGGTCTTCCGCCATGCATTCTTTCATCTTTTCAAACAGCAATTGCTTGTTTTCCTGTGAATGCATGTCTATAAAATCTACTACGATTATTCCCCCCATATCACGAAGCCGGAGCTGCCTGGCTATTTCCTGAGCTGCTATAAGATTGACAGCCAGGGCATAAGCATCCTGATTATCACCTGATTTTGATCTGTTACCGCTGTTAACATCAATTACATGAAGGGCTTCGGTATGTTCTATTATCAGATAGGCCCCATTGCGGCATGATACTGTTTTTCCAAAAAGTGCCTTGATCTGTTTTTCAACTCCAAAATGATCAAATATGGGTGTGCTTCCTGAATAGTACTTGACAATTCTTTGTTTTTCAGGTGCTATGGTACTTATATATTCTTTAATTTCCCTGGCAAGAATCTCATCATTGACATATATGTTATTAAAGGAAACATTAAGTATATCACGCAGGATGGTAGATGTGCGGTCAAGCTCCTGCAAAACAAGCTTTGGTGCAGTTGCTCCTCTTATTTTATCGTAAATTGACTCCCACTTTTTAACCAGGGTCTTGAGTTCGGAATCCAGCTCGGCGACCCGTTTACCCTCAGCAACCGTTCTTACGATCAGTCCGTAATTTTTGGGTTTAATACTTTGTAAAAGGCGTTTTAACCTGCTTCTTTCTTCTGCCGTATCAATTTTCTGCGAAACCGATACCTTGTCTGAGAAGGGCATGAGAACCAGATTTCTTCCGGCTATGGAGATTTCCGAACTTAACCTGGGGCCTTTTGTTGAAATAGGTTCTTTTGCAATTTGGACAAGGATGCTTTGCCCGTTCGACAGGATATTACCTATTTTGTCATTCTTGTTGATATCCTTTTCAGATTTGAATCTCTGTAATAACGGATTCTTACCTTTTTTTTGTTGTGCCTGGCTTATAAAGTTGTTCAGGGTTTGAAATTGCGGACCAAGGTCGAGATAATGGAGAAAAGCATCTTTTTCGTATCCTACATCTACAAAGGCAGCATTAAGGCCAGGCATAATCTTTTTTACTTTCCCCAGATAAATATTGCCAACAGTAAACTGAACGTCACTTTTTTGTTTGTTCAGTTCAACAAGCTGTTTATTATCCAGTAAGGCAATGGCAATTTCCGAGGAAGCAACATCGATAACTAGTTCTTTGCTCACAATTCCTTATGTATTTTAAGAAAATAATTTGAATGTCACGGAACGGCAGCCGTTAATGATATGGGTTATAATATACTAAACCTAAAGATGCTTTCTTTAGGTTTAGTATATTATAAATATTGTTCATGAGCCTAAAAACAGACTATTTCCTTTTCTTATGGCGATTTTTCCTCAAACGCTTTTTACGTTTGTGAGTAGCCATCTTATGTCTTTTTCTTTTTTTTCCGTTTGGCATTGTTTATTATTATTTTCCGAAATTATTTTTTCACATACGTTTTAACCTTGTTGACAAAAGTCTTGGATGGCTTAAAGGCCGGGATATAATGTTCGGGGATTATAATTGTAGTATTCTTGGAGATGTTCCTTGCAGTTTTTTCTGCTCTTTTCTTTACAATGAAGCTTCCAAAACCCCTTAAATAGACGTTCTTGTCTTTTGCCAGGGAGTCTTTGACCGATTCCATAAAAGCTTCAACTGTTTTTTGAACAGTTACTTTTTCAATTCCAGTGTTTTTGGAAATTTCGTTAACAATATCTGCCTTTGTCATTTTTAAAATCTTTAGTTATCAATAATTTAGTACAGTTTTTTTGTTTTATTGGACTGCAAATATAATTTTATTTACCAAAATAAAAAAACTCTTTGATGCTTATTTTCAAAAGACTGTATAAAGTTAACTGTTTTTGGATTGATATCAAGAAATAATTTGAATAAAGTATAGTTTACAAGTGAGTTATGCAGTACTATTAGCGATATTTTGTTTATGTACCCCCGCAATAAGGTCGCGGGATTAATATTAGTTGTAATTTTTTTACCATGGTTTGATAAAAATTTCTCAATTTAGCTGTTGTTTTAAGATGCAAATTTCACTATATTTAATATAGTACTAATAAAAAATCAAATATTATGGTTAACAAAGTTGTGCTTATCGGAAACACAGGACAGGATCCTGAAGTAAGACACCTTGAATCTGGTGTTGCAGTTGCCAATTTTAACCTGGCAACAAATGAAACTTATAAAGACAAAAGCGGAGAGAAAGTAACCCAGACCGAATGGCACCGGGTTGTCCTCTGGAGAGGTCTGGCCGAGGTAGCTGAAAAGTATGTAAAGAAAGGGGAATTGCTTTATATCGAAGGCCGGCTCAGAACCAGGTCCTGGGATGACAAGGACGGAAATAAACGCTATACCACCGAAGTTTTTGCTGATGTGATGAAAATGCTTGGTAAAAAATCCGAACCAGCCGGAACTGGTGAGCATGAAAGTGCAGGGTCCGCGGAGGAAGCACCGGCCGGCAATGTCGAAAATGATGACCTTCCTTTTTGAACCTGAATATGATTCCATAGTCTTGCATAAGATGAATTAGTTGTCTGTATATAATAATAGCCCGGTAAGATAGCCGTCTTTTTTTTATGCCGGTGCCTGGATATGGCTGCTTGTATAATTATCAGCAAATATTTTATTAACTTGCAGGCTTTGCAGAAAATCGCTTCTGTATATTAAACAGAAGTCAGAGTCTCGGATTAATAAATATAAAGATCTCAGTTCCATTTTGGAAGACATTGAGTTTTATTCAGGGTTTTTTGCCAGAGCCGATATTGTATTTCATTCTTTTACGCTTGGAACAGCAATAGGTTTACTTGGACTGGTATTTCTTCTGATCTCCTCAGCAATGATTTCAGGTTCGGAAGTTGGCTTTTTTTCATTATCTCCTGTCGACCTCAACCAGCTTCAGCAGAAAAACAGCCGGGCCAGCCATATAGCCATGAAGTTGCTGGATAACCCGGAGAGTCTTCTGGCTACCATTGTAGTAGCCAATAATTTTGTCAATGTTGCTATAGTAATATTGTCAACTTATATTTCTGATTCACTTTTTGATTTTTCTGGTTCACCAACCCTGGGATTTACTTTTAAGGTTGTAGTAATTACCTTTCTGCTATTGCTTTTTGGAGAAATAGTGCCAAAGCTTTATGCCAATTCCAAACCTGTGAGATTCAGTCTTCTTATGTCGCATCCTCTTCTCATTCTTGAAAAGATATTTAAGCCGGTTGCTATTTTACTTATGCGGTCGGGATCATTAATTTATCAAAGAGTGGGGCAGAAGAGGGAAAATCTTTCTATTGATGATCTTTCGCATGCCCTCGACCTGACTGCATCTTCACTCAAAGAGGATAAAAGAATGCTGGAGGGTATAATTGATTTTGGCAACAAGGATGTAACGGAAGTTATGAAACCCCGCATTGATGTAATGGCCGTGAATACTTCCACAGGAATGAATAAACTGATTTCGGTTGTTATTGAATCAGGATATTCCAGAATACCTGTTTTTTCGGAGACATTTGATAATATAAAAGGGATTTTATATGTAAAGGATCTACTTCCCCATCATCAAAAAGGAGATTCTTTCCGCTGGCAGACTCTTATCAGACCTCCCTATTTTGTGCCGGAAACAAAAAAAATCAACGATCTTTTAAAGGAATTTCAGGTCAGGAAAATACATATGGCTATCGTTGTTGATGAATACGGTGGCACCACCGGCATTGTCACGATGGAAGATATACTGGAAGAGATTGTGGGTGAGATAAGTGATGAGTTTGATCTTGAGGAGCTCTATTTTTCAAAACTTGATGACCGCAACTATATTTTTGAAGGGAAAACTCCTCTGAATGACTTCTATAAAATTCTTAACCTTAGTCCATATGTTTTTGATGATATCAAAGGTGATGCAGATACACTTGCCGGATTAATTCTGGAGTACGAGGGTGAAATTCCTGAGAGGAATAAGAAAATAATTTATAAACAATTTGAGTTTAAAATAGAATCGGCTGATAACCGACGCATTAAACAAATCAGGGTGTACATAGGTGATAATGATAAGGCAAAAACAATTTGATTATGATTCGAATATCAACGGGCACTGTTTTTATAATACTACTGCTTGCTTTTTTAATATCCTGTTCCGGCGATTATTCACCCAAGCCCAGGGGATACTTCAGAATTGATTTTCCCGAGAGGTCTTATGTCTCCTATAAGGGAGACTGCCCCTATGTTTTCGGATATCCCTCCTTTGCAAAAATAAGCAGTGATGTTTCCCCTGGCAATCAACCCTGCTGGTTGAATATTGACTTTCCTGAATTCGGAGGACGTCTTCATATAAGCTACAAGGAGGTTGATAATAACCTGGTAGAGTATATTGAGGATAGCAGGAAGCTTGCATTTAAGCATACAGTCAGGGCTGATGCTATTAATGAACGGATTTTCATTAATAAAGAGAAAGATGTCTATGGTGTTTTATATGACATTAAAGGAAATTCAGCTTCTGCCCTTCAGTTTTTCCTTACCGATAGCAGTCGGCATTTTTTCAGGGGAGCCCTCTATTTTGATGTGCAGCCCAATAAAGATTCATTAGCTCCTGTTATTGATTATTTCAGGGAAGATATACTTTACCTGATTGAATCCTTTGCCTGGGAATAATTATTTTTAAACTTTTTCGATTTCAGCATTAAAATTAACTGGAATTATGGGACTGGTGATGAAAAAATATGTACACGAAGATTGTCTTCTTGGCTTATGGGAGATAACCGAGGATTTTTCTTCACTTGATAATCTGCTTGATCTTAACAGCGAGGAAAGGGCTACGCTTAACAGTTTTAAAAGTTATAGCCGGAAACTTGAATGGCTGAGCGTAAGGGTTTTGCTTTCCAGGATGACAGCTCCCGGGGTCAGGATCTTTTATAATGGCAAAAGGAAACCGTTTTTAACTGACAGAACCTTCAATATAAGCATATCTCATTCCAATAAACTTACTTCTGTGCTTATTAGCAGGAAACACAGGGTGGGAATCGATCTTGAGTATGTCTCCGGAAAGATCGCCAATTTGTCAGGTAAATTTCTTACACCTTCTGAGGAAAATGCAATTGATAAAAAATGCTGGAAATATCATGTATATATTTATTGGTGCGCCAAGGAGGCATTATATAAAATATGTGATAAGCAGAATATTAATTTCCGGGAAGATATCATTATTGACCCCTTTATCCCGGGAAGTGAGGGAATACTTAATGGTAAAGTATATAACAATACCATCCATGAATTTTTTACTTTAACTTATTTCAAATATCAAAATTATACCATTGTTTGGTGCTCCAAGTGATCCATAATATGATTTATAATTCAATACTTGATCTTTCCGGCAGACAAAAGATGCTGGCTCTTCTTATCGACCCGGATGAAACAGCCAGCGATAAGCTGCCACTTTTACTGAAATATGCTGATAATGTCGGGATATCAATTATACTTGTTGGGGGAAGCCTGGTAAATCAACCTGTCGGCTCCTTTATATCCGCCATACGTGAATTCTCATCCTTGCCTGTTGTGATTTTTCCCGGAAACCCCAGTCAGTTGAGTGACAAGGCGGATGGATTATTATTTTTGTCTCTTATTTCAGGCCGCAACCCCGACTTTTTGATAGGTAATCATGTAATTGCCGCACAGTTTCTTAAAAACAGTTCACTTGAAGTTATTCCAACGGGTTATATGCTTATTGAAAACGGCAGTACAAGCTCTGTGGAGTATATGAGCAATACCCGGCCTTTGCCCCGGAATAAACCTGATCTGGCTGTCTCTACAGCAATTGCCGGAGAGTTACTGGGATTGAAACTAATTTATATGGAAGGCGGAAGCGGTGCTGCAGGGATTATATCCCCGGATTTAATCGGAGCAGTTAAGAAGAGTATAAGCATACCCCTTATTGTTGGGGGAGGAATACAAAACGCAGGTGATCTGAAAAGGGTATTCGATGCCGGAGCTGATATGGCTGTTATCGGTAATGCTGTCCAGCATAATCCAGGCAAACTGAAGGAATTTGCTGCCCTGTTAAAATAGAATAACCACCCTGTATTTTTACAAGGTGGTTATTCTTAGGGAATTTATCTTTTACTCACACTTAAGGACGTGCTCAATCTGGTATTTTGCAGATGCCTCATAACTTCCATAGGCAGCTTGCTTAAAGGCATCACATGCTTCGCTTGTGTTCCCAAGTCCGGCATATGCCTCTCCAAGCTGGAAATACATCTTGGCTGTATCTTCAGGGCCGCCGTTTGAAAAATCTATGGCTCTCCTTGCACTGTTTACAGCATCTTCATAGCGGGATTGCTCATTGTAAATTGAGGCCAGAAGAAAATGAGTTTCCGGGAATGTCTCATCGTAAGCAAGTGAAGAGTTCAGGAAGTCAATAGCCTGTGTATGACTGCCTTCACTTTTGGACCTTACCGCACGTACAAGAAAAAAGTCACGGGCAGTGGATTCGGCAGTTTCGACTATGTTATCCTCGCCGGTAGTTAACCCGGCTTCGATAGCACTATTCATTGCTTCTTTAAAATTTTCAGCATCCTCAAGCCTCCTGTAAACCAGTCCCTTGCCCAGGTGAGACCTGGCATGCTGCGGATTGATTTCAAGTGCCTTTTCAAATAATCTTAGGGCTTCGTCATTATTGTTTTCCCTGAAATTTGCATTGGCTTGTATGGCATAAAGCTGGTGCAGAACATTTTCTGCACGTTGCTTGGTGCCGGGATCATCGAATTCGTCGGATGCTTCCAGGGTCTGTTCGAAGCCTTCTACGGCCTGATCAATATTTCTTTCACGATAAAAATTCATTGCCATGTCATAATATAGACCAGGAATTTGAATTTCTGCCTGTTCTTTTAAATCCTCACCCTCTTCTCCAAGCTGACTGGCAATTTCCCAGCTTTTTTCAAGGCTTTCAATCGCTGCCTTAATATCATCGTCAATTAACCCGATACCTGTATTATAGGCATCAATTGCTTCATTCAATGTCTGACCCTGTATCTGAAATCCTAAAAACAGAAACATACTTGAAATCAAAAAGAGCTTTTGTGGTAACTTGAGTTTCATTGATTAAAGGTTTTAGTTATAAGTAATTATGTAGGTAACTCGTATTAAGCAGATATTGTATATTTAAAATTTATAATTGCTAAAGTAATATTTTTTTTACGTAATTTGCAAAATGCCGGTCAGTTTTGATAATTTTAATTGAACACAAATACCGGTTTGCTGGTATTAAACAGCAATTTCTTTGCCAAACTAGGGTTGAAAAGCCTGTAAAAAAAATTTCTTTTTTTGTGGGTAAGTGCAATAAGGTCTATATCATTGCTTTGCACAAAGTTTTTTAGTCCGGAAACAATATCTTCACTTCCTATTATGGAGCATTCCAAAGATATTTCTTTGTATTTTTCTGAAAAATACTTTTTCATTTCATTCATTTTCTCCTTATCATTACTCTTATCTGTGTTTCCGTGAAAATGCACGCAGTTTATCATGATGCTAAAGCCTGACAATATGGTTATCAGGCTTTGTATAGCCAGGTAATCAGAATCATCAAAATTAGTTGCATAAAGCACTTTTATTTTTTCATCTTCATCTATCCTTGCATCCTTTGTAACTAAAAGAACAGGTATGCCTGAACTATCAATCACTTTTGCTGCAACCGACCCCAAAATGTCACTGGACTGCTTCCCCTGGCCTTTTGTGCCAATGATAATAATGTCAGGGTGATATGAATTTATAGTATTCTCAATCTCAAAACCGGGCTGACCAGAAATGACCTCCGTATTGATTTTCACCTCTTTTAATTCTTTCAGGGTGGCATACCTTTTAATTTTCTTGGTAAACAGTTTCATTTCTTTCTCCGCATTTTGCTCGAGCTCCATGAAAATTTCCGTCATATTTGACTGGTAAGTGTATGCATCAGGGAAAGCCATGGCATCTATCATTGGATTGAAAAAAGCATGAAAAAGCTTGATGTCCGCACCCAGTCTTGATGACAGATGGAGGGCGAAATAGCAGGCGTTCAGAGAATAATCTGAAAAATCTACTGGCACAAGAATATGGTTGATGATATTCTTTTTATTGTTATTTTCCATTGAGATATAGTTAATTGTTAGTTATAAAATATTGTCATGGACGATTTATACTAATAAACTATTGTTGAGGTAATTCATGTTCAGCGCTTCGAGTCCGAGGGATCCCCTGTTTTATATATGTTATTTTGTGAGACTTTAGTATAATGGGAATTCATAAGTAAATATTAATATTAAATCATTGGTCTTATGGATCTTACCATGACAATATTTTCATTGTATTTTGTGAAGATATTGAAAATATCGTCATGGACGATTCATTCGTATAAAGTA
>SLPB01000175.1 GCA_007132225.1 Bacteroidales bacterium | reverse complement strand
TATATCAGATAATAAATATGACCAGTTATTCAACAGGTTACTCGAACTGGAAAAAAAATTTCCTGATTTGGATTCTGATGTTTCTCCAACCAGAAAAGTGGGAGCACCTCCGGTTGATAAATTGAAAAAGAAGAAACATGTTGCCACCATGCTGAGCCTGAATTCTTCGGATAAAAAAGAGGATGTCCGGGATTTTGTAAAATTCGTAAGGAAAAATGCAGAAGGAGAAAATACGGAATTTTTTCTTGAACCCAAGCTTGACGGACTCTCTGTTGAGCTTGCATATGATAAGGGCTCCTTTTCTTACGGTGCCACAAGAGGCGATGGAGAAACTGGTGAGGATATTTCTGAAAATGTAAAAACTATCGGTTCACTTCCCTTGAAATTGAACAGGGAAACAGAATACCCTGAACTTCTTTCTGTGCGCGGCGAGATATTCATGAGCAAGGAAGGTTTCCAAAGCCTGAACAAAGAGAGGATTGAAAACGGACAGGAGCCTTTTGCCAATGCCCGGAATGCTGCAGCAGGAATAGTTCGGTAACTTGATTCCGGAAAAGTGGCGGACAAGCCACTTGATATTTTTTTCTATGAGATAATTTTCAGCAGTGAAGATGAGATCGAAAGTCACCGGGAAGTGCTAAAGCAATTGAGCAGATGGGGGTTGCGGACTAACCCGGAGAATAAAAAATGCAAAAAATTCGAAGAAATTTCTGATTTTTATGAATCTCTTGATAGTAAGAGGAATGGATTATATTATGATATTGATGGAATTGTAATAAAGCTGGATGACCGGAAGCTCCGGAAAAAACTGGGCACCCGTGATCGCAGTCCCCGCTGGGCTTTCGCCTGGAAGTTTGAACCCAAGAAAGAGATCACCACCCTCAGGGAGATCATCGTTCAGGTGGGAAGGACCGGCATTCTTACACCCGTGGCTTTGCTTGATCCTGTGGAAGTAGGAGGCGTTACAGTCAGCCGGGCCACCCTGCATAATGAAGATGATGTCAAAAACAAGGATGTGCGTCCGGGAGATAAGGTAAGGGTGATCCGTGCCGGAGATGTTATACCTGAGGTTGCTGAACGTGTTGAAAAGCATAAAGGAAAACGACAAACGCCCTTCAAAATGCCTGAAAAGTGCCCTGTATGCAATACCGGGGTTGCCCGGGAAGGAGCCTATGTTGTTTGCCCGGCCGGATTGTCATGTAAAGCCCAGCTGAAAGGGAGTCTGAGTCATTTTGCTTCCAGGGACGGCATGAATATAGAGAATCTGGGCGATAGGATAATCGAAGAGCTGGTGGAGCGGGGAATAATAGAGAGTATAGCGGATCTGTATCATCTGGAGGTCAATGATTTTAAAAAGCTCGAAGGATTTGCCGAAAAGTCTTCACAAAAACTTTATGAAGCCATCCAAAATTCAAAAAATCCCCAATTATCAGTTTTTCTTTATTCTTTGGGTATAAGGCATGTTGGTAGGCATATAGCCAGGGTGCTAGCCGGTAAATTCAATTCACCTGATGAAATAGCCGATGCCTCTTATGAGGAGCTTGAAAATATTGAGGAGATTGGCCCCGAAATAGCGGAAAGCATATTCAATTTTTTCAACAACAAGGATAACCTCACAATGATCGATGAGTTGAAGAAGAGCGGTGTAAAGATAAGGAAGGAGGAAAGTGCCGGGGCAAAGTCCCTTGATGGTAAAACCTTCGTGCTCACAGGAGAACTTGATGAATTTACCCGCAGCCAGGCGGAAGAAAAAATTGAATCCCTGGGAGGGAGAACAACTTCCAGTGTAAGCGATAATACCGATTATCTTGTCAGGGGCAAAGATCCGGGCAGCAAACTGGATGAGGCCAGAAAAAGAGGAGTGGAGATACTTGATGAAAATAAGTTTAAAAAATTGATTTCACGGCTGTAACCTTACCTGGGTAACTGTTAATTGACCTGGGGGAACTTGCTGTTTACAACAATATTGTTGTGGACGATCAATGAAACATTGGCTTATGATAACAATGTTCTTATATTATCAATATCGATAATTATCTTTTTTTCATTCTTTATATAGGAAGTAATTACCGGTTTTATTATATTGCTTCTTTATCAGGGTGCTTTTTTTACGGTCTTTCGGGATAGAGGTCAATTACTTGATATTTTATCAAGTAACTACAATAAAAGAAAGATTTGCTATGGATGTATTGAAAAAATCAAAAACCGGAATAAAAGGACTTGATACCATCACCAACGGTGGTCTGCCCAAAGGCAGACCATGCCTGGTTTGCGGAAAGGCAGGGACAGGAAAAACCATTCTGGGCATTGAATATATCGTGAACGGCATCAGGAAATTCAGCGAGCCCGGGGTGATCATCTCATTTGAAGAACGCACTGCTGATTTGATGGAAAATGTTGCTTCGCTGGGAATTCACCTGCAAAAGCACGTTGATGAGAAGATGCTTGCCATAGATTATGTGTATATTGAACGCAGCGAAATAGAAGAAGCCGGGTCTTTTAACCTTGATGGCTTGTTCATCCGTATTGCCGAAGCAGTTAGGATAACCGGGGCAAAACGTATATTGATAGATACACTTGAATCACTATTTTCCGGATTCACTAATGAACAATTATTGCGCGCTGAAATAAGGCGGTTATTCAAATGGCTTAAAGAGAAGGGACTGACAGCTGTTATTACCGCTGAAGCCGGAGAAAACACCTTGACACGTTACGGACTCGAGGAGTATTTGGCTGATTTCGTTTTGCTTCTGGATAGCAGGATGCAAAACAATGTGTGCACCCGGAGATTAAGGGTGGTGAAATACAGGGGATCAAAGCATGGCTCCAATGAATTTCCATTTCTTATTTCCGATACCGGCTTCTCAATTTTGCCAATTACAGATATTTCACTGGACTATGAAGTTTCCCTGGAACGTTTCCTTACTGGAATAAATAAGATTGACAATATGCTTGGAGGAAAGGGTATTTATCGTGGTTCTGCTCTTTTAATCTCCGGCACACCCGGCTGTGGCAAGACTTCTCTTGCTGCAGCTATTCTCGATGCAGCCTGTAAACGAGGTGAAAAAGTTATGTACATATCATTTGAAGAATCAAAGAAACATATGCTCCGAAACTTAGCTTCAATTGGCATTGATATAAAAAAATGGATCGAGAATAATCTTTTTCACTTCGAGAATTTCCGTGTTGTTTCTTACGGAGTTGAAACACACCTTATAAAAATGATCGAAAACCTGGAAGTAGAGAATCCCTCTCTTGTTGTTATAGATCCCCTTTCAAGCTTAACTAAAGAAACCCTGACTCTTGAATCAAGAAGTCTGGTACTTCGTGTACTTCATTACATTCAGTCTAAAGGTATCACCTGCATTTTCACAGAAATAGCCCACGATGATTTTAATGAAAAAAGCGACATGGAAGTTTCTTCACTGATGGATTCCTGGATTAGTTTACGTCATAAGGAAATCGATGGCAGACGAAAAAAAACTCTGAGTATTATGAAAGCCAGGGGACTCATGCATTCTGACCAGATTTATGAACTTCTTATATCAGAAAAAGGCATTGACCTTCAGGAACTACCCGTCCGAGCTGAAGTTCAGTGAGACAATCAATGAAAAGGGCTGCCAATTATTACTTTGTCATATATTAGTGATTTACAAACCATTATTAATAAGGAAACCATAATTAATGCGAATGAAAAAAAAATGGGAACTCAGGCTTTATGTTGCCGGACTGACCGGGAACAGCATCCAGGCCTTGAATAACCTGCAGGAAATATGTGACACTCATCTAAAGGGAGAATATGAGATTGAGGTTATTGATCTGCTTGAAAAGCCGGAGCTGGCAGCAGGAGATCAGATTACTGCCATACCTACACTTGTGCGCAAGCTGCCTGAACCAATAGTTAAAATTATTGGAAATCTTTCAAAGGAAGAAAAAGTGCTTGTCGGGCTTGATCTGCGGCCGCGGGATTTAACCTGAAATATAAAAAGAAAATGGAAAATAAAAACGAAAATTCAGATAATCCATTACATAACAGCAAAAAATATTTGTTAAAACTATATATTACCGGATCCACACCCCGATCGATAAGTGCCGTGAATCACATAACTGAAATATGCAGGAACAACTTAAATGATTATGATCTGCAGATCATTGATATTTATGAGAACCCTGTTCTTGCCAGGGATGATCAAATCATTGCCATTCCTACACTTATCAAGGTTTCTCCCCCCCCTCAAAGAAGAATAATAGGAGATATGGCTAATATTGAAAAAGTACTGACTGGCCTTGATCATCATCGGAATTAATAATTTTTAACGGGCAACTAATTAACTTTATTTTTATATAAATGGATTATCAGAAGTTCAGTAAACAGGAACTGGTTAAAGAAGTTCAGAAGATAAACCAGGAACTGCAGGAATCCAGGGAAGTGATCAGCGCTATACAACGCGGAGAGGTAGATGCTGTTGTTGTTCACCGTGACAAGGGTGAACAGGTGTACGTGCTGGATGATGTTAATATTACCTACCGGAGAATGATTGAGGAAATGAATGAAGGTGCCGTCATTTTAAACTCGGAATATTCTGTACTGTACTGTAATAAAGCCTTTGCTGGTCTGATAAAATATCATGTTGAGAGTGTCGTATCAAACCCCATAACTAATTTTATCAATACTGAATTTGTTGAGTTTTTTCAGAATATTTCCGGAAGCGACATTCAGGCCCCGGTAAGGCGATCAATAAAATTAAAGGATGCTTCAGCTATAAGTATTCCGGTTTTTATCTCCCTTCATAAAATTATTTTAGCGGGAATGGAAACCTTTATGATGACAGTAACTGATGAACGGGAAAAAATGCATATCAAAAAACTGAGCCTTCATCAGGTCGCCATGGAAAAGCTTGCATCTAAACTAAGAAAATCCAAAGAGGAAGCTGAACAGGCTGCCGCTTTGCTTAGGGAGAAAAACCGGGATTATGCAATATTGAACGACGAATATATTAAAATTAACAATAAATTGCTGCAGGCTAATAAAGAATTGGAATTGGCCATAAAGAGAGCAGAATCAAGCGATCATTTAAAATCAGCATTCATTGCAAATATGAGCCATGAAATACGTACACCTCTGAATTCAATCCTGGGATATACCAAAATTCTAAAGAATTCGGACTGTGATGAGGAACAAAAAAAGCATATTGATGTGATCGATAATTCGGGCAGGAATTTACTTCATCTAATTAATGATATTGTTGATCTGTCCAAACTTGAATCCGGAGAAATGGATACTGATGAGTCTGCAGTATTTCTCAACAAACTGCTTAATAATATAAAAACCCAGTTTTATGCCTATGCCATAAACAAAGAAAAGCAAAAAATTGATTTCAGACTCCGGATACCCGGTAACATAAAGCAGGGACCGGTTATTTATACTGATGAGTTTCGCTTGCAGCAGATCCTTTCCAACCTGTTAAGCAATGCTTTTAAATATACCGATAAAGGGTTCATTGAATTTGGCTATGAACTCCATGACAAGAAAGAAATTATGTTTTTTGTCAGGGATACCGGATACGGTATCTGCAAAGAAGATCAGGAAAATATTTTCAAAAGGTTCCGGCAGGGAAAAATTCCTTCAAGGCAGGTTGTTGCCGGGACCGGACTGGGTTTGGCCATATCAAAAGGGTTAACCAAATTGCTGGGAGGGGAAATATGGATGAAATCGGAACCAGGCAAGGGATCGACATTTTATCTCACTGTTCCTTTTAAAGAAGTTGAGGTTGAACAGGGAAGTGAATTAAAAAACAACAGATTTGCCGCCTCCGGAATTCCCCGGCTGACAGGGAAGAGGATACTTCTTAGTGAAGATGATTTTTTTAGCCGGGAAATGATGATTTACCTGCTTAAGAAAACCAATGCTACATTGCTGGTCGCCGAAGACGGGGTGGAAACTTTGCGTAAATTTGAGAAGGTTAATGCCGACCTGGTCCTGCTGGATATCCGCTTACCTGAACTGGATGGTTATGAGGTATTAAAGGAGATAAGATCAATAAATCCCGATACATTTGTTATTGCTCAAACCGCATATGCCATGATGGATGATATCAAAAAATTCAGGGAGGCTGGGTTCACTGATTATATCACCAAGCCTGTAAGTGATGATGAATTATACAGTTTATTGCAACATTATTTGGGTTGATCCCACACGCACACTGGTTGATTTCCCCGAAAAGGGTCAAATTATTATTTCAATGTATACCAGAGTGATTTTTTGTTGGTGAACTCCCGGCTTCCTTCTCCGGCCATTTCCCGGCCAAGGCCCGATTTCTTTGTTCCCCCGAAAGGAAGTTCGGGTCTTGATCTGACCGGAGCATTGATATAAATGATACCCGCTTCTATTTCACGGGCAAATTTCCAGCCACGTTCAATTTCCCTTGTCCATATGGAGGCACCCAGTCCGTAATCACTGTCATTGGCCAGGCGTGCGGCCTCCAGTCCGTCACTAACTGTAAATACAGATGCTACCGGGCCAAACAGCTCCTCATGATATGCCGGCATATCAGGTTTGATCCCGGTTAGGATCATGGGATTGAAAAATGCATCTTTTTCGGGAGCCTGATTTCCCTTCCAGTATAATTTTGCACCCTTATCAATGGATTGGGCTACCTGTTTTTCAAGAATGTTTTTTTGGTCCCTGCTTGCCAATGATGCAAAATCACTGTTGTCATCAAGTGGATCGCCAAATTTTTGCTTCTCCATTTCTTTTTTGAATTCAAGCAGAAACTCATCTGCCAGACTCTCATGAACTATGAACCGTTTTGCTGCATTACAAGCCTGTCCGAAGTTTTTCATTCTCGATTTCACACCTGCCTTTGCTGCTTTTTTAACATCCGCATCCTCCAGGACTATAAACGGATCGTTGCCACCAAGTTCAAGCACTGTTTTTTTAATATGCTTGCCTGCATGGAGTGCAACATCCGAACCGGCCTCCAGTCCCCCGGTAAGACTGACTCCCTGCACACGGAAATCTTTAATTATGTTATTTATTTTTGATGATGATATTACCATATTCTGGAAAACACCATCAGGAAAATCTGTCCGCTCGAAGATCTCTTCTATTTTCTTTGCACAGGCCGGCACATTGGATGAGTGCTTAAGAATAATTGTATTGCCCGCCATTAGTGTGGTGGCGGCAAACCGGAAAAACTGCCAGAAAGGAAAATTCCAGGGCATGATTCCCAGAATTACACCCAGTGGCTCATAGATTACCCGTCCTTCACCATCCCCGGTATCTGTCTGTCTTTCTTTCAGATAATCCTCACCGTGTTTGGCAAAATATTCAAGAGCCATAGCCGATTTGTCCACTTCTTTTCTGGAACCTTTTATTACCTTCCCCATTTCCCTGCTTATAAGAGTAGCATACTCTTCTTTGTTATCCCTGAGGTTTGAAGCCAGTTTTTTAAGGAAATGGCTGCGGTCATCAAAACCGGTCTTGCGCCATATTGCAAAAGCCTGTTGGGCCCCGGTAAGCATGGCGTCCAGTTCTTCTATACTTGTTGCCTCATATTTTCCAATAACCTCGTTGTTATATGGATTTACCGATTGTACCATAACAAGTTGTTGTTTTAATTTTGAAAAAGCAGTTTGGCCCGGAGGCAATTATTATCGATAAATAATAATTACTCTTCTTCAAACTGTATAACTTCCACCGGACAGCTATCCGCGGCGTCTTTTATTTCTTCTTCATAGTCATTGAAATTAACCCCCTTCTTTACAATGGCGGTATCTTCAGGTAAATCAAATACTTCCGGGCATATATCAACACAAACTTCACAAGCCGTGCAGCCCTCATCTATCCAAACTTTTTTAATAGCCATAATTTTTAATGTTTTATCAGCCGGTTATTTTAAAAAGGCAGTTGGTTAAATTGATCTATTGTATAATTAATGGATGTAAATGCAAACTAGTCTTTATGGTTTTTGATTCAGGTTTTCATATAATATCTGCCCATATACTCGGCCTTGTCCAGAACCAGTCCGTTAAGGGCCTGGTAAAATTCGGTACCACTGTCTATTGATTCGGGAGGTAATTTCTTTTTCAGTGCAAAAATCCTGAAAAAATATCTGTGCTCACTACCTCCCGGGGGGCAAGGTCCCCTGTATCCAATTTTGCCAAAATCGTTTTTTCCCTGTATGGCTTTATTCTCCAGATGCCTTTCAATGGGAATGATTTTTTCCAGTCCATGACAATCTCCGGGTAAATTATATACTATCCAGTGGGTAAATGTTCCTCCCGGTGCATCAGGATCTTCCATGATCAGAGCAAATGTAACAGTCTCTTTTGGTTCACCATCCCAACTCAGGGGAGGGGATACGTCATCACCCTCACACGTATGTGCCACGGGTACCGGGGCCCCATTCTCGAATGCAGTGCTTGATATATTGAATGCCATAGAATTAAATTTTTCCTGTTAATGAGGGGATATGCTTTCCCGGAACATTTCTTCCAGTTCTTTGGGTAATTGTGCCATAATATCTTCAAATTCCCCTTTGCTAATATAAATTCCTAACTCATTTATAACCGTTTTTACGATATCTTCGGTTGATTTTTCCCAGTTAAATTCATATTCACCATACTGGTCCTGGTGTTTTTCCACTTCCCTGGTGAAATCTTCTACTTTTTTGATGCTTAAGGGTTTCTCCATGTATTTCCAGTTATCAACGTATATTGCTTTCAGGAACATCGGTAGTTGTGATATCAGGTTAAATGATTCACTTATTGTGATCCTGTCCCTTAGTGTATGCAATACCGCTCTGAGAACAATTCCAGTTCTGCCTGTTTCATCAGGATGACCCAGGCTTTTGGCCAGGCTTTTCAGGAAGAAGTTTCCCTCTTGTGCGTATTTGTCGAAATTTAAAGCCATAATAATATCCTCCTTTTTAGTTGTTCATTTTTATCAATTAATTATTCTTAATTACAACAACTGAACCAAAAATCCAGGTTAGGCTCAAAATAACAAACCATATTCCCGGTGTACACTGTTATTTATACAGCATAGGGAGAAACAAATAAGTTAAATAATTACCAGGGTCATTGTTCATTCAGCCCTGTGGATGTGAAAGTGTAGATTCTTGCCACTAATGTGAATAAATGCAACATTTCTCAAGCTCGGGAATATCTGCAAACAAAACCTATTTTGTTATATATCAATATAATAAAATATTTTTAAATTATTGGTACAGAATTTTCATATTAAAATATATCAGTTTAATAGGGCACTTGATCTTTATAGGTAAAGTTTATAACAATCTAATGCAATAACTTTTATGAAAACAACTTTTGAATCATATCAAAAAGGGATTGTTAAGTACAATTCGGGTGACTATAAAGGGGCGATTGCTTGTTTTGACAAGGAAATAGAAGAAAATCCGGAATTTCCCAAAGCATTTTACATCAGGGGATTTGCAAAATACATGGTTGCAGATAAAGATGGTGCATTTATGGACTGGTTAAAGGCAGCCGAGTTAGGAGAGACGGGTATGCATGAATTAATTGAAAAGTATTTCAATTAGATTCTCATAAAACCTGGTGACCAGGTCCTTTTGCCATTACTTCAGATATATGATCTGTAATTATTAACTATAAATATAATTATACCAGGCACTGGAAAATATCTTAACCTTATGATTATGAGCACTAATGAATTAATTGAAAATGAAACTGAATTAAGGGAAACCGGATCTATACCATTGCTTTTTGAAAAGGAAAATTTTAAAGATATATTTCCTGAACATAAAAAACTTTTTCTCTTTCTGGATTTTGATGGCACACTCAGCCAGATTGTTAATCATCCTGAGGATGCCTGCATTACCGATGAGATGAAGGAAGTTCTGGAAAAATGCGCTGCTAAATTCAAGGTTGCAATCGTAAGTGGACGTGATATGAATGATGTAAAACGCCGGGTAGGTATTGATAATCTTATTTATGCAGGAAGTCATGGATTTCGTATTACCGGACCTGGCGGTTTGTCAATGGAGTACAAAGAATCTGAAAAATTATTACCTGCCCTGGACCAAATTGAAGAAAAGCTGCAGGATCGGTTTTCCGATGGCCCGAAAGGGGTCCAGATAGAGAGGAAAAGATATGCTATTGCTGTGCATTACAGAAATGCTGATGAAGGTAACCTTAATGAAATTAAAAATAAGATAAAAAATGTTCTTGACGGGTACTCCGAAATGAAAACCGGCAAAGGGAAGAAGATAATTGAGATCAAACCTGATCTTGACTGGCATAAGGGAAATGCCATAAAATGGATTCTCGATAATCTGGGGTGCTGGAATAATCCGGAAGTTCTGCCTGCTTATGTTGGTGACGATGTAACTGATGAGGACGGGTTTAAGATGCTGTATAATAATGGTGTAGGTATTCTTGTAGGATCTCACGGGGAACTTTCCGCAGCCAGGTATAAATTAAATGATGTTGATGATGTCTATTATTTTTTGCAAAAGCTTTTCCAGAGCCGATAAAAGGTTCGCAGTACCATATCTTCACTTAAGATTTTGGTAAATTCTCTTAGGTTATAGGCATTTAGTATATTTTTCAGGTCTATATAATCACTGAATCCGGATCTTCCTGACGCAAATGTTCAAAAATCAGGTCCTTGTGCACATACCCGTTATCCAGGGCATGCCAGGCAGCATCCATTGTATTGTCAACCTGGAGATATGATGTCTTTGCTTTTTCAAGTCTGGAATTCAGCTGCTCAATATCTTTGAAATAGGTTTTCGATCCGATTTTCCTGATATATATCGCTTCTATTCTGCCGGGAAATTCATGTGCAAGCCTTTCGTATATCTGGGGGTCTTTTTGACCACTGTCACCTATCAGGATGAAATTCTGTTCTTTATAAAATTCCAGCAGAAACTTTATCTTATCATATTTGTGCTCATGATTGCCCTGGCCCGATTTCCAGAATTTGTAAATGCTTCCCTCAAGCTTTCTTAACATAAAAACACCTTTGGGTATTTTGTTATGATCAAAAAAGTTTTCCAGAAGGTCATAGAGATTCCATTCGCTGCTTGAAACATAAAAGAACGGATAATGTGCATTTTTTTCTTTACCTCTTTCAAGAGCATTATAAAATACCTTTACACCTTTAAACGGCAATCTTGTCAGAGCATTTTTAAAAAGCATCAGCCTTAATTTCTGAAACGTCTTGGTTGAATGAGATATCAGGATTGTATCATCTATATCTGATACAATGATCCGTTTTACATTTTTGGAAACTATTCTTACCACCCCTCTGGTAGATATTTGAGGCTGTTTTTCGACTACCTCGTCAAGTAATGCGAGTTTGACGATATGCCAGTCTTTTGACAAAATCTCATCTGATAATTCACTGACATTGAAATGAAATGTAAAAAATCCGGAATCATCTGTTTCAGTAACCTGTGTAACTCCCAGAAATTCCGCTTTTACCCTTACACCCGGTATTTCATCGCTGGAGAATCGTTTTATCATGGCAAGGATGTTTTGCCATACCATATGCCTGTCTGCCGGTTTGGTCAGTCCTTTATCTTCGATTACCATACCTTTAAAATAGATATTTGAATCATCGCCGAACCCCCTGTATGGCAGTATTACAGGTATTCCCAACCAACCGGCCTTTTGTTTTAAAAATACTTTAATCCGTTTGAATGGCTTTTTTACACCTTTGATAACAGGTTTTAATATCTTCATCTCTATTAATTTTGGTTATTTTTAATACAAATTTTATTCCATATAAATCAGAGTTTACAGTGGTTTTGAATATTGAGCTGCTTATTATAATTAAAAATAATCTAATTATATTTACATAAGTATGACAAAAAAAATATTATTCATAGTTAATCCCGGATCCGGAATATTTAATAAAACAAATATTGAGTCTGGTATATCAGAATTTGCAAATAATTATAAATTCAAATGGGAACTCAGTTATACGGAAAAATATGGTTATCAGGAAAAACTGAAACAAATGATTCAAGGATACAAACCCGATATAGTTGTTGCTGTTGGAGGGGACGGGACTGTCAACCAGGTTGCCACCGAGCTTGTTGGAACAGAAACCGAGCTTGCCATAATTCCTGCCGGTTCGGCTAACGGACTTGCCTATAACCTTAACATTCCCACCGTCATTGAAGAAGCTATGCATCTTTTTCTTAATGCAGATTCCAAACCAATTGATGCCATAAGGATAAATGAAAAATCTTATTGTTTTCATTTAAGTGATATTGGTCTGAACGCCCGTATTGTAAAACGGTTTGAACAGGAAGGTTCAAGAGGACTTCCGGGCTATGGGAAACAGATGATAAAAGAACTTTTTTCAAAGCGGACTGTGTTTTCATTCAACCTGAAAACCCCGGAGCTTGAAAAGAGGTTCAGGGCGGAGATGCTTATTATTGCCAATGCCCGCAGCTATGGTACCGGTGCTATAATAAATCCCCCCGGACGGCCGGATGATGGTAAATTTGAGATTATAATAATAAGGCCCTACCCATGGTGGGTTCTGTTCCGGTTATTAAAAATGTTCTTTTTTGGAAAACTGGATAGCCTCAAATATATAAAAGTGATTGAAACAACGAGAGTCACAATAAAACTTGACCAACCCCAGGACCTTCAGGCAGATGGTGAGATAATCAAGGATGCCCGGCTGCTTAATTTTCAAATTGTTCCATCTGCTGTAAAAGTCCGGTGCAATTAAAAGAATTAATCCGCTCTGTCAGCTTGTTCTTAACTCAAACTCAGAACCTGAATAATGCATTCAGCCTTGATGCAGATTCAGGCATATCATCATTTTCCATTAAATATACCTTTCCTTTATTAAGGATAGTATGCATTGCCGCCATGTTTAACAGACATGAATTTTTTGCCTCCCTTTTGTCCCGCTCCAGGACCTGGTTCTTTTCTTTATCATATATTCCCCACAAAAACTCACCTTTTTTTACAAAAAGTGTGTCGATACGTCCATTTATGGCCGCTGGAATGACTTCTTCTTCCTGGTAAGAGGCTTTCATACTGGAAAGTTTCTGTTCAAAGGTAAGGGTTTTTTCTTTTTTGTCGTGCTCAACCTGCTCCATGAGTAAATCCCTGGCTTTTTCGTGCAGTAAAACAGGTTCTGCATGGTCGGGATTACCCTGTATGAAATCTTTATGTAAATATTTATAATCATTTGCCTCCCTGTATATCGGGACCATATAATCAACAGTGGCAAGGATAAGTGGAAGCTTTTTATCGTGCAAAAATTTCATAACACCGTTATTGACAGCCCTGAAATATTTAAGGATCTCTGTCTTATCTGCTTCATCATTTGATTTTCCATGACCGTGAAATGTTGCACGGCCCCTGTCATCGTTGCCCGCACGGTAGTGTAGCTGCTTTTCTTTAAAATCAAAGCCAACTACATCTTCCAGTCGTTGGGGAAGAAGGTCTTCCAATTCAACTTCGTTGATCTGGTGAGGAAATCCTTCGTAAAATTTAACACTGCCCTGACTGATGGCCAGGATGTAAAATTTCAATTCATCATTAATATATGGTATCAATGGCAGTGGATAAAATTGATTGGCTACATTTACCAAAGGCTGAAAAATAACAGGAAGGGTGTAGTATTCAAAAAAATCATGGTTCCTGAAAATTGCCAGTCCGTCAGACTGGTGTTTCCAGAAACCTGCGTCATCGACCAGTCTGTTTAAAGGTTCAAGCAGTGTTTTTACTTCCCGGTTATCAGGATCATGCGATTCCAGTTCGTTTTTGACTGCTTTCACCAGGTTTTTAAGGTGTTTTTGGTCTATCATTTCATTAACTTCCTTCCCCCCCCGGTATGTGGGCATGAAGATACTTATGCAATCAGGCCCGGTTATCTGAGCCAGTTCTTTGAGCTTGTTGGTTGTTATATGATCCATAATTATTAATTTAATGTCTGTTCAGAAAACTGATAATCATCAAGTTGAAATAGAATTTTATTTTCATAAAGTATAGTTATCAATCAGTTAAAATTAATCCAGGGTTCGGATAATTTGCTTTTCAAATTAATGGCTCATCCATGCTTTATACATGTCTTTTTGTGTGATTTGGCACATGGATGATTCATTTTTTAAGCAGGGAGATCCTGTTATTTTCTGATATTGTACCCCGGCATATTTAACGGATAGCTTTTTGTATCATGAAAAATTCATTGATATTATCCAGATTGAGTATGCCTTTGAATTTATCCTTATCAAAGACCGGAATCATGTCATACTTATTTTGTTGCATATTTTTAAATGCATCAAATAATGTCGTGTCGGGGGAAGTCGATTTTATATTTTCACTCATCACATCTTTTATCCGCCCTTTTTTCCCGTGAACACTCAGTCCTTTTATCAGGTTGTTTTTTGTAAGAATTCCTGCATAATCTCCCCCTGAAATTACCACAAAGCCGTTATCAGAGATATGCATTAGTTTATCCGCTGCTTCTCCCAGGGAATCTTCGGCATCTATTTTTTCGTAATCAGTTTGGAGAATATCTTCCACTATGTAATTTTTTAATATATCCTGGTATTTCATCATCTCGTATTCTCCTTTGGCTCCAAGAAAAATAAAGAAACCTATTACTATCAGGAAAGGATTTAAGAATAATCCTGCAAAAATGAATATAATGGCAAATACCTGGCCAATATCTTTAGCTATTCTGGTTGCTTTCATCCTGCTCATATAGATCGAAAGGGCTGATCTGAAAAGACGTCCGCCATCCATTGGGAATGCCGGTATCAGGTTAAAGGCAACTATAAATATATTGGCTGCCAGCAGTATTACGGGGAAGTTGCTGGCTGTTATGGATTCGAATTCCATTGCTTCAGCATCAACAGTATGAAATAATCCAAGATAAACCCACAAGATTCCGGCAATTACTATATTAACCATTGGTCCGGCTGCTGAAACCAAAAATTCATCTTTTGGTTTTTCAGGCATTTCCGTGATGTTTGCCATTCCTCCTATGGGCAAGAGTGTGATGCTTTTCACTTTACCCCCTAATTTAATGGCCGTTAGGGAATGTCCAAATTCATGTAATACTACACATACAAAAAGTGTAAGTACAAATAATATGTGCATAAGAACCTGGACCGCACCCAATCCCTGCCTGAGAGTAATAAACACGATCCAGGCAATTAACAGTAAAAAAGTCCAGTGAATCGAGACCTTTATTCCAAAGGGTTTTCCAAGGTTTAATGAATATCTGCTTTTAGCCATTTATTATTATTTTGTTATTTTTTATGTAACGGGTTGACTATACTGCCTCATGAAATATCAGAACTGGTAATTTCGTTCTTTTAATTACTTTTTTTGTTGTACTTGGCTTGAATATTTTTGCTATAAATTCTCGGTTTTCTTTAAGCAGGGCTATAAGATCCGCCCCTTTCTCAGCTGCAAATTCATTTATTTGTTCTCCAGTGTCCTTGTTATCCCGAGCATGGATCACTTCCGTGGAAATTTTATTATAATTTGTTTCTTTTTCAATCATATCCCTGAATCCTTCCTGTGTGGTTTTTTCTTTAAAATCAGCAGAGTCGGTAAGGTGAAGAGCGGTTATTTCAGGAGAGAATTTTTCAGTTAAGGCTATAAGTCTTCTAAGGGATTGGATGTCGGCTTCATTATAATTGGTTGGATAAACAATTTTTTTATATGGTTTATAAACTGCTCCGTTTGGTATCATCCAGCCCGGGCACTTAACCTTTTGTATAACATCCATATTTGCAGAATCAGATGTCCATAAACCACCCTGACTCTGATTTTCAAGTACAAACATTTCAGCATTATTCTCAGAAATGAACTGATTGATAACCATATACCGGGCACCCATTTCAGCGCTGAAGTTAATTGGGATATTGTTGGGAAACTCCTTTCGGACTTTCTTGATTTTTTCCTGAATTAATTTAAGTGCATTTTTTTTGTCCGATTCAACTCCAATTCCTATTGGTTGTGCTCCCGGATGAATTGCCCCTGAGCTCATTGAATAAATTTCAGGATTTTGAATATACAACAAATGAGGGATATAGTTTAGATCATTTGCCATTTGATATGTATATTTAATGAAATCCTTCGAATCGCCAGGGTTATTGATTACTGCAAGTAAAACTTTCATATCTTTCTATTTTATAGTTGCATATCATTTACAACTCGTTATTAATCATTTTTTTCGTTAAAATTTCCGCGGACATGAAAAGTGATCTATTCTTTGAATACCAGAACAGGGATCCCTGCCTTTTTCAAAGCTTCCCTGGTCACTTTCCTGGTTGTGCCAGGCTTAAATATTTTGTCTATAAATCCTTGATTTTCTTTTAGCAATACAAGAAGGTCTGCCTCATTATCGATTGCATATTCATTGATGAGTTTCCCTATGTCATCACCTTTTTTTTCATCAATTATTGATTCGACAGATATTCTATCATAATCCGAATTCTTAATCAACATTTCCCTGAATCCTGACTCCATGGCCTTCTCCTTAAAATTGCCGGATTCAGTAATATGAAGAGCTGTAATTTGGGGAGAAGATCTTTTGGTTAAAGCTGCAAGTTTTTTCAGGGTCTGTATATCTGCTTCATTATAATCGGTTGCATAGATGATCTTTTTGAAAGGCTGGTAGTTGCATTCTGAGGGAATTATCCATCCGGGACAATTAATTTTTTGGATCACCCGGATATTGGTAGAGTCTGCCAGCCAAAAATCATTTTCGTCCTGACCTTTCAATACAGCCATTTCAGCTTTATTATCGGATATGTATTGATTTAAAATCATAGTTACTGTTCCTGCATCAACACTGACCTCAATGGAAATGCTTTCCGGCAAATCATTCTGGAATTTATTAACCTGTTCTTTAACTGATTTGAGCGCATTTTTTCTTTCTGTCTCCAGTCTGACCGTATCAACCTCATTGTCCATTGGCTGAGAACTCGATGCAGCGGTACCTGTGCTTAAAGTATAAAGTGCTGGATTTTGAACATACACCAGGTGCAGGTTGAATTTCATATCTTCGGCCAGATTGACATTATATTTGATGAATTTCTCAGAATCCAACAGATCGGTTATAACCGCCAGTATAGTTTTCATAGATTGGGTCTTTATAATAGTTAACTAATTATAATATTTGCAAAAGGTATTCCATTTCTGCCGGTAATTACATACTTTAAAAACGGTTAACATACTAATTAATGTAATTTGTTAGTATATCAACTCTTATAGTAGCCGGACAGAACAGGGTGAATTTTGTCACCAAAAAAGCAATTGTGGAATAATGCCCCAACTATCTCATGTTTTCAGCATTTATATTATTTTAGGGATGGATAATCTCCATTTTATGGCGGACAATTATCAATCTTAATTAAAAAATATTAATTTAGCTTCAGTATAGTTTAACTAAAAAAGCCAGACATTAATTTATGGATATCGTTGTAAACGAAGGAACAGATTTTTTAAGAGGCATGTTTTCGCCCGGGAAAATTAGCACTAATGAAATTAAAATTGCCCAGCAATGTTTTGATGTTATTGAATTGTTTTTTATTTCAGTCGATGTTTCAGGAAGGATAACTTTTTTAAATAACAGGGCCAGGAAAGTTCTTGGTTATACTGATAATAGTTTGATAGGTAAAAACTTTGTGCATGAGCTGGTAAGAGAGGAGGATCAGGAAAGGGTAAGGGGGAGTATTAATTCATTTTTTAATAATGAAATTGAAACCGGAAGTGACCTGTTTCATCTCAGAGGCAAGAATAATGAAGAAAGGGTTATTGACGTTAAGGTTACCGCAATTTCTGATGATAATAATGTACTTGGCATTATTGTATCTGGAAAAGATGTAACAGGTTATACCAGGGTTAATGAGGATTTAATGAAAGATATTAATCTGCATCGTCTCCTTTTCAAGAAGATTGATGATTTAAATGTTTATATGTTTGATAAAAACCTTCGCTTCTTTTTGGCTGAAGGTGTTGAAATGCAAAACATAGGTCTGTATTCCGATGATTTTATGGAGAAACAATTATCTGAACTTTCTTCAAGAAAAATAAAAAATATCTGGATGCCTTTATTTAAGAATGTTCTAAATGGGGAAGAGGTTAATACTAATTATAAGGCATTTAATAATTACTATCTGATTAAAGCTTTTCCTTTAAAGAATGCAGATAATGAAATTTATTCCGGCCTGGCCCTTGTCAGGAACATTACCAGGCAAAAGGTGTCGGAAAAATTGTTGAAAAAATCAAAGGAAGAGGCTGTAAAATCAGGAAATGCAAAAATTAAATTTCTGGCACGTGTCAGTCACGAGATAAGGACCCCCCTTAATGCCATCAT
>SLPB01000007.1 GCA_007132225.1 Bacteroidales bacterium | reverse complement strand
GACCGGGATGGTTGTAGCTAATACCCCGATACTCATTTTTTGTCTTGATCTCATGGAGCATGGTTTCAAACTCCCTGATAATATACATATCGCGGTATATCCTTACAAAATCCTCATCTGAAAAACTACCTCTTTCATCATCAATGGTTTTGTTGTACGCGTTAACGGGAATGGTGCCGAATTTAATTTTGGCAGGCTTCCTGACGAGCGCGGGATCTATAAACTGATTCTTTGGCATAATGAGTTATCCTTAAAAGCTTAATCTGGTTATTTTAATATCTGCTTATGATTATTATCTAAATCCCTTTTAAATATCTTCCTGACGGGATTATAACTGCGATCTTACCGGAAAGTAAATCCGGTCAACCGGTAACCGGCATAATGAACTAACTGTTACTTTGAATATTCTCTATCTCCTGCTTTACAGCAGCAAGAAAAACTGAAGCCGGTGCACCATCCACTGCACGGTGGTCATAGGTAAGAGAAAGACCTATCACCGGAACAAAACCTATCACTCCGTCACCCATATCAGAAGGACGATAGGTTATTGTATTAACTCCCAGGATACCAACCTGCGGAAGGTTCAGCACCGGGGTAAAAATCTCCACACCGTAGGCACCAAGATTGGTAATTGTAAAGCTGGCATTCAGGCTGGACAACAGTTCAGGAGCGACACTTCCCTTTCTGCACTCACCGGCAAGACTTCTGATCCGTCCCGCCAGTCCCCCGACATTCATATCATCCGAATTCCTCACCACAGGCACCATGAGTCCGCGATCAGTATCCACCGCTATTCCCAGATGAACTTTATTAAACTCCCTTATACTGCCATCAATTAAATGAGCATTCATAAAGGGATGAACCTTAAGGGCCCTTATTACAGCATAACAAACCATATCATTAATGCTGATATCTTCAATACCCGGTTTTCCCTTTTCAGCCTTGATCTCTTTTCTCCAGGCAAGCATTTTCCGGGCATCCGCACTCATATGATGGGTTAGCTGGGCTGAATTTTGCAGTGAGTGCATCATTTTGCCTGCAATGATACTGCGCATGTTGCTAATCCTTTTGTCAGTATAATCACCGTTACTTTCAGGTATCTTAGCAGTGCCGGTCAAAGCCCCGGTTTTATAATCGGGAGGATCAGATGATCTGGATACCTTTTTATCATGGCTGGCAGAGTAATCCATCCCTTTCCGCATCCGGGCAGCAGCTTCTTTTATATCTCTTTCTATTATTCTCCCCTGTGGCCCCGTACCCTTAATGCCGGCAAGAGACAAATCATGATCCTGCGCAAGTTTTCTTGCCAGTGGAGATACACGTATTCGTCCACCTGCAAATGAGCCATCTTTATTACAGGAACCAGATGCCTCATTATATGGTGCGGTTCCGGCAGACTCCGCTACTGTAGGCGGCCCCGGGATTTTTTCACCGGGAGACTTGCCGGAAGATTTATCAGCCGGTTTGCCGATTTCTTTAACAGGTGAAGGATCATGTGAATTATCCGGATGCTTGCCGGAAACCAGTGAGCCATACTCTTCACCAGGCTGACCAATTATCGCTACTTTTTCGAGCACAGGCACTTCATCACCCTCTTCAAATAACTTTTCCAGTAGCACTCCACTTTCCGGTGCTTCTTCATCAAAAGCAGCCTTGTCTGTTTCATAGGAGAAAAGAAGATCCCCCTTTTCAATTTTATCACCTTTTGATTTGTGCCAATTGGTAATAATGCAGCTTTCAACACTTTGCCCCTGCCGGGGCATTACCACAACTATCGCCATAATTTTTATTTATTACTTGTACTAATATGTAAATATAACTAACATCCGATATATGGCATACCTTTTGTATATCAGCAGTTTTTACAGAAACACAAATATACTTAACCCAACTTGTAAATACAAGTAAAAAACGACAATAATAGAGTTAATGAGTAGCCGGGCAGGCAGTTTATTGTACGGTAATAACTGAAACCTGTGCGGGAGCGTTATAACGGACCGGGGAAAGCGTGAAACCCAGTCCGTTGTTTATGTTAAGAAGCATATCCCCCAACCGCCAGTTTCCTTTCACATAGGCCGTTTCGACGCGAACAGCAGTAACCGGATAGAAAAACAACCTGACTTTTACTTGTCCTCCATGGGTATGGCCCGCCAAAAGCTGGTGGACTCCCGAGTCCCTGGCAACATTAATCAGCCGGTCTGTTGCCTGGTGGCTTAAAAGCATATGCAGATCCGCCCCTGACTCTTCTTCAAGCAATGAATCAAGCTTTTCCGTTTCTATTTGTCTGCTGTAAAGTTCGGTAACCCCCGTTATTTTAATGTCCAGATCATGGTGGCTGATAAGTGCATTTTCATTCTGAAGCACATGTATGCCCCTTGCTTTAACGGCTTCTGCAATGTAATCGGTGCCCACCCAGTAGTCATGATCCCCCATTACAAACCAGGTGCCGTAAGTTGATTTTATCCCCGCCAGTGCATCCGCCCCGGCCTCAATATGGTCATGTCCTGAAGAAATCAGGTCCCCTGCAAAAACTACAATATCAGGTCTGGACTCATTAATTATATCCACATACCTGTTCATCTTTTTTTTACCTGTATATTTATCTGCATGAAGATCGGCTATGTGAACAATGGTAAAGGGTTCAGCAAGCCCTGCAGTACCGGGTAGTTCATAGAATAAATTTTCCACAACGATCCTCCGGGTGTCCCCAACCATCTTGCCGGCCGTATAAATTACCGTAAGTCCGGCTACAATCAGGAAAGCCCGGGCAAACCGGCGTGAAATCAAAGTCCTTCCACTACTGGCAAACCGGCGTAAAATTCCGACCCTGCTATTCCCGGAAAACCGGACAACCAGATGCTTTAGAATATCGTGCAGCAGAAGCCAGTTAAGCATTACTCCCATAAAAACCAGACCATACCAGAAGAGATAGACTACAGCCAAAGGATAACCGGTATGGTTGAAATCTCCCTGAGTAAAATACTCAAAATAGCCGGCAACAGGGTAAACAAGAAACAAGGCTGCAGGAATATAAAAGAGCCCCCTGTACATCCATAAGGGCCTGAGGTTAAGGATTTTTACGCATTTAAAATACCGTAATCCGGCATATACCAATAGTATAACGACCGGAATTCCGGCAAAAGTTATCATTCTAAGTGCCCAGGGCATATAAAAGGTTGTTTTAGTTTTAATAATCGTTTTTCAGAAGCCTTAGGCTATCAAAAAGCAATAAACCGTCAAATATGAATTATGCTCAAATCATTATAATGGTGCTTTTCTAAATTTAATACATATACAGTTAAAACCTTAAATTGTTAAATCAGAATAAGCAGGACCGGCGCCAGCAGTCAATTTTATTGTAAATGGCCAGGCGGCTGCAGCAGTCAACTCATTCTATTATCTTTTTACTGCATGAATTGATAAAAAGGGTGTTCCCGGTTTCATTGTAGCCTTCAAATATCTCCCTGGCATTCTTTTTCATGCTTTCCTCACGAAAACCTATTATTGTAAGCCCGGCATCGGCAGAGTATTCATTGATAATAGATTTTGAATGCACGCCCTCCTTTTGAATAATGAATTTGATATTCCGGGTTGTAATTGGCAGACGGCCGCTTTCTACAAGATCAATTATACGCTTTCTAACCTGTTTGACTTCATCTTCCTTGCATATATCAAAGATGCTGATATTGGAATTCTTCCAGTCGGGATGGCCAAGAATTATGAAACTCAGCAATATCATAAGGTTTGCATTGTCTTCATCAATGCTTTTTATCCATACATGGATACCATTGGCATAGTTTACCCGCTTACGGCTTGAAGCCAGGATACAGACATCAAAATTACCCGACTTCACGAGCTTTACATTATCTATAATATCGTCAAGTTCTGCAGGCTCCTCCTTGTCGTAGTCGAATATTATCATATTGTTTTCCATGCCTGCAATACCGGGTATTTGTATAGCCTGGGCAATGGAGGAAGTATTTGACGGGGAAATAATGGTATCTATATAGACATTGCCATCTGTGCCCTCATTTTTTATAAGCCTGGCAAGTTCACTCTTTGACTGTTCGAATGTGATTCTGGAATAATATCCCTCAATTCGGTGCAGATATGTGCCAAATCCGTATTTATAGGATATCCATCTTAGCAGGTTCAATGCATTGTCACGTTTAAAGGAATCGGCAGAGATGCATATTGCACTGGGCCTCCATTCACTTTCAGCCCCGCTTATCCGTTTTTTCTGAAAATATACCTGCAGGTTTCTGTTGATCTGCAGGAAAGCATTTGTAAAAATTGAGGCAAGATTCTTGCGGTTTTTATGATAGGTGTTAACGTAAATGTAAAGCAGAGCAATCAAAATGAATGCCAGAAGGGTATAAACCATGCTGATACTGAACATTATCCAGACGGCTGCAATGAATCCGATCAGAGAAAGAAACCATCTTGACTTGAAGGAAGGCCGGTATGAGGGTGAAGAACCAAAATGATTAAGGAAAGATATCAGGCAGATGGATCCATAGGTCACCATAAAAAACATAGATATTATCTGGGCCACCGCATTGACATCACCTATTGCCACGAAGATAAAAGCTATTATACAGGTAACCAATGATGCATTAACAGGCTCATTGTCCTTTGCCCTGCCCTGGCTTAAAAACCGGTTTATCCTTGCCAAAGGAAAGGACATATCGCCTGCAATGGCCTGTAAAGTTCTGGGAGCTACCATTACCGAACCCAGGGCTGATGAAATAGTGGAGGCAGCCAGTCCGAGAGGAATAAAAACCATTCCCCAGGTTGCAATTCTGGCCATTATCAGCTGATCCTCGAGCAGTTCATGAGGAGCTGCCGAATGAGCTAATTTATATGACACCAGGAAATAAATCACCAGTCCGGCAATTGTGGCAGCTATTGTCCCCAAGGGTATTGACTTTTGTGGATTTTTCAATTCGCCCGACAGACCGACTCCGGCAGTCATTCCGGTGAATGCAGGGAAAATAATCGCAAACACAACAAAAAACTGCTCTACATTTCTGAATTCTACATTGGTAAGGTTAAAAGCAGATTCGCCGGCATGTGGAGTGGTTCCGGTAAAAAAAAGAACCAGTGATAGCGCAAGGATGGCGGCAACAAAGTAAAGTGCCTTTATTCCCAGGTTAGCTCCTTTTTTAAGGATAAGGACAGAAAGGAACAACATAGCGGGAATGCTTATAAACTGTCGGGGCAGAACAAACCCAAGAGAATCCTTTACAAATTCAAAGAAGAACTGGAAAGCTTCTGTAAAGGCGATCACATAAAATGCAACGCTTATGGCCTGCGATAAATAAAGGGTTATACCAATGGTGGCACCTATATTTAATCCAAATGACCTGGAAATGATAAAATATTCACCTCCTCCTTCAACCCTTTTATTTGTAGCTATTTCGGAAAGAGCAAGGGCTGTGGGAACGGTAACCGTATGGCCCAGCAATATTATCAACACAACCCCCCAGAATCCGAGCATACCTACAGCAAAACCAAACCGGAGAAATAAAATAGCACCCAGAATGGTCGAAATAGCAGTAATAAATACTGGCGCAGTTCCAAACTTTCTACTTGAATTCATTTAATTTCTGGTTGTGTACAAAAAAAATAAGGAAAACCGGGATGTACCCTTTAGTTAATAATTAAAGCTTGTGGTGAACAGACGCTGTAAGTATTACAGGCCCGAGCATGCCTGATTCCAGCAATGGTGAATCCCTGTGGTAATGCTTCCAGGTTGAAAAAGCAATCCTCCTGCCCCGGGGCCTGGGTTTCCCTTCAATAAACCATGCGGGTAATTCACTAATCCCTCCTGTAACAGAACCCGGCCGGCCGTATTGATGTTCCTCCGGATATTGTTCATCGCCAATGAGACGGTTTGGCCATAAATTGGTTACCCTGACTTCCAAATTGTTTATACCTGAAACCAGGAAATCTGTTACATCCATCCTGAATGGCGGCTTCCAGATTGTTCCGCATTCCCTGTTGTTAACTATTACTTCAGCAATCACTTCAACCCTGCCCAAATCCAGGTATATTCTTCTCTCTTTTGAAATATCCGATTCAGAAAGAACAAATTTTCTTCTATATGCAGCAGTCCCCGAAAAATATTTCACCCCCTCATCCGAATGACGGTTAAAAGAAATCAATTCAGATAGATTTATCCGGGAAGGTGCCCCCCTGTAAGGAGGAAAAAACACATCCCAGTTGCCTGAAATGTCATAAAGCTTGCCTGTGCCGGACACCTGAATGGTATTGATGTTGCCCGAATTATCCTGAAAAGTATAATCCCCGTCTTGCCAGATCAATATTTGATCATTCTGATCATAAGAGAATTCAATATTCCCTGGTGCAGGGGGATCGTGCATTTTCTCCAATGAAAGACTGCGTATATGACTGTCGGTTAGTACTTTGTTAAATAGACGGGGCACTGTCATTCCACCATTGTAGTAATAATAAGTTTTCCCGTCATGGGGAATATAATCTCCCATGCCGGGATGCACAATTTTACCTGAAAGATCACCCTCCTTGATAAAACTGCCATTGAGGAACAAAAATGATCTTCCTCCTTTATAAACCAGGGTAACATGGGTCCACCCTGATACCGGTGTTTCGGCAATAAGCACATCAACAGGATCTCCGGTTGCTCTTTCCCAGACAACAACTCCATTCCTGCCCATGGTCATTGAACAGGCAGCATGACAATTACCGTAAGCTACTTCGCCTTCAGTGGGATAACAAAGATGATAATCGGTTCGCATCCTTCCCTTATAACTTCTAAGGTTCCGTGATCCCATACCAATATCTATCTCCGGTTTAACCCAAAGCGATATGCTAAAATCATTGAACACATCCGGATACTTCCCGATTGGAGGAACCGGGTATGGTTCTGTGCTTAAGGCCTTCACCCCTTCCCTTAAAACAGACCGGACCCTTTCCGATGCCGGGTACCGGAAAACCACAAAAAGAGATCCGGAAGGTTCAAGCCGGACTGGCAGTCTTACCCTGTTATCAACCAGGTCATAAATCTTACAGGTTGAAATCTTTCCTGTTACCGGATCCCAGAATTCCGGCTTCCTGTCTTTAACCCTGAAGGTGCAGACCATTTCTTCCGGTGTGCGTCTGGGGTTAGTCACAAGGTAGACATCTGCATCATTTAACTTACGATGAATATAATGAGAGGGAGCATCTCCTGATAAAGAAGTATGCTCGAAATCAGGACGGATGTTCAATTTATTTAATATATCCGACATTTGCAGCCCGTTAAATACCCTCCCCTCACCGAATCTGCGTTCAGTTATTTCCACGCCATCAATATCACCCCATATATCGTTCACAAGCCTGTTGAATTCTTCTTCATCATCGCCATCGACGAGTCCGAGCGTGCCTGTTGGTCTGGCCCCTGCAAGCACCATCCCTTTTCTTACAAGTTCATGCAGCCTCTGTGCCATTTCAAGTGTAATTGTATTGTTTTTGGATAATACAAACACCCTGTAACTCATCCCATCGGGAAGTGCGATAAGATTGTTCCTGAAGCTGACCTGCTTTAAAAATGATTCAGTATTAATAATATCATAATCAAAGCCTTCGGGAGGAATTAATGAAAGATCTTCCCTTGCAATATCGGTATATTTTGGCACCAGGTCTCCGGTATGGTACAAAATATCAGCTACAAACAAGCCCTGCTGAAGAATATACTGGCATCGGGATAAATATTTGATCCATCCGTTACTCTGTTTCCACCATGTATTAGTGCGGTCAAAATGGGTGCCCCAATGCCCCATGGTCATGCCCGGCAGCACATCAGGATGTTGTGGCTGATGTGCAAATCTGTGAAAGATAAAACGGTTAACACCTTCGGTGAAATAGTAATCCCCCATTGCCTTCAAAGAAAAAGGATATTGCTGCCATTTTCCCGAATGCGGTTCTGCTGTAAAAGCTTCTGCTCCCACGATTTTACTTCCGCGGACATGAGTGGCTGATGCTGCAAGCTTAAGGGATCTCCTGTGTTCAATGTTATGGGGATACAAAAGGTGCAGTCCGGCCCAAAACTCTCCCATGGGAACTTCGGCACGGGAAGCAACCTGAAATTCTTCCATTGGCCCCCTGCAAATTGGTTCTATATATGAAATGATCCCGTTTTTCTCACACAATTCACTGAACCGGCCATAATAAAGGTTGCCGATAAGATCTGCATGGGTTCGTCTTAAATCATGAAGGAACCTGTGGGTTATATCATTATTTCCAACGTACCTTCCGGTAATTGCGGGAATATAATTTTTCAGACTATAGCCACAGCGCTGCAGGAACTCCCCGGGCATATCCCTGGTCCATGTCTGCATGCCAACCTCATAACTGTCAATTAACAGTCCTACCTTCCCCCGGCTGGTAAGAGGTTTCAGCATTGGCAGCAATCTTTTGAACATATGCTCAAAATGAAAATCCAGGGCTTCTGACCTGTATTTATCAACCTCAAGACCTGAACCAGTAGTGGGCGCAGATCTGTTGACAGTTCCTGCAGGAGTATATCCCATCCTGATAATTGTCCAGTCACCAACCGGTGCATCCCAGGTTAACAGTCCGTCCTGATCCATATAATTTGTTATATCGCGGACTTCTTCAGGTTTTATAACCTGGCTGGCCTCCACTTTAAGTCCGCTGGAACTATCAAGTATCTCTGGAAGATGTGACCAGCTATGGGTGAAATTTGTTTTTACGGAGATGTCGGGAATAATCTCATTACATGAAAACCTCACATTTGTTATATTTCGTGCTCCGGTTGTCACAATACGAATATATTTTGCCCTGGTCAGGGGAAATTCCATCCTTGCTGCCAGAGCTTCAGAACCCCCTGCTCCCCAGGAACCCGGACCTATACCGGTTATCCTTGTAAACTTGCTGCCGTTAACAGAAGCTTCAATGAAAAAATCCCCGACTATGGAACTATTCCCAGGTATGCGGGTCATTTCTCCCGATTGCCGGTTTGTTATTAACCCGGAACTTTCAATTACAATATTCCGGAATTCATAAAAGTCATCAAATTCTAACAAAAGGTATGCTTGTGCCCCTGAGGTTTCCGGAATTAAATTCACTCCGGCAGGATCCATCCCGATAAGCTTATTCACACTCTCTTCTCCCTTATCTGAGCTGAGCCTGTAAATCTTATTTTCAAGAGCCCCTTCACCGGGAAGTGAAGGAAATGCCAAAACCATAATATCCCGGTAATAATCCAGGTTAGAATAAGGTTTTTGAAGTTTTATATTTACCCTGTTGCCACCCGTGATAAAAGTTTCTGTCCATGATAAATGCTGCATTGCCATTTCCGGAGTAACCCATGGCCCCCCGCTTGAAGACCAGCCGGGAGAATTGTGCATACCAAATTCCAGCTCCAGTCGTTCCGCTTCATTGATTGTATGCCCGATCAGTTCATGCCATTCTTCACTCAAATACTCGACATGACCCTGCGGGATTCCAGTGCCGGCCTCAAACAACTGGAAACCAGCAATACCAGCTTCTTTCATAGCTTCCAGATCCCTTGTAATTCCGGATTTAGTAACATTTCCATTCATCCAGTGCCACCATGTATAGGGACCAGCAGAATCTGGTGGAGACAAAAATAATTGTTCAGATAACCCGTTGTTTGGTAATGAACATGATGTCAGAGAAGTCTGGAACAGACCCGCAGGTGTAAGCATCGCGATTGCTCCAGCTTTTCCGGTTGCCTTGATAAAAGCCCTTCTGTTCATAAATTCTTAGACTCAGTGATATTACTTATTTTTTGGTGATACAAATATATAAAAAACACCATGCATTAACCGGGGTGCCGGATAGGAAAAATCCATAAAGGCCTGGTCGATTTCTCCTTGTTGAAAAGTATAACCGTGGGTCCTTTCATACAACCCGGTAAAAAAACCTGCCCGGGCGGCAGCACAGATTGGAGTCGTCACAAATGCATTTCTGAAATAATTACCTTCCCTGGCAAGTTGGTCCATTTCAGGAGTCCATATTTCGTTATTACCTGCATATCCAAGCGCATCCCAACGCTGATCGTCGGTAAGAATAAATATTATATTGGGAAGTTCATCCTTAACTGGATCTATTTCTCCTTGCAGGCAACCGGTCAGAAAATAACTCCCCAATACTATATAAGATAAATTTTTCATGATTATCTTTTTTTAATGCCTGAAGTCACATTTCAATGACATTATTCAAATGATAATCCATTTGAATGCAGCCTCATTAATTCATAAATATTCGTATTATTATGAAATTAAGCGTTTTTGTACCTAACTGCAAAAAGAAAATTTTGCTGCCGGAGTTAAATAACTCAAGAGTGCTTATAAGTTTATGAATTAATCAGGTTAGAAATCATAAACCTGCTTTAATTCCAGCAAATATCTTCCTGCTTCCAGGTTGTCAATTAAAACAGATCCGTCTTCTATGACAACCGGCATCTCTATGCCATTTAATATAAGTGAAAAGCTTTCCTTTTCAGGCAAAGGAAGCATTACCCTGGCATATGTGTTGCCGGGTATAACAAGCTCCATATTAAACTCTCCCTCCGGCTCACTGTTGAATTTTGCATGGATTGGCCCCCTGATCGTTGGACTCTTTATTTCGGCACTCTGCAGGGCTCCGGGTTGTGGCTTTATTAGTACAGTCCTGAAGGCAGGTTCAAGTGGTTCAATTCCAAATATCCCACGGGTTATTATATATGCCGGTGCAGCGCCCCAGGCGTGGTTCCATGTCATGTTCCTTTTGTACTTCAGGTCCCAGGCCTCAGAAGTGATGGTTGTGCCAAACCGGATCATGTTCATCCAGCTCCGGTCAGTCTCCGATGTCAGAAGTTCAAATGCATAATCCTCAGCTCCCAGTTCGTACAGAGCTTCAAACAAATATGGAGTTCCATAGGGACTGCATGCCATACCTTTGGAAATTATAAACTCAAGTATCTGAGGGTAGTAGGCCTCCGGGGCAATACCAAATGCAACAGGAAACATAGTGGCATGAAATGCATGATGATCAACTCCTTCGCCATCCCTGTACAAACCCGTCTCAGGATTCAGCAATTTTTCATTCATTGAAGCCCTGACAAGCCCGGATCGTTCTTTGAAAAATTCCTCATCTTCAGTTTTATCCAATACACCGGCAATTTTTGCCATCAAAACAAGGTTGCGATAGTGAAAAGCATTTACCACGGTATTGATATCAGAAAATATATAACGGTCAGTTTCTCCTTCAAAAGTGATACTCCCGTGTCCGCTCCTGAGTTCAGTTTCATTGGCAGGTGTTCCCTGGGGCCAGTCCACTATATCCCTGAAACTACTTCCATGGTAATGAATGCTCGCAAGAATTTCTTCGGTAACAAGGCCTGTGCGGGTACTGATAAGACCATCTTCCCTGGCAAGGGGGAGAAGTGTTTTCTTTTTAATCTCATCATAATATTTTTCTAGAAAATCTGCGTTACCGGTTGCCATATAATCGGCCCAGGCCATGAGAACTATATGCAGGTGCCACTCAGTAGGCCAGCTTGGATTGAAAATCATGAAATCATTGGTATATCGCTGAATTGCATATTCACGGTCCACTGCATAATGGCTTATCTGCTGCACATAAGCATCGGCCTCATAAGGCATCCTTTCACGGGCACCGCCATCAATATAAACACCCATAAAAGGTGTAACCTTGAGCGTATGTTTGCAAAGATCCCATATCTGATTAAGGTTATCGTCTGAAGAGATGAAATGGGCAGCATCATCATCAAAATGATAAAGCAATGCATGCTGGCGCACCTGGCTAGTCTGTAAATTGCCGGTATAGCCTTCTATCTCCGCGTAACGGAAGGCAGCCACCTCAGGCATGTGCTCTTCAAGTACCTGGCTGTTAGGATAGTTTGAAACGAACCGGGGGATATCTACCTGGTATTCAGTCTGACCTGGTTTAATAATAAGTTCAAAACGGTTATAGGTGATGGAACCTCCCGGATTCCGGTCAACCTGATTGCCCGGTGCAAGTTTTTCTCCGAGATGAATAACAAGTTTACTTTCATTTTCAGGCTCATCAAGCGTCAGAATGAGAGTTCCGAATGCCGCTTTTTCAAAACTTATAAAATGGTTCCCGGATTCATTCTCTACAATGGAAACAGGGAAGACTTTATGGTAACGTATTGGATGCCGGTTTTCATAAACATACTCTGTCTCACCATTGGTCTTCAATTGCACCCAGCGGCTTTCCCCGGGCCAGTTTCTTTCAACATTACCAAAATCACCTGTATTAAACCTTTGCGGAGTACTGTAAGAGCTCACCTCACCATTATGGTCCCATGTACGGACTCTCCACCAATAACTCGAATTTTCATTCAGACTGCATCCGTTGTAGGGAATGGCTATTGATTCATCTGAATATACTTTTCCGGAATCCCATGCATCCGGGTTGCCGTTTTCGATAAGATACTGGTCAGAGGCAACCATTATCTGGTAGGCAGTTTGCATAACTCCGTCACCGCTGCCATTTACAATCCATGAAAACCTGGGAGAAGGATTGGTTATTACAGCCTCTTCAGGATGCAGTAACAGATCAGTCATCAATCCGGTGGGAGCAGTCTCATCCTGAAAATGCTGACAGCTGACCATCAAAACAAGCAATAAGGACAGTAACACTTTTAGTGAAGATTTAAAGTTCATTTTAATTATATATTTAATTAGAAAAATATATGACAGTTCCTCAAACCTAAGCACCTCCAATCATCTCATTATTTCCCCATATAGATTGATAACCTGCATGTCAGGCCAGGAAAAAATACTGACATACTATTTTGTTAAAAAGTCCCGTAAATACCATGATACTTGGTGTTACAATATATGGATGAATATATATGCATTTCCTTTCGGTTTGTAACAAACTTTCTTTCCATATGAAGTACCGGATCCCCGTGTCTTATTTTCAACCAGATGGATACATTATTATCTGCATTAATGGCCTTAATATTTTGCTCCCCTCCTTTTATTTCAATCTGATAGGCCCTTCTGAGTATTTCAAAAAGTGAACGGTTCTCAAAATTTCTTGAAGTAAACCTGGGAAGATTAATATTGGGTATAAAGTTAATGTCAAAAAATATTGGTTCTTCATTAAGCAGTCTTAACCTTGTCATGTAAATACACCCTGATTCAATCTCCAGTTCACTTAAGGGAAAAGTAAAATTTTCAGGCCAGGGTCCCGGCCTTGGTTTATCCAATATCAGGGTCTTTAAATCCTTATTCTTAAGAGCTGTGGTAGTTCCGGATATTGATAGTATTCCAATGCCATGGGGCATTTTATTAATTATACTTCCCTTGCCCTGCTGTTTCCTTATATAGCCATTCTGAACCAGCTCTGTTAATGCCTGTCTTACAGTTGGCCTGGTCAGGCCATATATATCACATAGTTCATTTTCGGAGGGAAGAAGGTCACCTTCTTTGTAAATACCATCTGCAATATGCCTGCGCAATATTTCATACAACTTTTTATATTGCGGAATTTTTTTATTTGAGTCCAACACTGATAACCGGTTTAGTGATTCTGAAATATATTGCAAACAATGTTATTTTTTACTACAATTTATTGTCATTATTAATATTAAAACAAATTTATGCCCTTTGTCGAACATCACAAATATATTGAGAATAAAAACGGCTTCCTGTTTTAGAAACCACAATTATCATATTTTACTGATCACTAAACAGTTCTTTAAAATCAAAATCACTTTTGTCCTTATAAATATTCAAAATTTATTCATATATTGGAGCCTGCTTAGGTTTCGGATGATATTTTTTATTCCGGCTATAAATATTTTTGGATGAACGGAAATAAAATGATTTCAAATTTTAATAAAATGAAGAAATTTGAATTTTTATGTTTTTACCTGTTTTTGCTATTAATCTCATTACCGGATTTGCAATCTAATAATAAGCCTTCCGGCAATGATATAATACAGTTGAATAGCAGAAGAGAGATATTTGTTGACCATTATCTTATCGACAAGCTTAACGGTACAGGCATTGTGATGCAAAAGCCTCATGATGAAGGTGCAGTGATATATTTTGACAAGCCCTGGGAAGGCCCGTTTACCGGATACAGTACAATAATAAAGGATGATGATATCTTCCGCCTCTATTACCGTGGTTTACAAGTTGCTGGCAAAGATGGTAACACAGCAGAAACTACCTGTTATGCTGAATCTGTCGATGGAATTAACTGGGTGAAGCCTGTGCTGGGTTTGTTTGAGATTGAAGGTTCTTATGATAATAACGTTATACTTGCCGACGCAGCTCCTGTAACACATAATTTTTGTCCATTTATTGATACAAATCCAGGTGCATCACCTGATCAAAAATATAAAGCTCTTGGAGGAACGCGTCATAGCGGACTGATTGCCTATTCATCGCCTGATGGAATCAGATGGGAAAAGATCGGCGAGAAGCCTGTGCTGGAGCATAATCCGGATCTGCACGGCTCTAATGCTTTTGATTCCCAGAATGTTGCCTTCTGGTCAGAGAGCGAACAATGTTATGTGCTATATTTTCGCTCCTGGAAAACACCTCACGGGCGTCTTCGAACAATCAGCCGGGCGACGTCGGTGGACTTTATTAACTGGAAAGATGAATCGGCAACATTTAAATCCCCTAACCTTCCTGATGAGCATTTCTATACTCAGCAGACAAGTCCTTATTTTCGTGCTCCCCATATCTATGTAGCGATTGGTGGAAAGTTTATGCCAAATCGTCAGGTACTGACAGAAGAGGAGGCTTTGAAATTAAATGTACATTCACGGTATTTCGGGGATGTATCGGATGCATTTCTTATGACAACACGAGGAGGGAATTATTATGACCGTACATTCCTGGAATCCTTCATACGTCCCGGTATTGATTTGAGCAACTGGATTTCACGTACCAATTTCCCCGCTCTTAATATTTTACAAACCGGTCCCTATGAGATGTCAGTTTATTTAAACCAGGATTATGCACAAACCACTTCACATTTGCGCCGTTATTCAATGAGGATCGACGGATTTACCTCCATAAATGCTCCCTATTCAGGAGGAGAAGTAATTACAAAACCGTTTGTTTTTTCGGGTGAAGAACTTGAGATTAATTATTCAACTTCAGCAGCCGGTGAAATTATTATAGAAATACAGGATATTAACGGCCATCCGGTTGAGGGATTTACCCGGGATGAGGCACATGTAATTACAGGTAACGAAATTGAAAGAACAGTTACCTGGAACAATGATAAAAATCTGGCTGAGCTGGCTTGCAAACCTGTTCGCCTAAGGATTTTTATGAAAGATGCCGATCTTTATTCCCTGAGATTTAAGTGAACCCGGAGTAGCCGAACCTTTAATCATTCACCATAAATCATTTGCTAAATGCATTAACAGCAGATTACTTATTAATATTTTACCAGTTCATGATCCGCAAATTTTCATACGAAATCAATATGGAACAAGGAAAAACAGAAGAAGCTTATAAAATTGCAAAAGAAAAGTATGCTGAACTCGGTGTCGATACCGATACAGCTATTAAACAAATGGAAGATGTTGTAATAAGCCTTCACTGCTGGCAAACTGATGATGTTGGCGGCTTTGAAAAGCCGGATTCTGCCCTCGGGGGCGGAGGTATCCAGGTAACGGGCAATTATCCGGGCAAGGCAAGAAATATCCCCGAATTGATTCAGGATATTGAAAAAGTAATGAGCCTGCTGCCGGGAAAACAGCGATTAAATCTTCATGCAATTTACGGCCACTTCGGGGATAAGTTTGCTGACAGGGATAAAATTACGGTCGGGCATTTTACAAAATGGATAGAGTGGGCCAAAAGCAAGGGGACAGGTCTTGATTTTAACCCTACCTGTTTTTCACATCCCAGGGCTGATAACGGCTACACCTTATCAAGTAAAAACGAAGAAAACAGGAAATTCTGGGTAGAACATGTTAAAAGATGCCGGGAAATTGGCGCTGCTATGGGTAAAGAGTTAAATACCTCATGCATAAACAATATCTGGATACCTGATGGCTCTAAGGATATTGCGGTGGACACTTATACTCACCGGGCCCTTCTGAAAGATTCACTGGATGAAATTTTCGAAACTGAGTATCCGAAAGAATACCTTAAGGATTCTGTTGAAAGTAAATTGTTCGGGATCGGTTCCGAATCTATGGTGGTTGGTTCATATGATTTTTACCTGGCATATGCACTTAAGAATAATAAACTGATATGCCTGGATAACGGCCACTTTCATCCCACCGAGCAGGTAGGCGACAAAATTTCTGCATGCCTGCAATTTTTTGATGAGATAATGCTCCATGTTACCAGGGGCGTAAGATGGGATAGCGACCATGTTGTTATATTGAATGATGAAACACTTCATATTGCGCAGGAAGTGATTCGTGCAAATGCATTGAGGCGGGTTAATATAGGATTGGATTTTTTTGATGCCAGTCTAAACAGGATCGGCGCCTATGTGACAGGAACACGGGCAGTGCAGCAGGCTTTCCTTATTGGTTTACTTGAACCGTTTAATCAGCTCAAAACTTACGAGAATGAAAACAAATATTTTGAACGACTTGCTTTGCTTGAAATAATGAAGACCATGCCTTTTGGTGCGATATGGGACTATTACTGTCTGGTTAATGATGTACCGGCCGGAATTGATTATATTAAAGAAATACAGACTTATGAGAAAGATATCTTAAATAAAAGATAGCACTATAGGTTTAAGCTCATTTCCACTCCAGGTATAAGTAATGCAAAAGATTTTGGTAAAATGTGAATAATTTGAATCGTATCATATAAGGGTTTGACCAGAATTTCTAAATTCATTCACTCCTTGACCATCAGAAGCTTTAGCTCAAACGGATCAAAACTCACTGATTCATCTAACGATGCTCTTATCGCCTCACCACTGGAAGTATCCAGCCACCAACTCGGGTCCGTGACAGAAAGAACTATTCTGGTGTTTACAGCAGAATCTTCTTCGTTAAACAGGATGTAATAGTGATTATCACCTTTTATCAGATGCCTGTAACGGATGTTTGAATTGGCGGGTTCCAATATCAGGTCAGGAGTGACAAGTTCATCAATTGCGGCTATCAATTCTTCCGGTGTAGCAACCCACTTTGCATTGTTAAATGTTTCAGCATGCAGAGAACTATTCCAGATAATCAGCCTTCCGCTTCTTTCCAATTCCTTTAATGCAGGTATTGCTTGCTCCTGAAGATAAATAAGGCTGTCAATAATGACTGCCTTATAATTAATGCCGGCCAGATGTACTCCATCCGTATCGACTTCTGCGTCTTCCCAGAGATGCCTTGTTTCAAGATAATTAAAATCACGCTGATTCTGAAAACATGCTTTGGCAGCTCTATATGGCAAATAAGTTGAATTGCCCAGAATAGCAATATCACAAACATGTTTCGAACCGGTATTCAGCCAGCTTAAACGCCGGCAGGCATCAGCATAGGATTTATACTCATTTCCCCACCAATCAGTGTTGGGGCCAACATCAGGAGGTCGTTCGTCATAACGCAAGCCACGAATTGAATAATAAAAAGCATGGGGCATGAGGAAATTCTGACCACGAACAAAGCACCAGTTAGCAAGCCACACCATCTCTTCAAAGGTAAGGTCATGTCCATATGCACCATAAAGTTCATTTGAGTTTCGATCCCTTTCAAGGTGGATCATCGCACTTGACGCACATTTTGCCATAGTGGAATGTCCTCCCTCCAGGGCCTTCGGACCAGGTTCAACATATCGCCATACCAAATCCTGACCGGGAATCTGAAAATAACGCAGGGCACCAATATCCATTGATCCGGCCGGGTGCCCCATCAAGGCAATTCCATGTTTCTCACAGAATTCACTTAAGGGTTTATAATAGTTTTCTTCAAGGCAGATATTAATTGTCCTGAAATAATCATTGCGGTACTTTTCCGAATCCGGATGATCATCATACCATAGATTATTAAGGTAAGGTTTGAAATCATAGCCAAGAAAACTGTTCACCTGGCTCAGTATATCTGAATTGCCTGGCAACATGCCACTTTCAGCTCCACGCCCCAGCATTGAAGGTTCATCGGTAAATATACCTATAATCGTTGTTCCGAAATATTTTCCGAATTCAGTGGCAAAACGTTCGTAAACCAATTCAATAAAGCTTTCCACGGCATCAGGATTCAAAATATCAGCTGCCGGGGGGAGATATTCTCTTACCTTTTCGGTTCCTTCGTCAATATAATGAAGGCCGCGGATAACACCTCCCGATGGTTTTTCGACAATTGCAACACGCTTACCTCCCGGCCGGTCAATGATGGTAACCAGTTTCATCTCCCCGGACAGCTGAGGCTCTT
>SLPB01000103.1 GCA_007132225.1 Bacteroidales bacterium | reverse complement strand
TTGCCGTTCCCGGCAAGCTTTCCGACAAAAGGTCACATGGCTGTAATAATCTGATTAAAACACACAAGGCAGCACTTATTGAATCGGTTGAAGATATTGAATATGTGCTTGGCTGGGATCCACCTTCTAAAATAGCAGTTAATACTCTACATCATATAATAAAAGATCTGACTGACGAAGAGATGACCCTGTATAAACTGCTTACTGCACATACGGAGCTAGCTGCTGATGAAATAAGCGAAAAAACAGGGTATGAAACAAATAAAACATCTTATCTATTGCTGAATCTTGAATTCAAGGGTTTCATTACGAGTTTACCTGGGAAGATATATAAACTTGCAAACAGTTTTTAGCAAAAATTATTTAAGTTTGTCTGTTAACTAATCTCTAACCCAAACCCTGAAATCATTATGGACCATAGAGTAGAAAGTTTCATGGCAAATATTATCGCCAAAAACCCCAACGAACAAGAGTTTCACCAGGCTGTTCAGGAAGTTGCCGAGTCACTTATTCCGTTTATTGAGGAAAACCCGAAATATAAGCATGCTAAAATCCTTGAACGTATAGCGGAACCTGAAAGGGTCATTTTATTCAGGGTCCCATGGCTGGATGATAAGGGAGAAATACAGATCAATAAAGGATACAGGATCGAAATGAACTCGGCAATCGGGCCATATAAGGGAGGATTACGTTTTCATCCGACTGTAAACCTGGGTATCCTTAAATTTCTGGCTTTTGAGCAGGTTTTCAAGAATTCACTTACAACGCTTCCGATGGGAGGAGGTAAAGGCGGATCGGATTTTGATCCGAAAGGAAAAACAGACAATGAGGTAATGAGGTTCTGCCAGAGTTTCATGACTGAGCTGGCAAGGCATATTGGACCCGACACAGATATACCTGCAGGTGATATAGGTGTCGGAGGCAGGGAGATTGGCTTTATGTTCGGACAGTATAAAAGACTCAGAAATGAGTTTACCGGCGTCCTGACCGGGAAGGGACGGGAATGGGGTGGAAGCCTGATCAGACCCGAGGCAACCGGTTACGGATGTGTCTATTTTGCCCAGGCAATGCTTAAGACGCGCAATGACTCCCTGGAGGGCAAGATAATCTCAATTTCAGGTTCGGGTAATGTGGCTCAGTTTGCGGCAGAAAAGGTTACAGAACTGGGAGGCAAAGTAGTAACTGTTTCTGACAGCAACGGTTATATATACGACCCTGCCGGAATTAACCGTGAAAAACTGGACTGGTTAATGGAGCTCAAAAACATAAAACGCGGACGTATTAAAGAGTATGCTGAACAATACGGCGTTGAATACGTTGAAGGAATGAGACCCTGGAGCATAAAATGTGATGTTGCACTCCCCTGTGCAACTGAAAATGAGATCAATAAAGAAGAGGCTGAAAGGCTCATCAAAAACGGGTGTTTTGTTGTTTCAGAAGGTGCTAATATGCCATCTACAAATGATGCTGTTGAGGTTTTTCTAAGAAACCGGATCCTTTACGGGCCGGGTAAAGCTGCCAATGCAGGGGGAGTGGCAGTCAGCGGACTTGAAATGACCCAAAATTCAATGAGACTGAGCTGGCACCGTGAAGAAGTGGATCAGAAACTTCAGCAGATAATGAAAGATATTCATGAAACCTGCATAAAATTCGGGAAAGAAGAAGACGGACATATAAACTACGTAAAGGGCTCGAATATAGGAGGTTTTGTGAAGGTTGCCGATGCTATGCTGTCACAGGGAGCCGTATAATGAATCTTATAGACACACATACCCATCTCTACCTGCCTCATTTTAAAGATGATATAGATCGGGTGATTCAAAATGCTGCAGATAATCGTGTGGAAAAACTCCTTCTTCCAAATATAGATCTTAACAGCACAGGCCCGATGCTGGAACTTTGCAAACAATTCCCCCTGCAATGCTTTCCTATGCTTGGTCTTCATCCGACCTCTGTCAAGAACGATTACAAAGATCAGCTCCGGAAACTTGAATCAATAGCTGGTACCGAAAAATTCATTGCAATAGGAGAAACCGGAATGGATGCCTACTGGGACACTACTTATTTAAGAGAACAGGAAGATTCATTCATTACCCAGCTCGAATGGGCAAAAAAAATGGACCTTCCCGTAGTTATCCATTCACGGAATACGCTTGACAGGATATTGACAATACTCAAATCTCAGGCAGGAAATGGCCTAAGGGGAGTTTTTCATGCTTTTTCCGGAAGTATTGAACAGTTGGCTGAGATATCAAAACTTGGGTTTAAAATTGGCATAGGTGGGGTGGTAACTTATAAAAAGGCAAACCTAGCTGATGTTGTCAAAGCAGCAGATCTGGAAAATATTTTACTGGAAACAGACTCTCCCTACCTTACTCCGGTTCCCTTTCGGGGAAAGCGCAACGAGAGTGCCTACCTGATCCATGTAGCTTCAAGGATAGCTGAAATAAAAAATATTTCTGTTGAGGAAGTTGCCGGAGTGACCACCTCAAATGCATACGAATTATTCAATCTGAGTAGCTGATAATGCCAAAAAAACCAGCAATACTGATTATTTATACTGGAGGTACCATAGGAATGGCCCTTGACCCTGAAACCGGAAATCTTTCACCGGTAAATTTTGTTGAGATCTCGAAGCAGTTGCCGGAGCTTATTCGTTTTGGCTTCGACATTAAGGCAACCTCCTTCTCCCCTCCCATCGACTCCTCTGAGATAGAGCCGGCCTTGTGGATCAAGCTTGCAAAAATCATTGGTGAGCAATATGATAATTTTGATGGATTTGTAATACTTCACGGCACAGATACCATGGCATATTCAGCCTCGGCTTTAAGTTTTCTGATTGAGAACCTTGGCAAACCGGTTATATTCACAGGTTCCCAGCTACCTATAGGCATGCTGCGCACCGATGGAAAAGAGAATCTGATAACCTCAATCGAAATAGCCGCCGCAAAAATAAACAACTCCCCGGTTGTACCTGAAGTATGCATATTTTTTCAGAACAAGCTTTTCAGGGGAAACCGCACTAAAAAATACAGTGTTGACTTTTTCAATGCATTCAGGTCGGAGAACTATCCACCACTTGCAGAAGCAGGGATAAAAATTGAATATAATTATAATGCTATTAACTACCCTTACGGGGAAAAGAAACTAAAACTTCATACCCGGCTGGACAATAATGTAGCCATTTTAAAAGTTTTTCCAGGTATAACAGGTAAACTTATTAACTCGGTTCTTAATACAGAAGACCTGAAAGCCGTAATTATTGAAACATACGGTTCGGGAAATGCTCCGACCAGCTCATGGTTCATTTCTGAAATAGAATCAGCTGTTAAAAGGGGTATAATAATTATTAATGTAAGCCAGTGTTCCACCGGCAGTGTGGATATGACCAAATACAACACCGGCAATAAGCTTCTGGAAGCCGGGGTTATCAGCGGGCATGACATGACGACAGAGGCAGCATTAACCAAAACAATGTTTTTAATTGCCAATTATTCAGACAATGAAACTATCTGTAATCTAATTAATAAACCATTAAGAGGTGAGGTCCTCATGCAGAATTTAACAGACAAAAAAACATACCTGACTGATATATAATTTACTAACTGTATATTTATTGACATCAAAAATATAACTTTTTGCATTTATTATGGATTTTTTTGTAACTTGGCACGCTGAAAATAAACGCCCTAAGGGGTTTGTTTTGATACGGAGAGGTGGCCGAGTGGTCGAAGGCGCACGCCTGGAAAGTGTGTATACTCCAAAAGGGTATCGTGGGTTCGAATCCCACCTTCTCCGCATAAATTAATATTGTTATTTAAAAAGTTATAATTAAATTTGAACCACTTTAATAATTAAAATTATAGACTAACCATGAAAAAACTATTTGCGTTTTTAGCAGTAGCAGGAATGCTATCATTCGTAGCAACAGGCACTGCAATTGCTCAGGAAGATATTGTTGAGGAAACCACTGAACAAGCTATTCCGGAAACTCCTGCTCCCGTTGAAGTAGAAACAGAGGAGGAAGCTCAGCCACTTCACCAGGAAATAAAAAGAATCTTTATCGAAGGTGGCGCAGGATTTATGGGCGTTGTTCTGCTGGCGCTCATTTTCGGTCTGGCAATTGCAATTGAAAGGATACTTTATCTGAATTTTGCAACGACCAACACCGAAAAACTATTGCTGGAAGTAGAAGAGGCCCTTGATAATGGCGGTATTGAAGCAGCTAAAGAAGTTTGCCGCGACACAAGAGGACCTGTCGCCAGCATTTTCTATCAGGGATTAAGCAAATATGACGAAGGAATCGATGTTGTTGAAAAATCTGTTGTTGCCTATGGAGGTGTGCAAACAGGTTTACTTGAAAAAAACATGACATGGATCTCGCTGTTTATTTCCCTTGCCCCTATGTTGGGTTTTATGGGTACAGTAATTGGTATGATCGCAGCCTTTGACTCAATAGAAGCTGCCGGTGATATTTCACCTTCGCTTGTTGCAGGTGGTATTAAGGTTGCTCTTATTACAACCGTATCAGGTCTTGTGGTTGCAATTATACTCCAGGTATTTTACAACTATATAGCATCAAAAATTGATTCACTGGTTAACACGATGGAAGATGCTTCCATCTCACTGATCGATATCCTGGTAAAACATAACCTCAAAAAATAAGTAATATGCCCAATATTATTTCAAAAATAATAACAATTTCCCTGTATGTTCTGATGGGAGTATCAGTCGTTCTTATGCTGATATTCTATTTCGGAGGCGATGTGCCGGGAACTGCAGACACACCCATGAGAGAACCGGTTGTTACTGAAACAATCCTTATCTGGGCGGGTATTCTGATTGGCCTTGCTGCATTATCTGCAATTATCTTCCCGTTAATAAGGATGATTACGAACCCGAAAAATGCCAAAAAATCACTTTTGGGCCTTGTTGGGATTGCCGTGATCGTGTTTATAGCCTGGCAGTTTTCTTCTGACGAAATACTCCCGCTGGCAACCGAGAATCCTGATAATGTCCCTCATGTTCTTAAGCTTGCCGGAGCACAGTTGGGAACGATGTATATATTGCTTGCACTTGCAGTATTATCGATTTTTTATACTGAGATCAGAAATCTATTTAAATAAAACTTTGCCCCCGGGTAACCGGGGCAAAAAATGAATATTAAACATTATGGCAAGAAATATTCCGGAAATACCCACAGCTTCTATGGCAGATATCGCTTTTATGCTGCTGATATTCTTCCTTGTTGCTACCACTATGGATGTGGACTCTGGATTGTCGAGGACTTTGCCGCCCATGCCGGAAGAAGACCAGGTAGATGATGACCAGCAGATAAGGGAGCGTAACATATTTACCGTCAGGGTCAATGCACAGGACATGCTCCT
>SLPB01000031.1 GCA_007132225.1 Bacteroidales bacterium | reverse complement strand
GTTCTTTGTGCCTGCATCAAGCCGGAATAAACCATTCTCAGTGCCCGCATAAGTGCTTCCCCTGTACTCGATTGTGGACAGTACTGTGCCAGCTGCCCCGGGGAGCAGGGGGTGAGCCGGTCTCCTGCTGGAATTTCTGAGGTTCTGAGATTTCCAGCTTTGGCCATTCCATGTGAATTTTGATTTTTCCAGTATGGCGACGGGTAAATTTTTTTCAAGCACTACAGACAATATTCTTTGATCTGTGAACCCATTCTTCAGGGTGTGATGGACGGCAACATCCTGCGTTATTATTTGCTTCCCGACCTGTTGCCCGAACAATGCTGATGGGATGAGCAGGATTGTAAAAATTAATGATTTCATGATTAACATTTGGTTATTGGTGATTACGATTGTGCTGTTTATCATCAAGGTAAACAGTATGGCAAGAATCTCTTCCTTGGCCAATGCATGGATATGATTATTGCGGTCGGCAGAAATAAAAAAAAGTTCTTTCCCCTGCTGTTCGTCAGAGAGATAGTATTTAACGCTGTAATCCTGTTCATAAGCTCTGTCCAGGTGAACCGGCCGTCCTTTTGAATTGTATTCGCCTTCGGAAGAACCCGGGTTGTCATGAACAGGCGGATAGGGCAACTAAAATAATAGTAAATAAGGTGGTCCTTATTGCTAAAACTTTTTTCATATCGGTAAAATTATAAGTAATGTGGTTATTATAATGGGTTTAAATATTAGGTGCAAAGGAAGGAAATATGTTTAAATTTACAACTGTTAATAGTTTCTTGAAATTATGTCTGAACCGAGGAGATTCTAAATGACTTCTATCATGGCAAAATCCATCATACCGGTTATATTTACCGATGAAACGATTTTGACAATGAAAATATTTTATGTTACCGACTGTGAATATAAAAACTTTTTCATAAATAAACCCCTTTGGAAGGATTGCAACAGGAGGAAGGAGGAGTTGAAGCTTTAAAAGGAAATTGTTGTCAAATAGGCAAAATTTAAATCCAGGACATAACTTAAAATACCATATAATGAACGATTCAATACTTAATCACTTCAAATGGATTAACCAGCCTGAAAAATTTGAATTGAAAAATGATCATTTGATTATTCAAACAGAACCCGGAACTGATTTGTGGCAAAAAACATTTTACGGGTTTCAAAATGATAATGCCCCTGCGTTTTTGATTGACAGGAAGGGGGATTTTACTTTCCGGGTCAGGGTTCTGTTTGACGAAGCAAATCATTTGTATGATCAGTGCGGTTTGTTAATGTACCATGACAGTGAAAACTGGGTTAAGGTTTCGGTCGAATACGAAAATGAAGAATTGGCACGACTTGGGTCTGTGGTAACCAATCTGGGATATTCAGACTGGGCAACCACCGATATTTCTGCGTCGGTCAGAGATATGTGGTACCGTTTTAGCAGACGCAAACAGGATTTTTATATTGAAAGTTCCACCGACGGAAAAGAATTTCAACAGATGAGGATGCTGCATATGCATATTCCTATGGAGACAGCCCGGATAGGTGTGTATGCCTGCAGTCCCTTAAAATCAAGTTTTAAAGCTGATTTTTCAGAATTCAGAATCGGATCCTGCGAATGGCCGGATCATGCAAATAAAACCGGATAGTTAATATTTAATTTATTATGTTTGGCAGGTGATACTTGTTCGGTATTTTAAATTGATGATTCCACTGCTATATTCATCAATTTTTGTTGGGCTTTAGTACTCCGGGTTTTATTCGTGTTAAACCTGGCTGGTAGCTTGTCTGGCAATATGTTAAAAAGCTTCAGGATGCATGTATTTCTTTACAGGTCATAAAAAAATAAATCAGAAATGATGAATAAAAAATATTCTTATTTAAAGAGCAAGATTGCTTTTGCTGCAATAAATTTTTGCCTGGCAAGTTTGTCCGCCTTAGCATTCGACACTCAGAATGTAAACCGGGTAGGTGAATTTTACAATGATTTAAAATGCCGGGAAAACCATCTTGCCGGCAGTCTTGTCGATTCAGATCCGAAAGGCAACCATGATATTTATAGTTATGCATTATCCCGAAAACAGGACCTTCGCTTAAGTGCATATATTACTGCACATACAGTTGAAAGGATGTTCACATCGGATGCAGGGAAACGTGAAATTGTATCACTTTTGCGATGTAACGGCTTTACAACTGTTTACCTCGAAGTTTATCGAAGCGGACTTGTTGTTTCTGCCGGATTACTGGAGGAAAGTGTCACCTTCCTTAAAGAAAACGGGTTTCATGTGGTGGGAGCTATCGCGACTGTTCCCGGGGGTGATACAGGAACTCACCAGGAGGGGCCTCTTGGCTGGTTTAACTGGCAAACACGGAAAACACAGGAAGATATGAGAAAGGTCATGGAGGATTCAGCACCTTTCTTTGATTCTTTCATTGTTGATGATTTTCTGTGTACTTCTGATACCAGCCTGATCTCCAAATCTGCCAAGGGTGAACGGAGCTGGTCGGAATACAGGCGTTCCCTTCTGACAGAACTCTCAGAGTCTGTCTTTATAAGGCCGGCAAAAGAAAAGAATCCTGATATAAAAATGATTATCAAATTTCCGCAGTGGTATGACCGCTTTCACCTTTTTGGCTATGATGTTGCAACAAAACCGGCATTGTTTGACAGTGTGTGGGTTGGAACTGAAACACGCGGACAATACACGCAGCGTTTTGGATTTGTTCAGCCCTATGAAGGATTTATCAACTATCGCTGGATTAAAACCTTATCTGGTGAAAAAATTGGCGGCGCCTGGTTTGATCACGGCGATTGCGATGCTTTGGATTTCATAGAGCAGGCTTACCAGTCGGTCCTGGCGGGAGCAAATGAACTGGTCATTTTCAACATTAACAGTTATATTGATGGACATCCCGGTCATCACCTGTTACGGCAGGACTTTGAAAAGCTTGCAAACCTTGCCGTTGCAGTCGCCAAAAATCCTGTCCAGGGGCCAACAGCTTATAAACCTCCTAACAGTGATGCCGGCGTTGATCTCTATCTTATGGATTATATAGGTATGTTCGGCATTTCACTTATCCCCGAATCACAATATCCTGAAAATTCGCCGGTTATATTCCTGCCCACCCAGGCAGCTGCAGATAGCTCAATTTATGAAAAAGTAGTTAAGTCAATAGAAAATGGCGCTAAAATTATCATGACGACCGGTTTTATCGCCAATGCAGCCAACGGTGATAAGCTGGCCCGTCTTGCCCGTATCAGCTGGCCCCTGCCTGAAGGTAAGGTTAGCGCATCAAATATTTTTTATGATGGGATTGTTGAAAAATTAAAATTTCCACTTGAAATGAATTACCAGATAATTCCTGAAGGCGCCGGTATTATTCTTCATACAGATGCTGAAGGAAACAATCCTTTTCTTGTAAAAAATCAGGAGGGAAATGTTTTTGTGATCAATACATACACTTTCTCCCAGGAAGATTTCGATGCCGTTGGTGAAGTATTGCTCTCTCCTAAACAGATAGGATTACTTGAGCTGCCAGGGCCCTGGGTAAATGAAATCCGGTCAGTTTTTCATTCAGAAAACGAACCAGTCCTAAATGCAGATTCCAGGGTCACCTTTCAGCATCTCTCCGATGGCAGTTTTGTAATTCATAATTATAACAGGGAGAGAACTAAAGTCGATATTCAGATAACTCAAGCAGACAGTTTTGTTGATGGTTTTACAGGAAAGACAATTCATGTAAATGACAATAAAATAAGCCTGGAAATGGAACCCCGTTCCAGGATCTGGGGCATAAAAAAATAAAAGTAGTTTCTTAAACTATCGTCACATTAAGATCCATCAGACCAATTAATCAATATAAAAGTTTTTGTTTAACTATTTAACCTTTGTTTACTATGAGATTAATGAAAAATATTTTGTTTGTAATTACAATTGCCGGAATAATTGTTTCATGTTCTGTTGAAACAAAAAAAGGGCTTGACCTGTCTGATGCATCGATCCTGATCTCACCGTCAATTAAATCACCGGTTAAAGAATCAGCAGCAGACATATTGACAGAGGAAATTGAAAAGCGCACATTGTTATCTCTTGAAATATCTGATAATTGGACTAAGAAAACCACTATTGCCGTGGCACTTTCCCGCGATAATGATCTATACAACGCAAATGTTCCCAAAAGAGAAGATCTAAATTCTGCTGAATGGGAAAATGAGGGATACCGTCTTTTTCATGAAAAAAATAATGGAAGCAATATTCTTTGGATTATTGGTGCCGATGCCCGGGGGGTTTTGTATGGCATCGGCCACCTGCTGAGGGTAGCAGAGATGAGAGAAGGAATTATTACCATTCCCGGAGGGATTGATGTTGCAACTTCTCCTGAATACCCTTTGCGGGGCCATCAGTTTGGATACCGGAACACTGCCAATTCATGGAATGCATGGACCGTCGAACAATTTGATCAGCATTTCAGGGAGCAGGTTCTATTTGGCGCCAACAGCTTTGAGAACATACCCTTTACACCCCGTACCGTGCATATGAAATACACACCGGAAGAGATGAATATTCATCTGAGCAATATATGCGAAAAATATGATGCAGACTACTGGGTATGGACACCTGCTTCATTCGATCTAAAAGATGAAAAGAGAAGACAGGAGATGATTGAAAGGCATAAAGCATTCTACAGGGATACTCCCCGCCTCAATGGTGTGTTTTTTCCAGGGGGCGATCCCGGTAGTAACCACCCATCCGATGTAATGCCTTTTTTGGAAGAATTGTCCGGGTTTTTACATTCATATCATCCGGAGGCCGGATTGTGGATTTCGTTGCAGGGATTTAACCAGGAGAAAATCGAATATTTCTTTAACTACCTGGAAGAAAAGAGTCCGGACTGGTTAACGGGTGTTGTTTACGGTCCCAGCAGTCCACCGGTTGACCTGGAAAGAGAACTTTTACCTGAAAAATATCTGCATCGTTCTTATCCTGATATTACTCATACTATAAGGTGCCAGTATCCGGTAAAAAGGTGGGACCAGGCATTCGCCCTTACCCTTGGGCGGGAGCCAACCAATCCACAACCTCTGTATTATGCTGAAATTCATAACAGCGACGCTCCTTTCACCGATGGATTTTTATCCTACTCGGATGGCATAAATGATGATGTAAACAAAGTAGTTTTCAGTCAGATGGGGTGGGACACAGGAAGTGATATCAGAAATGTGATAGTAGAATACTGCCGTTTCTTTTTTGGCCCGGATGTGGCAGAAAAAGCTGCCGACGGTGTTTTTGCACTGGAGCAAAACTGGGTGGGTCCGATTGCCGGAAATGAAACAATTGGCAGTACCCTCGAACTTTGGAAGACCCTGGAAGCTGAAAATCCTCAATTGTCCGGAAACTGGCGTTG
>SLPB01000122.1 GCA_007132225.1 Bacteroidales bacterium | reverse complement strand
GGCATATGAACAGGGCTTTTCCCCACTGGCTTTGTGACAATGCCGGAAAGTTTGACTGGGATGAAGATACCCTTCCCGTAGACCAGCATATGCTGATAGCTTTGATGGCCCCCAGACCCGTATATATTGCAAGTGCTGAAAAGGACAGGTGGGCTGATCCGGAAGGTGAGTATCTTTCAGGATACCATGCCACGCCTGTTTATGAGCTTTTTGGCAGGAAAGGATTTAAAACCCCGGAAATGCCAGAGGTCAACAGCCCTGTAATGAATTCAATAGGGTATCATATACGTTCGGGTGGGCACGATGTAACATCATATGACTGGGAACAGTTTATCAGATTCGCCAATATGCATCTGAAACCTTGAATCCATATTGTTATAGATCTCTCAATAATATGAAATATGTAGCAACATTTTTTTTACTTGCCGGAATCCTGGTTACAACTGATGCCGGTAATCTCCCGATTAAGAACAACCCTGATCGGGGGAGGCGAAGGTGAGAAAATGGGACTGCAGATGGCTCCTGGCAACTGGATTGTCACCTGGATTGATCCGGCTACAGGAAAGGATATCGTCAATCATGAAATCTCGTTAAGTTCAGCAGAACTGGAATTGGAAATTCCATCAGAACTCGATCACAGGATCGTACACCTTAAGAGGAAGAAAAATTAAAAAATGTTAACCAATTATCTAATAAAAATGCATAAAATGAAAAACTTCTTGTCTTTTATACTTATTGCTTTTGTAATTACTACCGGACAATACACATACGGGCAAAAGAAAGATCCTTCCCTTGCACCAACACCGCCTATGGGGTGGAACAGCTGGAATTATTTTGGAAAGGATGACATTAATGAGGAAATTGTCTATGAAGTTATTGATGCCATAATTGAGCATGGACTTAAAGATGCCGGATATAATTATGTTGTTATTGATGGTGGATGGAGGGATGTGAAATTGAGTCCCGAAGGAAAACTGCTCCCACATCCTGTAAAGTTTCCCAATGGAATAAAACCACTAGTTGATTATGCGCATGAAAGAGGTTTGAAGTTTGGATTGCACACCGTTCCCGGTACCCACGATTGCGGCGGAGATGAAGTTGGCGGATATAACAGAGAAGAATTACATGTGCAACAGTTTGTTGAATGGGGCCTTGATTTTGTTAAGCTTGATTTGTGCCGACATGAAAATCTTGATTGTGGTTCTGCAGCAATTACCCACGCAGGATGGTGTGAAGAGCCTATCGAGGAAGTCTATGAAAAGTGGAGTGAGTTATTATATAATAGCGGTAGAGAAATCATTTTGAGCATCAGTGCATACAGATTTCGAGATTGGAACCCCGATGTATCGCATATGTCACGTACCACCTTTGATATTCAGTCAAAAAGACAGGTAGAAGGAGCTGTATTCAATTCAGAAAGCAGGGAAAACCGGGGTTTTCTGACTGTTATGGCTTGCGCGGAAATCAATAACAGGTATGCAGATTTCGCAGGAAATGGTTACTGGAATGATCCGGATATGCTGGTTACTGGTGATCAGGGACTATCAGTGAGAGAACAGGAGTCACATTTTGCATTGTGGAGCATTATTACAGCCCCTTTAATGCTCGGCAATGACCCCAGAAATATGGATGACTCGGAAAAGAAGCTTATTCTTAACAGGGAGATTATCGCAATTAATCAGGATCCCGGTGAACAGGGTATTTTATATAAGAACGTAGATAATGCCCAGATATGGAAAAAGCGTTTGTCTAATGGAGATCTCGCATTGCTTCTGTTAAATCTGGATCCGGAGGAAAGCAAAGAGGTTAAAGTTGATTTTAAGGAATTTGATCTCCCACAGAAACTGAATATCCGGGATGTTATAAATCATAAAAATCTTAAGTATAGAAACAATGAATTTTCCAGGCTATTAGAACCTCATGCATGTAAATTTATTTTAGTTTCGGGGAAGAGATGATACTTATAATATGACAAACTCATTGAGAAAGTATTAATAGAATATAATTACAACCTGAGGGTGTTTTGGATCTTAAACTAATAATTAAAACAATCATGTCGAAAAATAATCATTTAAGATATGAGTTTAAAAAATCAAGACAAGCTTATAGTAAATTTACCAACCTGATTATTCTACTTCAGTTTTTATTGATCCTGTTTTTTTTGCACCCTGGATCATTTGCCCAGGAGCCGGAAAACTATGATGAAAGCAAAATTCCTCCATATGTTTTGCCGGAACTTCTTGTTACAAATGACGGTAGTGAGATAAAAACTGCCCGGGAATGGACTGAAATCCGTCGACCTGAGGTACTGGAACTGTTCGAGGAATATATATACGGGAAAATCCCCGGGGAATTGGATATTTACTCATACCGTATTTTAGAACAGGATGATAATGCACTTGCTGGCAGGGCAGTAAGAAAACAGGTGGTTCTTGAGTTTCGTAAATCCGGGAAAGAACTGGAAGTTCATTTACTTTTATTTCTCCCCAAAGGTTTGGGAAAAGTTCCTGTCTTTGTCGGCTACAATTTTCATGGTAATCATACTGTTAGTGATGATCCGGAGGTTCTTGTCACGCAGTCGTGGGTCAGAAATTCTCCCAATGTCGGTATTGAAAATCATCGCTCAAATGAAAAGGCCCGGGGCATGTTAAAGAACCGCTGGGATATCGATATGATCATTGACTCAGGTTATGGGCTGGTCACTTTATACTATGGTGACATTCACCCTGACAAGAATGATTTCACTGAAGGTGTCCACCCGCTGCTTTATAAGGAAGGTCAGGAGAGACCACTGCCCAATCAATGGGGCTCGATCTCTGCATGGGCATGGGGATTAAGCAGGGTGATCGACTATCTTGAGGATGATGATGATGTTGATCATGACAGGGTTATTGTTATGGGGCATTCCAGGCTCGGGAAAACAGCTCTCTGGGCAGGAGCGCTTGATCAGCGCTTTGCCATTGCAATTTCCAATAATTCGGGATGTGGTGGTGCGGCTCTGTCACGCCGACGCTTTGGTGAAAGGCTGGGGCATATGAACAGGGCTTTTCCCCACTGGCTTTGTGACAACGCCGGAAAGTTTGACTGGGACGAAGATGCCCTTCCCGTAGACCAGCATATGCTGATAGCTTTGATGGCCCCCAGGCCCGTTTATATTGCCAGTGCGGAAGATAACACTCGAGCTGATCCGGAAGGAGAGTATCTTTCAGGATACCATGCCACGCCTGTTTACAAGCTTTTTGGCAGGAAAGGACTTAAATCCCCGGAAGTGCCAGAGGTCAACAGCCCTGTAATGAATTCAATAGGGTATCATATACGGTCGGGCGGGCACAATGTAACCTCTTATGACTGGAGACAGTTTATCAGATTTGCCAACCTGCATCTGAAACCTTGAATTTATATAGTATAGCTATCCCATAAATTGAATTTTTTCCATCCGGTGGGAGGGGGCGCTCTAAAAGGAGGAAGCCTTACCATAAAAACCTCCGTCAACATATTAAACTGATTTATCGAGCTGAATTAACAAATTCAATTTTAACTCAAAAATTATGAAATCCTTAAAAACAATTTTTTCCCCTTTTTTGCTGCTTTTATGTTCATGCAATGTTTTCAACAAACAGGTTGACGCCGAAAACAGAACCGAACGGGTGCAGCCTTACCCAGAGAATCCTTTTTACCTCGCATGGGGAGATACTCCGGTATTTCCCTTAGGACCAACAGGATACCATGCCTGGACTCCTATCAGCCGTCCGGACGTAATGGATTTTTATGAACAATTAAATCGTATTTCCAGTGTGATCAATGAGATCGGAAGCCCCCATGTTGTTGGTTTTGTCCGCTGTATGCCCTATGACCCAAATTATCTTACTCAGGAAGTCAGGATATTACAACCGTGGCTCAGAATGGAAGATGGGCGTTATGATCTGGAGCGGTTTGAGCCTGAATGGGAAAAGCGCTTGAAGGAATACCTGGATCTGGCGCTGGATTTGCGTATCATTGTGTCACTGGAAGTATGGGATGACTGGTCGATATCGAGAAGTGTTCGGGGAGAATGGGACCCTGGTCCCACAAGAGCATGGAATGCCCATCCATTCAATCCGCGTAACAATATCAATTATGGTAGCGATGTTCTTCCTGAAAGAGAAATCCCTTTTGTTCCTTCATTACCTCGTGGTGGGTTCGAATGTAATGCTCCATTTTACACTACCATTCCTTCAAAATCAAATATTACAGAGGTCCTGGCCCTTCAGAAGCGTTATGTTGATCATCTTCTGGATATCATATCCGATTATCCCAATGTTCTGATCAACATTTCAAATGAAAGCCGTGCAGACCTGGAGTGGAGCAGATTCTGGGCAGAATATATCCGGCAGAGAGCTCCCTCAATGATGATCGGTGATATGCCATCAACCAACAGGAAGGGTGGTGGAGGTGAATGCGATTATATTTTCAGTCCTATGACTTTATCCACTGATCCTCACTTCGATTATGTTGATATCGCCCAGGGTGTATCACAGCATGAGTTGGGCACTCCTCAAAGGCAGGCGCTGGAGGGGAGCAGTAGGATAGCCGGATATCGTACAGCCATGAGAGAGGCTGGAACTGAACGTCCGTTGATTACTTCGAAAGATTATTCCCGGGATCAGGAGGGTGGTGCTATTGTGCTGTGGAGCAGATTTGTGGGTGGAGCAGCATCTGCACGTTTTCACAGGCCTAATGTAGAAGATCACCCTGAGTCTGTAATTATCTTCCAACATGAGATGGTAGGGCATCTGGGAAGTTTCATTGCCAGGGTTCCCTTCTGGCAAATGGACATTCATCCGGAGGTTCTTAGTGTTACTCCACCCGGAGCGGGGGCCAATGTGCTGACCGACCTGGAAAACAATTATGTGATTCAGCTGATCGGGGGAGGCGAAGGTGAGAAACTGGGACTGCAGATGTCCACCGGCAAATGGAATGTCACCTGGATTGATCCGGCCACAGGAAAGGATATAGTCAATTTTGAAATCACTTTGAGCTCATCACAATTGGAACTGGATATCCCATCAGAACTTGATCACGGGGTTTTACATCTTGAGAGAATTGTTGATTAAAGAATATAACAAACAGATATGAAGAAAATTATAAATTGGTAATAATTATAAATCAGGAATAATATGAAATCAGGAATTGATAAACTAAAAAAGATTAACAAAATGGTTAAAATAATGAGAAGCACAATTTTTGCAGTTACTTTTATTCTTCTGGTTCTGCCCTGCCAGTCTAAGGATGTAATCCAGAGTAATACTGCCACCGCCTTGCATCGCGGAGTATATGAGCTGACTTTTAACTCTTCTGCTACCGGAAAAGACCCCTATTATGAGGTGGAATTACATGTAACCTTTATAACTCCCGATGGTAGACAGGTTCAAG
>SLPB01000073.1 GCA_007132225.1 Bacteroidales bacterium | reverse complement strand
GGTTAAGATGGGTGCCAGTGAATACCTCACTAAAAGTGATAATTATCTTTCGTTGCTTTCATCTTTGATCTCCAGTGCTCATAAACAGCATGAGCTGATAAAAGCCAAAGAAAAGGCAGAAGAGAGCGACCGGCTCAAAACCGCGTTTTTAAACAATATTTCGCATGAGATCAGAACACCCATGAGTGCGATAACGGGATTTAGTGAACTTATCAATAATCCCGGCCTGTCACCTGAAAAACGCAAAAACTTCACCGACATAATAATAAAAAGCGGGAGGCAGCTGCTTTCAATTATTAGTGATATAATAAGCATAGCCTCGGTGGATTCAGACCAGGAGAAAATAATTAAAAAAGAGACCCGTATAAATTCATTGTGCAGGCTGGTGCTTGAACAGTATTCTTCAGCAGCACAGGAAAATAGGGTAACTCTTTCTCTAAAGAGCATCCCCGGTAGTGAAGATCTGGTCATTATGACCGATGAAACCAAATTGCTTCAGATACTGGGCAATATTGTAGGAAATGCCATTAAGTTCACAGAAGAAGGCAGCGTTAATTTCGGATGTAAACTAAAAAACGATGAGCCATTGTTTTACGTGAAGGATAACGGAATAGGAATTCCGAAGGAAATGCACCAGGAGATCTTCAAACGTTTCAGTCAGGTAAAATACCCTGCCTCTAAAGACTACGGGGGATCCGGACTGGGATTGTCCATAGCCAAAGCGTACCTTGATCTTCTCGGGGGCAAAATATGGTTTAACTCCGAACCGGGAAAAGGATCAGAATTCTATTTTACCATTCCCATGGAAAAACCCGCTCTGAAGAAACCGGAAACAGATGAAGCAAATAGTAAGCCCGGAAGCGATCCCGGTATTTTACCAACCATTATAATTGCCGAAGATGAAGATCTTAACTTTATGCTTCTTGTAGAATTCCTGAGTGATGCAAACATGAAAATAATCCGTGCATGCAATGGAAAAGAAGCCGTTAATATCTGCAAATCCGGTCAGCACATAGACCTGATCCTTATGGATATTAAAATGCCCCTGATGAACGGATTGGAAGCTACCCGTGAAATTAAAAAATTATTGCCCAAAATACCGGTAATAGCGCAGACTGCCTATGCAGGGGATTATGATATGAATAAATTTGCCAGCTACGGATTCAGCGATTTTTTAAGCAAGCCCTTCAAGAAAGAAGATCTTCTTGGAAAGATAAGCACCTGCCTGTAAAAAATGCTTTATTATAAATTCTGGTGATGAATAAGCCCAAAAATTGAATGTTAATCAATCCGGCTACCAAAATTTACACATATGCGCAGGCGACTGGTAAAAATAGCAAACAGGATGTTTCCCGGAATGATTTTTCATGTTCCCCGTGAAAAAAAAGCCATTTATATAACCTTTGATGACGGCCCCCATCCTGAAACCACGCCCCGCATACTGGAACTGCTGGCCAAACATGATGCAAAAGCCACTTTTTTCTGTCTTGGCCGGAATGTTGAAAAATACCCTGCCGTTTACGACTCCATCCTTGCCGCCGGACATGCCACAGGCAACCACTCCTGGTCCCATCCCAACGGCTGGACCACATCCAGAAAAAATTACCTTAATGATGTAAGGCGAGCCTCTGAGGTAATCGGTTCGAACCTTTTCCGCCCGCCCTATGGCCGCATAGGCCCGGGGCAGTACCGGCAATTAAAGAAAGAATATAAAATTACTATGTGGACCCGGCAGTTTGCTGATTACAGGCATGGGTTCAACCCCGGCACTATAAACATTTCAGCCATCTGTGCCGGTGACATACTGGTGATGCATGATTCCCCGGCAGCAATTCCCGGAGCCTTCATACTGTTGAAAAGACTCCTCACACATCAAAATAATTCATCCTATTTTAAAAAAATGGGATGGTAAATTACACCATCCCAAAATTATAATCTTTATTTGATATTCAATGCCCGGTTACCATTCCCAGTCGTCTCCCTCCCAGGGTGGTGGTGTCCCTGGTGAATTTTGAGCATGGACCTTTGAGGGATTATTAAGCAAAAGCATCATGGTTGCTGCAGAAAATGCAGCATAACCAACTTTCTTTATCGCTTTTTTACGGGAGATCTTTTCACCCCCCCCTTTTAACTTGCGGCCAAACTTTTTGCCTTTGTCTTCCATAACTTAAATTCGGAATCGTAAATATAAAACATTTTTGTCTGGAATTAAAACACTCCTATTCAATATATAGCCTCCTGGTCTGGTAAACATCATCGCCATGAACATGTATAAGATAGACACCACGGATATGTTCGCCCATGATAAAAGAATTTTTCTCACCCGGCTGCAGCTTCACGGTCCTTAACTTTCTTCCCATGATATCATAAACAACAGCCTCAGTGTTCTGATCAACCATTCCTTTTATGAATACCTCATTGCCATATGAATAGATATTAAGAATATCATTTTTGGCCTTATCAATAATCCCCGAAGAGGTTACCTGCATGCTAATATGAATAAAAAATCTGCCGGTTCCCACATTACCGGAGGCAACGTTAACAACATAATCATCCACTTGCAGGTCAGTAAATATGTCCATATCCCTGTCCTCCAGCAACGCCTCCGCACCATCGGGAAGAGTAAGGATGTCGGAAGAGAACCTGATTTCACCGCCTTTTGAAAAATCAAATCCTACGGGAACCACCATCTCTTCAAAACCATGGTCAGGTAGACACTGGATGGCAAAGTTCACCCCGTTATCACCTTCCACCAGCCTGGTATAAAGATTAAAATCAGGATCCCCGCCCAGCAATCCGGCGTCATATGTTACATCAAGCCCCTTTGTCATATTCTCATTGAAGGTAATTGTAGTTATCGTCTCCTTACTGTCATCACTCACATTTAAAACAATGGTAGGCCAGTAACCACCGGTTGATGATTTCTTAAAAAACTTGCTTGTGTGATCATGCGCCTTCATATCATTTGTAAAATTAACCGCTCCTCCTCCTTCTTTAGCCTTTACCAGGAAGCCCTGTCCGGGTTGAATATAATCCTGGTCAATAATCTGACGATTACCAGGTATCGCGGCGCCACTATTACTTATAATGCTGTATAAATCAGGATGTGCAGGATCGTAGATATAAAGCACTGCATAGGATGGATCCAGTTGAACTGCATTGGCTAATAAAAAACCTGGTTCAGCAACTGTTTCCCGAATTTGCATAGCTGAGGTAAATGGATTGCCCAGGCTGTTCCATCCGCTGACCGTTTCCACAATTCCATGTGCAGTAAGCTCAGGCATAAGAGTACCTGCAAAGGTAAACACCCCGTCCAGTCCCCTTCTTGTAAGATAGGACCTCCCGGGTTCAAGAATAGAACTATGATATGAATCACCATAAAAATCACTCCAGGCGCCGTTGGGCTCAACACCTTCATTATAATGTGCCATGGCATGAACCTGCTGGCTATTGTTAAACGGAACCCTGTTATCATAATTCAGAAGAAAATTACCAATGGTCATCCCTGAAACCGGGGGAGACACAATAACCCATACTCCTCCTGCCACCCAGCGCTGGACTGTTGCAGCAACACCGGTATTATTATGTATCAGCGAGCCTGTCCCCATTGCATCAGATTCAATTAGCAACCCTTCGAAAGAATTATTATTTACAATATTTCCGTCAGCAGTCCAGTTTCCTCCTGAATGGATTATAACCCGTCCTCCGGCATTAATTGTAACAGGACCATTATTTGCAAGCTCTCCTCCCGACTCTATACTAACCCTCCCGCCGTCCTTAACAGTAAGACTTCCGTAATTATTTACCAATAATTTTGCACCATTTCTTATATCCAGATAACGTACAGTAACATTCATAGTTTCCTGGTTTTCACCATCTATTACTGGCTCGCCAATTGGTATTATGATATAATCGTTTTCAGTAGGAACTCTTACCGGATCCCAATTACCTGTAGTTTCCCATTTCAGATCTGAAGCAGCGCCCGTCCAGGTGATAAAATTAACTGCAGTTAATTCCTGGGTATCTCCTTCAAGAACTGTTGGATCTGCTGCATCAGTTACTGAAAGCGTGTGAATTTCTGCATCAGTTGGCCTGAACCTGAAACTAACTTCAGATTGGCCATTGCCAATAGTATAAGGCAATGGTAAGTCATTTAAATCATCCTGATCCCGAAAAACTCCCACATGGCTGGAGCTAAGATTTATACTTACAGATCCATCACTTGCAGTAACATTCCCGTAATAATCCTCAAGTTGAATTGTAATTATTTCAGAAGGTTCCCCGGTCGATACTATCTGCTCTTCAGTAATAAAAACTATTCTATATGGTTCACCGGCATTCACCGTAAGAGTCTGAATATCACCTACCAAAATATCAACATTATCAGCTACCGACAGTACATGAGTCCCTGCCACAGTGGATGTATATCGGAAACTACCCTCTGATTCACCTACAGCAATTGTGACCGAGGTGATGTCGGCATCATTGGCCTCATTGCGGAATTTCCCGGTCATATCAGAACCCAGGTTGACCGTTGTCTCACTGGTACTCCCTGCTAAATTCCCATACTCGTCCTGTAACTGAATGGTTATAAGTCCGGTTGTGTCATTGGCTGTAATTATGTGTTCTGCAGTTATAAACACAATTGCATGTGCATTAGCGGCACCAACCTCAATATCTATTGTTTCATCTGAAGAAACTCCATCTATGCTAATTGTAAGGGTATGTATATCTGACGTTTTAATTAATACATCCGGTACGGAAGACACTCCTGACACGAAATTTAATTGCCCACTGAAAACTACTCCGTCTTCACTAACCCCTTCGTTTGTAATGCTGCTTGTAACAGTTACTTCAAAACTACCTTCCAGGGCTCCACCAAAAAACCCGCTTGCATTAGTAATACCAATATCAAATGGCACTCCTGCAATCTGTGGACCGGGATCAACAATATCAAACCCTGATTGATCAAATATAATCAGATCCCCTGTTCCGCTGTGGTAGTCTGCAAGGATCCATTCGTTGGAGCGTGCGGTATTGGAAACCCTTACCTCATCAATAATCCCCTTGAACAGCTCGCCAATAACCAATGGTTTGATGTTAATGGCAATTGGACTGGTCAAAAGTTTTGATCTAACCTCATTTCCATTTATAAAAAGCTTAAGGCTGGTCTGATCATATGACATAGCTACATGCTGGTATTCTTCTAAATTAGCAGGTGCAACAATTGTGTCGCCATTGATATAGCCGATAAAGTTCTGGCCACAAAACTCAAGCTGATATGCATCGCGGCCTTTCCCGGCAATTACAGGAGTATTAAATCCATAACGTTTAAGCTGGTTGCCTTCAAGTTCTTCCCTCTCTGCAACAGAAAGCACTTTATCATAAACAACTATTTCAGCCACAAATGAATTTCGAAGATAATCTGTTCCATC
>SLPB01000025.1 GCA_007132225.1 Bacteroidales bacterium | reverse complement strand
TCCCGATACGGCCATTGCGAACAAGCTCAGCTGCAACACGAAACTGCTCTGATGACCTTTGCTGAGTTCCAACCTGTAGTATCACTCCCTGCCTTTGAACAACATCACTCATCTGCCGGCCGGCTGCAACTGTAAGCGAATTGGGCTTCTGTAAATATATATCCTTGCCCGCAAGAGCGGCTTCCATCGCCGGCTGCTCGTGCCAGTGGTCGGGAGTGCTGATAATCACTGCATCAATATCCCGGTTAAGAAGCATCTCCCTGTAATCGTCATACATCTTAACATCAACATACCCTGAACTACCCTTTTTATTGTTATAATATCTTTCAATCATCTCCCTGCCATCTGCCATGCGCTTGCTGTCAACATCACATACGGCAACAAAACGTGACTGATCGAACTTAATAGTGCCGTTAACATCTGAACGTCCCATACGGCCGCATCCAATCTGGCCTATATTAATTTTATTACTCGGTGCATCTTTGCCAAATACAGTGGAGGGAACAACGGTGGGAGCAACAATCGATCCGGCAACAGTGGCTGCAGTGTTTTTTAAAAATGCTCTTCTTCTCATAATTTATTGATTTATTATTTGGGATTTTTCTGATAAAAAATTAATTGGGACTAAACAGCAAAGCTTTGCCTGATCTACTTCTGTAATACCGTCAATTCGTGTTTCCAGGGTCCTGAAATCCCGGATCTCATTATTTGCAATTTCATCCCGGCCGTCTGCTCACAAAATCTTCAAAATCCTTAAACTCATCTTCTTTCATCACTTTGGGAACCTTCGTCTGTCCGCCTTTTTTTTGCCTTGCTTCTATCCAGTTATAAAATAATTTCACGGGTATTAATTTTGCTTCGGGATCTTTTAGCGCTTTGGTGCGGGCAACTTTGTAGTTTTTATTTAAGTTTTGCAATATTCCATCAAGCTTCTCAGCTAACTCCCCGGAGTCAATACTCCGGTCATCTTTACAACCCATGTACCACCGGTGAATATAGTCCTCACCTTTCCTGATGGCAGCTACAGTGAATTCAAGGATATCGGTATTGTAATCTTCCTCCAGCTTTTTCATGGCAGTGATCATATGGTGTTCCGAGAGCTGCGATCCGACAACATTCAGATAATACTTTGTTCTGCCCGTTATTTTAATTTCAACTTTCTCTTTATTGGTGAATTTAATGGTATCGCCTATCATGTATCTCCATGCACCCGCATTCGTACTTATGATAACAATGTAATCAACATTCTCTTCAACTTCATCAATGGTAATGGATTCGGCCCCTTCTGCAACTGAACCGTCATCATTTATGTTTTCCGGTTTTAACTGAACAAACTCAAAATATATACCGTTATCAGTCAGCAAAGTCATCGAATCACTCTCTTTATTGAGCTGTGTGGCAAGGTACCCCTCTGAGGCAAGGTAGGTGTCAAGCACTATAATTGGGCGGCCCAGGATCTTCTGGAAACTTTTTTTGTATGGATCAAAGCTTATCCCCCCCGATGTATATACTTCAAGGTTGGGCCATATTTCATGAATATTTTTTATCTTGTTGTGCTCGATTACTTTTTTCAGCATCAGTTCAATCCACGAGGGAATTCCTGATAAACCACCTATATCCCATTCAGGAGCTTTTATGGCTATTTGCCTGACCCTTTCATCCCAATCCTCTATTGCTGATATTTCCGGTCCGGGTTTATAAAATAACCTGAACCACAGTGGTATGTTATAAGCTGAAATGCCGCTGATTTCTCCCTCAAGATGATCTCTTACCCTTTTTAGCCGGGTACTGCTTCCCAGCATAAGAATCTCTTTCTCAAAAAAGTCTGGCTTCATATCAAACTCTGCCAGGCTTAAAACCTGTTTTATGCCTGCATTTCTGATTGACACAAGCATATCATCGGATACGGGGATTGACTTTGATTTACTGGTAGTGCCACTGCTGAGTGCAAAAAATTCAGGTTTGCCCGGCCAGGTAATATCAGGCTTACCCTGATATACATCCTTCCACCACTGCTGGTATATCCTGTCATAGTCATGAAAAGGAACAGAAGAGACAAAAGCCTTATGATGGTCATTATGAGATAATATATTCCTGAATTTATAAGTTTTGCCGAATGATGTGTTTTTGGCTTTTTCCAATAAGTCTTTCAGGACTTTTTTTTGTGCTTCAGTGGGATCAGGGTTATCGATTACGTTATGAGAAAGTTCAATTGCTTTTTTTATGATTTCTCCAATAATTGCCATCGTATTTTATATTATCATCATATTGTAATGCAAATTTGGTAAAAATAAACTTATTAATGAAGGTTTATTTTTGTTTTATAATCCTAATAAGTCAGAACATTATGAAAATGCCATAATATGGACCTGTTTACTTAATCTGCTCAAGGGCAAGGTGAAGGTCACTTACCGGCCTGTTGCAATGACCCGATGAACATACGTAAAACCATGTCTCTCCCTCTTTGTACCTTTCCCTGAAAACAGGGATGTCGGTATTTTCAGAAGAGGATGCGGCAACCCTGACTGCAGGAATAAAAAATGAATTAATCTCTTTTAATTTATGTTCGGCAGCCGGACCGGTAATCACCATCAGGTATGAATAATATGCTCTTTGCAGGAGAAGCCGGCCCCAGTTGGAATAACTTATGCTCTGACTTATCAGATTCGTTTTCATGTCTCCCAGCATTTGAAGGCTATGAGCATCCAGTTCCCGGTTTTCAAAATATGTGGCCAGGTAAAAAAGGTTTGATGCCATAACGCTGTTAGATGATGGGATAACGTTATCTGTCAACTCATAATATGGAGCTTTGAGTTCTTCACTGTCATTTGGTGAAAATGAAAACAGGGCAGAGCCGGGCACTGAGAAATTCTCAATTACATAGCCTGTAAGTTTTTTTGCAGTCAGCAGATACCGGGATTCAGCTGTAACTTCATAAAGCTTTATAAGACTCTGAATAAATAATGCATAATCTTCAAGGAATCCGTCAATAAAAGGCTTATCCCCACGAAGGGTGCGGTATATTTTTCCTTCCGGGGAAACAGCATTACTTATAATAAAATCTGCAGTCCGCCTTGCTGTTTCAACAAAGGAATCCTTGCTAAAAGCTGCGAATGCATCTGCCAGCCCCGATATCATTAAAGCATTCCATGAGATTATCACCTTATTGTCAAGGCCGGGACGAACCCGTTTTGAGCGGACATCCATCAGTTTCCTGTTTGCACGGCGTACAATCTCCCGGAGTTGCTTAACCGGTATATTGATCCTGTGCGCAAAATCTTCATCAGTTTCGTTGCGTAAAAGAATATTTTTACCATTCTCCCAGTGTCCGCTATTACCAATCTGGTAGTAATCTCTAATTAACGGGGCATCATTCCCGGTTATCTGATCAACTAAAGTCTCATCCCAAACATAGAACTTACCCTCCTCTCCTTCACTGTCAGCATCCAGTGCTGAATAGAAGGTTCCCTCCGGAGAAGTAAGCTCTCGTTCAAGAAAGTCAATGGTCTGGTAAACCACATCTTTAAAAAGAAGTTTTTTTTTCGTTTTCCATGCTTTTGAATATACCGATACAAGCTGTCCGTTATCATAAAGCATCTTTTCAAAATGTGGCACCTTCCATATATCATCGGTTGAATAACGGGCAAATCCACCCCCAATCTGATCATAAATGCCTCCCATAGCCATTTTTTCAAGAGTCAGATCTACTTGTTCCAGAGCAGTTTCATTTCCGCTGTGATAGTAATAATCCAGTAAAAACTCCATGTTAACCGGCAGTGGAAATTTGGGAGCGCCGGATACACCTCCCTTTTCCCTGTCCATATATTTCATTACATTGCTGAACACTGCAAGGGCATCTGACTCACGAAACGACTCTTTTTTCCCGGAAGCCTCAATGAAGTTTGAAGATACTATTCCTTCTATAAGCTGTTCCGCCTGGGTTACCAGGTCATTCCTCCGGTCCTGGTAGAGATATGCTACCTGCTGCAGAATACTTTTCCACTGATCTTTTCTAAAATAGGTTCCGCCCCAGAAAGGTTTGGTATCAGGAAGGGCAAAGCAGTTAAGCGGCCATCCCCCCTGCCTGGTAAGAAGCTGAACAGCGGTCATGTACATATGATCAATGTCCGGGCGCTCTTCCCTGTCTACCTTTATACAAACAAAGTTATGATTCATTAACTCTGCTATTTCCTGATCCTGAAAGCTTTCATCTTCCATGACATGACACCAGTGGCATGCAGAATAACCTATGCTCAAAATAATTGGCTTATCTTCTCTGATGGCTTTTTCAAGAGCCTCTTCTCCCCATGCGTACCAGTCCACCGGATTATATAGATGCTGCAAAAGATAGGGACTTGTTTGTCCACGCAAATGATTGGCCTTGTGCCGGCTGTTATCCATAATTTTTGAAATTCAGTTCCTTGCTTACCATTTACCTGTTTAACAAAAACATCCTTTATTTGTTGACCGTTTCATCAATAAAGGGGCCCGCCGGTGCATATCACTTTTGTTCATCCATGAATCGAAACTTTTTATCTATATTTATCCATTTAAATAATCTCTTATGAAGAGATGCTTTATCCTGGCAATTATCAGCATCACCATTTCCTGTTCTCCCCTGAGTCATTTAGCATCAAAGGATAAGAAACATAAACAGTACTGTTTTGGTAAACCTTAATAATCAAAAAAGATGATAAAAAGAATTTTCCCGTTTGCACTGATACTTGCAATTGCAGGATGTACCGAATTAAAGCAACTGACTGAGCACCTTGAGTCTCCGCGCCCCCTTACCAACCAGGAGGTTGTTGACGGACTGAGGCAGGCGCTGATTATCGGCTCAAACTCGGCCGCAGCCGGTTTGTCAGCAAATGACGGATATTACCGTGACCAGGCGGTCAGGATAATGCTGCCACCCGAGGCGCAAATAATCACAGATAATCTTTCGCTCATTCCGGGAGGAGAGAAGCTTGTGGAAGATATAATACTCAGCATCAACAGGGCAGCAGAAGATGCTGCAAAAGAGGCGGCACCAATATTCGCCGCTGCAGTCCGCAACATGACCCTAAGCGACGGATTTGCTATTTTAAGGGGTGAAAATGATGCTGCGACCAGATATCTGAGTTTGCATACCCGCAGTGAACTTTTCAACCTGTACCAGCCCAAAATAAAAAGTTCAACAGATAAACCGGTCGTTGGGAATATTTCCGCCAGTGAATCCTGGAACACCCTTACTACTCAGTGGAACAGGGTTGCCAATTCTGCTGTTGGCCGTATTTCTGACCTGAAACCTGTTAATGTTGAACTGGACCAGTATCTGACAAATATGGCACTAGAGGGACTTTTCCTAAAACTGGCACAGGAGGAGGAAAAGATAAGGACTGACCCGGCTGCAAGGGTAACTGATCTGCTGAAAAGGGTTTTCGGGGAATCCTGATACCTTTAACTTTCAATAAATACCCTCCGATACCCTATTCCGGCGGGTAATAATCATAACTTAGGTCAGATACAACTAAGGTTAGTTTTTCAAGTTCGGGACCAAAGGAGTCAATTGCTCCGGCCATAAAGGTATCACGGTCTACTTTTAGTCCTTTTTTTAGTCTCCCGACAGCTGTCCTCAGCAGGAGATCATGATCAAATGCCAGCTCTGGAATATCCTTTAATTTAAACCACCTGGCATTAGCTGCATCATCGCCAGCTACGGGATCATTATCTGCCATTTGTATAAGTGCCAGATAAGCAACGGTGATTATTCTTCCCCGGGGATCACGGTCCACCCCGCTAAATGACCCCAGCTGTTCGAGATACAAACCATCTATTCCTGTCTCTTCCCTTAATTCCCGGTAAGCGCATTGTAAAGTTGTCTCGTCCATATTCAGGAACCCTCCTGGAAATGCCCATCTGCCCTTGAATGGCTCCTGACCACGCTCAATAAGCAAAACATTTAAATCTTCACCATCAAATCCTAAAAGCACACAATCTGCACTTACTGCCGGGCGAGGATATTCATAACAATACTGGTTCATAGAATTATTTTATCTGGTTTAAAACAATTCGGACTTTCATCATAATATAATAAGAAATCAAAGTTAATTAATATTTTTGCAGACTTGAAGACTTTTTCAAAAACATACAGGCCCGGCGTTTCCGTAATTCTGCCTTTTTCATGTCCGGGCAGTAAGCTTGAAGATGCTATTAGAAGTATTATTAAGCAAGACTTCAGGGACTGGGAGCTGATCCTTATAAACAATAATGCATGTGAAATCTCTGCAGCTGTTGCTGACTGGTATACTAAAGCAGATCACAGGATAAAACAGATTTATGAACCTGTTCAGTCCGTCGCCCATGCAATGAACACAGGCCTTTGCCACGCAAAGTCAGATCTTGTTGCCAGGATGGATGCGGATGATATTTCTCTGCCTGAAAGATTGCATAAGCAGGTGGCATATATGGTTGCCAATCCTGAAACCGGTGCAGTAGCAACACAAACTATATTTAATTCCGATATTGGAAACAGTGAGGGATTTTCAATTTATGTTGAATGGCAAAACAGTATTATCACTCACAGGGAGCATTATTTATCCCGTTTTATAGAATCACCCCTGGCCCAGCCAACAATAATGTTCCGGAAAGAACTGATAAATCTTTATGGATATTATAACACGGGAAATATGCCGGAGGATTATGAGCTCTGGCTTCGCTGGTTTGAAAAAGGAGTCAGATTTTATAAAATCCCCAGGCCACTTTTGCAATGGAATGATCATAGTGAAAGGCTGACGCGGACTCATAAAAATTATTCCATCGATGCCTTCCTGAATATCAGGTATGAATATCTGGCCCGCTGGCTTAATAATAATATAGTTGATGAAAAAAAGATCATTGTCTGCGGCACCAGCAAAAACATAATACGGAAAGCGAAGCAGCTCTCGGAACTTGCAGTTAATATATATGGATTCACCGATGTCAGACCAATAGCCACACCCTCCGTCAATTTTATTCCCCACCGGGAACTGACAGATCCAAAAAAGTACTTTATACTAAACCTGATCTCAAAAAGAGGAGTCGGAAAAGCCATAAAAGATCACTTCGGTGCTCTTGGTTTCGTTGAAGGCCGCGATTTCATTCTTGCAGGATAAAGAAAAAAATCAACAGTTTTGCATCCGTTATATAAAAATAAATTTTTGTCTCTCTATTCAACAATCCTTAATTTGAAGATTCAAAATTATATGGCGCAAGATTCACACATCATAATATTCTACTATGTTCAATAAAAACGAAAAAGAAGAACGAAAATACCTTGAAAAAATAAAGCAAAATCTCCTGAATGAAATAAACAACACAGAAGGAAATATTAATTCTCATTCAAAGGATATTCAGGAATACAAGGATTATCTATGGGAAAACCGTGCCGGAATGGACCATGCAGAAAAAGTCTCTATGAGACAGTCTATATGGCAAACCGCGCTTACTGGTGAATCGGCCGCGGCGAAAAAGCGAAGGCTTCAGAAATTACTCTCTTCTCCCTATTTTGGCAGGATCGATTTTACCGAAGAAGGCAGCAACGAAAGAATTCCGGTATATATAGGCATTCACTCCTTCTTTGATTTTTCACAAAACACCAATCTGATTCACGACTGGAGAGCTCCTGTCTCCGGACTGTTTTATGATTTTGAACTGGGAGAAGCTTCTTTTGAGTCACCTTCAGGAATAATAGCCGGGGTTATTAATATTAAAAGGCAATACCGTATAAGGCAGGGAAAAATGGAATTCATGATCGAAAGTTCACTCAATATCCATGATGACATACTTCAGCAGGAACTTAGCAGGGCTACTGATGAAAAAATGAAAGACATTGTGGCAACCATCCAGAGGGATCAGAATAAAATAATCCGGAATGATACTTCTCATGCGTTAATTATTCAGGGAGTTGCAGGATCGGGCAAAACATCAATTGCCTTGCACCGTGTAGCTTATCTTCTTTATAAATATAAAGAGACCATATCCTCAAAAGATATACTCATCATTTCACCCAATAAGGTTTTTGCCGATTATATTTCAAATGTACTGCCTGAGCTGGGAGAAGAGAAGATTGTTGAAACGGGCATGGAAGAGCTTGGCCGGCAATTGCTTGACAAAAAATACAGGTTTCAGACATTCTTTGACCAGGTTGCCAGGGTGATTGAGGGAAAAGACAGGGATTTCATCTGCCGCATAAGCTTCAAGGCTTCTCATGAGCTTGTTAACAAGTTAAACAGGTACGTCATATATATTGAAAATGAGCTATTTGTCCCAAATGACCTGAAGGTGGGCAGGTATTATGTTCCGTATACATTTATTGCACAGAAGTACCAGGCTTTTAGCCGCGTTCCCCTGCTAAAAAGGTTTTCTGTTATGGCCGGGCAGGTAGCTGAATTTCTCAGAACAACGCACAAGAGTGAACTTAATGCCGCAGATGTAAATAAAATAGAGGCCGATATCAAAAAAATGCTAAAAATCAGCAATCTGCGTGATCTGTACAAAAACTTCTATAACTGGTTAAACGAACCCGGATTATATAAAAACACCCGCGGCGGACTCGAATATTCAGATGTATATCCTATGATATACCTTAAAATACGGCTTGAAGGAATTATAACAAATGACAAGGTAAAACATCTCTTAATTGATGAAATGCAGGATTACACACCTGTACAGTATGCAGTACTTTCCAGGATATTTCCCTGCAAAAAAACAATCCTCGGCGACACCAACCAGTCGGTTAATCCATACAGCTCATCCTCCGCCACTGACATAGAAAAGGTTTTAATTAATGCTGACCAGGTAAGGCTTTTAAAAAGTTACCGTTCCACATTTGAGATCACTAACTTTGCACAGAATATTTCCAGGAATGATGAGCTTATTCCTGTTGAAAGACATGGAGAAGAACCAGTGGTAAAAGGGTTCACTAAAAAGGAGGCAGAGATAGAGGAAATAAAAAAAATAATAGGCAATTTTAGAAACTCGGCGTACAATTCAATGGGAATTATCTGTAAAACCCAAAAGCAGGCTGACAACCTGTTTGCAGTACTCAAAGATCACACTGCCGGAGTATACCTTTTAAATACTGAAAGTGTGGCATTTATAAACGGAGTGATAATCACAACCGCACATATGTCAAAGGGTCTGGAATTTGATCAGGTTACAGTTCCTTTTGTTTCAGAAAGCAATTATAATACCGAAACTGACAAAAAAATGCTTTATATTGCCTGTACAAGGGCTATGCATAAGCTTAGTATTACCTATGATGCCAAACTTTCAGGATTTATTAATAATGATACTTAGATTAGTTCTGCAGGATATGAAAAATAGACACATATGGTAAAATATGGGGATTTTGGAAAATTGCCCGGACTTAAAATTTAGTTCAAAGCATTTTCATGATATCCTCAATCATAAGATCTACCCACAGCCTGTACATTATTCCGGAAGGATGAAGCTGATCTGAAGCAAGAAGTTGCTGATCATCTGATGCAAGACGGGAAATGGGTGTTATATTAAAATATTTAACGTTGAATTCAGAGGCAATTTCCCGGTTGATTTCATTGTACTGATCAATCTCATCAGATATTCTGACTTTGAAATTTTCTGATACAAAAGGTGTAACACTGTAATCAGGTATTGAAACTACAAAAACCCTTCCCGCATTGCCTTTTGTAAAATCTATCGCCAATTGAAGCAGGTCGGCAAACTCCTTTCGGTAGATATCTAATGCAGATTCTTCTGATATTCCCCTGTATTGATTATTGACCCCGATAAGCAGAGATACAAGATCAAAAGAATCATTGAAATAACCCTCCTTAAAGGATTCCTCCGGGTATATCTCAAAAATAGCTGATTCCAGATCGGATGTGGTCCAGCCGGTACGTGCAATAATCCGGGGATCATCCATTATAACACCGGAATTAGTCAGGGAATCAGCAAGCAAAACAGGCCATCTTTCATTTTCCGGAACACCCTGTCCTATTGTATAGGAATCACCAAGAGCAAGATATCGCAGATCCCTTCTTTGGGGAATAAAATCACTTTGGTTTTCCTTAGTACAGGACAAACCAAAATATATGAAAAGTAAACCAAGAAAAAATATTGGGACCCTGAAGTACATTGGATTAATAAATACAGTTAAGCAATTAAAACAATTATATCCTGGCTTTTGTTTAATTCTAAAAAGTCATCAAATAGTTTTTACCTAATACTCCCTGCCAAAGCGGTCAGCTATGATGCTTATTACAAAAATCTGCAAAGCATGAAAAAGCATCAGTGGCAGGAGTATTATCCCGGTGAAAGTGAAATCAGTAAAAAGCACCCCGGCAAAAACGCTGCCATGAACAAGGGATTTTGTTGATCCGCAAAAAAGGGCTGTAATCCTGTCTTCTCTTGTAAATTTCAATAATCCGGTAAGAAGATATACAATACCAAAAACAATAAACAACAGTGCAAATATAAATAAGGTGAGAAAAACCATGTCAAATGTCTTCACAGAACTGAAGACCGAGTCACCAAAAGACCTTGCAAAGTTGTTGTATACAATGATCAGTATGACCGACTTGTCAAATATACTCAGCTCTTTGCTGTATTTAATTACATATGAATGCCATCTGGGTTGGAGAAGCAGGCCAATGGTAACCGGAAATATTATCTGCAGGACAAGCCTCTGGTATATTTCCGAAAAATTAAAGTCCGCAGCTGTTTGCTGAAGGAACAGGCCCATCCACATAGGGGTCACAATAATGCCAACAATACCTGAAATGCTGGCGTTGAAAATTGAAGCCGGGATATTCCCCTTGCCGATTGAGGTCATAATAACTGAAAAAGAAACCGTGGAAGGCAGTGCAGCAAGAAATAACAATCCCAGCCATAATATCTCATGATGCTGGTTTTGAATAAGTGGATAAAACGCCAGGATAATCAAAGGAAATAAAACAAACGTGGTTAATTGCACAAGCAGGTGCAACCGCCAGTTCCCCAGGCCAGGCAATATTTTTTCAGCACTAAGTCTTAAGCCGTAGAAAAAAAAGATGAAACCGATTCCTATCGTGCTTATATGTTTAAGGATTATATAGGTAAGATCAGCAGCTGACCGGGGTAAAATCCAGGCAAGGATTACGCAACCAATAAGTATCAGTACAAATTTATCAAGTTTCATCTGGTCTGAACTGGAAATTTAGGTGCCTATCTAAAGTATGCACATGTATTATTATTAATTTAAATAATACATTTAAAACTATCGTCAAAAAAGTTTTAAATATCCGGCAAATATAAAACTTTTCATCATAGCCCACCAGCCTCTCCCCAAGAGCAATGCAAATGGTACTAAATGTATATTATAAAAAGAGCCACTCTGACAGAGTGGCTCTTTTTATAATATAGTTTACTGAAATGTTAATCTATAACTTCAACATTTACAGCGTTCAATCCTTTCTTACCCTGTTCAACCTCGAATTTAACCTTATCATCTTCATGTATCTCATGAATAAGTCCGCTCTCGTGAACAAAAATATCCTCGTTTGAATCATCGGGTTTAATGAATCCAAAACCCTTGGAGTTGTTAAAAAATTTTACAATACCTTTTTTCATAATTGTTATTTGTTGTTTGTTGATTTTTCTTACTTTAAAAAAAATATAAATAGTTATGCTTAATAATTTTAAAAATAAATATTAACCCTTCTTTAAACGGTTGTAATATCCTGGATTAAGTTCTAAGGTTTCTGTTTAATTTGTATTACCGGAAAGTAATTGTAAGTCAGGGGAAATTTTACCGGGAAGAATTCTTATTATGAATATTAATTTTTAAAATATGCTACAAAGATAATGATTTTTTTTATTTTTTTACTAAAAGTTTATTTTTTCCTGAATACTTAAATAATATTTTCGATCTTCCAATTATTTATTTATTTTACATACCTTACCATTCAAAATTAATTATAATGAACCACCCGGATATGCCGGCAAACGGGCATCTTCTTAAAAACACTGCCAAGCTTGACCGAGGTAAACTTATCAATCCTGAAAGCCTTGCTTTTTATAACGGCATAAATAGTGATTCACCGGTCCTGATAAATCTTGTAGCCGGAAAAGGCACAAGGTTTGGCACAGAACCCAAATGCATTCAGTCAGTTAACGGGACTCCACTGGCCCGGCATTCTATCGATGCTTTTCACAGATTCACCCCCTCACCATCAATATGTGTTGTTGGGTACCGTCACAATGAAGTGTCAACTGCCCTGGGAAGTGATAACATATATGTATTATCTGATAACCCAACCGGCGGAACTGCATTTGCAGCATTTGAATCATTAAGTGTTCCCGGAATACTGGAAAACAATCCATTGCTGATTATTACAATGGGTGACAGGGTTGTACCATCCTCAGTATTCAGGAATCTCTGGAAAACCCACTTTTTTGATTCCCGTGAAGCAGATATCACATTCCTGACTGCAATCTATGAACCACCTAAAAACAGGGGGAAAGGACGCATATTAAGAGATGAAAAGGGCAGGGTGATGCGCATTATTGAAGAAAGGGAGATAGGTGAAATAAAGGATGAAATGACCAGGCAAGCCCTGATAAATATGACTGAAGGGAACTGCCCGCTCTATGCAGTCCGGGCAGTGACCTTACACCGGTATCTGCAGGACCTGACAAACATAAATGCACAAAACCAGTTTTATCTTACTGATATCATTGAATTAATCAGCAAGGAAGGAGGAGAAGTGAGAACCATAACCACAAGGGTTAATCTTCCTGAGTACGATCTTCTCTGTTCTGATGTAACTCAGCCCATTGACCTGGCACAGCTTGAAGGAATTCTTGCCTCCAACAGGGGATTGATGGTTCCGGATGAAATAGAAGTGGAGGAGGTTGCAGGAACTATAATTGAAAACAGACCGGCAGGACAAATTGCATCAATAGCGAGGCAATTGGATGATCTGACAGAAATGATTCAGAATGAAAAGCTCGGGTTTGATCCTGATCGTGCTATCGGGATTGGTATTTCCGGGGGACGGCTGCGAATTGCTTTCATGCACCCTGATGTTGTAAGGTTTTATGGGCCTGCCTGGCAAATGCCCATAGGAGCAGGTGATGTTTCGGGGGAAGAGCAAATTGTGGTGATATTGCAGGAAGCAGATGATGGCAGGATACATCTGTTGCCGATGAATCCCCGGTACCGTGAAAGCATAAACTTTGTGCCGGCTGATAATAGTATGATGTATCCCGGTGAAGAGATATCAGACATTTACGAATATGAAAAATTTGGCACCAGTATGAGTGAAGGCTTACTCCTGTCACTGGGCTATTTCAGTGAAAAAGAACTGGAAGTTAGACGAGACGGCGGATTACCCATGCCCCCTCCTTCCCTGTGGGCTTCAAGCAACCTGAGAAGACCTTTTGCGCTTGTTGGCAATTCAATAGCATCCCTTCGTACTTTACGCACAGGAAACCTGGGAATAAAGGTGGAGGAACACCTGGGGAAAAAAAATTTCCGTGGTTTAAGAATGGTATCAACCGGCAATATTCCTCAGGGAGGTTTTTCAAGCTCATCGGCAGTGACAGTAGCAACAAAAAATGCAATTAACTCACTTTTCAACATTGGCATACCCCCGGATCTTCTGGTGCATCTGGCATGCCAGGCAGAATATGGTACCGGTGTCAGGGCAGGATCATTGGATCAGGCTACCGAACAAAAGGGGATAGCAGGAAAAGGAACTTTGATTTCTTCTAATCCAAAAGACAACTATCGTATCATAGGATCCTATCCAATACCCCATGACAGGATACAGATCATATTTCCCTATAGTGTTGAGCGGGATCGTGATGCATGGCGCTGGTCATGCGGAGCTTATGGAAACCTGGAGAATTCCGGACCTCTCACTACAATGGAATTTCGCAAAATGACCGGAAAAGCAGCTGAAATTTCAGCCATTTTGTTGCAATTACCCCTGGAAACCGATTTCTTTAAGTTAATTGAAGAAGATCTTGTTGCTGATGGTCTGCTAAGTAACGACAACAAAAAATGGATTTGTTCAGTATTGCTTAAAACACCAATCCTGATTAAAAAGGAAGAATTAATGCAAGAGGTGACCGCAAAACGGGAATGGTACATTGAACAGTTAATGGAGTATACTAAACTTGACAGAGGAAATGCCGGTCATAAAACAGATGCTACAATCAAACTGCTTTTTGAAGGCTGGAGAGATCCAATCCTGAAAAGAACCGTATCCCCTGGCCTGGTAGTTAAGGAGGAAGGTGTGCCCCTCAGGGCAATACTTGCATATCTTTTCGGGGAAGTAGCAAAAAACTTTTTTCTCATCCACAACCCTGACCATTGGATAGAATCAGTAACTTTATCCCAGCTTGGCGATTGCAGCTTTTACATACCATATGAAAACCTCCCTTCCCGTGAGGAAATGGAAAAAGAATTTGAATGGGAAAAAAATATTAAAGGACCCGAACTCATGAATCTATGGATGGATAATTTTGGAGCAACACCATTCAACTTTAACAAAGGACTGGATAATGATTCACTTTCAAATAATATGGCGTCTGAATTTAACCAACTTGAAGGATCAAACTTTTTCAGGGGACTTGCACTTATAGATCTTGCCGGGTCAATGCTTAAAAGGGCTTTTGGAGAAGACTGCGTAGCAGTGCGCGTAAATGCTGCAGGCCAGGGCGATTACTTTCAGGTTCATATTGATACTCAAAAAATTGATCCTGAAGATATTAAGCAGTTCATTCGTATAGCCTTTTACCGTCGTTTCGGAATCTCTCCTGTTAAAGAGTTCGTGGAGATTCACTCAGGTGGCAAAGCAGTTGGATTAAAACTTAGCCGGTTTGGATCAGTTTCTCTGCTGGCACAGCGGTTGCATAACTTTTCCAAACAGTAAGCATCCAAAGAGCCCGGTTAGTAACAACTATTTTAAGTGTGCCGTACAACAATCAACAACTCTCCTTAAACGGGGACCCACCGTTATTTGGCTTGCTGACAAAGAGAAATCAGGGCTTGCAGGAAAAACTCCGGTCATAATACAGATAATTGTCGCTTGAAAATCTCCAGATCGGTTTTACTAAAGAGAACCATCTTTATTTTTTTCACATTCCCAAGTTCAGGAATAGTCGCCTTTATTGTTTTTAATGAAACTTTTGCAGCCTCCTCCACAGGATATCCAAAAGCTCCGGTGGAAACAGAGGGAAAAGCTATTGATTCAATTTTGTGTTTATCTGCCAGTTTAAGGGCATTACGGTAACAGTTACGGAGAAGTTCCGCCTCAGGCTTGTCACGGCCGTAAACAGGCCCCAGGCAATGAATTACATGGATGTTCGGTAAATTGTGTGCCCCGGTAATTACAGCCTCGCCCGGCTTTATGGGTGCGAGCGGACGGCATTCCTCCTCCAGCCCGGGGCCTGCAGCACGGTGAATGGCACCGGCAACCCCGCCACCTGTCCTGAGCCAGGCATTTGCAGCATTTACTATGGTATCTGTATCAGGTTGTGAAGCAATATCACCGCTGGTTAACTCTATCTTTACCCCGGATATCGATTTTTCCATAATTGACCCTTGTTATGATTTTTATAATATGTTATTATTAAATATTCATTTCCATTTCCATTCTCTGCAACAAATGACCCGGTTATTTGTTCAGGAAAAACTTAACCTGCCGGGAAGAAATAAACGTTATAAATTGTCCACATTTTTACACTGCATAATGCGGACTTTTTCAACAACATCACATAATTATTTCTTCCTTACCATTGCTTTGTTTTTAAACTTATAAACATTTAAAAACATCCTGATTAAAAAGTTAAGATATTCCAATCTGTTGTAACCACTGTCAGGCAAATAATTGAAGTAGCTATTGATGTATGTCAAAAAATTTCAACTAAAAACTGTTTTCACTAATGTATCCATAAAATATTTTTATAAGTAAGTTGGTACAGTATTTGAAAATTACATTAACCGTTTCATTACAGCCGTCAAGTATCAGTATAATAACATTAATATCACATTAGTAAAAAACCATTCTTATACCAACGAATATAAATAACCTGATTACCTATGAATAATAACTCTGACACCAGCGGACTTGTTCTTGTATCGGAAGTATTTCCCGATAATATTATTGTTTTACCACTCGAAAACAAGCCAATCTTTCCGGGCCTTACCCTTCCCATTGAGTTTAACAGCAAGCAGATGGCCGACAAGGTTGAATTTTCATATAAACATAATAAAAAATTCATCGGTGTTTCCCTGGCAAAGGAGATCAATAAGGAAAACATATTGAAATCTGATATGCACAAAACCGGCACCCTTCTTAAAATCATAAAAATAATTAAGAGAGAAGGGGATATTATCCAGTTCCTGGCCCAGGCAGCTTCTCGTTTTCAAAAGATAAAGGATATAATAAGAGCCAATCAGCCTTTCTGGCAGGTTCAGTATGATTATGAGGAAAAAGAGAGCCCCACTCAGGAATTAAAGGCCTACACACTTGCAGTAATAAACTCAGTAAAGGAACTTATACAGCTGAACCCCATGTTCCAGGAACAGATAAAACTGGCTTTATCGCAGGTAGGTATGGAAAAGCCCGGTTTGTTGATGGACCTTGTTGCTTCATTCCTTACTGCTGACGGTCACAGATTACAGGAAGTACTGGAGGCCAAGGATCTTTTTGAGCGAAGCAACAAACTTCTTTTGCTTTTAAAGGAAGAGATTGAACTTAGTCAGCTGCAACAGGATATCCAAAAACAAATTGAAGAAAAAATATCCAAACAACAGCGTGAATTCTTTCTCCGTGAACAACTTAAGATAATCAAGAAGGAACTTGGCCTGGAAAAGGAAGGAAAGGCTGCTGAAATAGAAGCTATTCAAAACAAAATTAAACATCTTAACCTAACCCAAGAAGCTGAAAAAGTCGTTAAAGAAGAGCTGGATAAGCTAAAAACCATTGAAAGTGCATCACCTGAATTCCAGGTTACACGGTCCTATCTGAACTGGCTTACGGACTTGCCCTGGGGAGTATTTTCCGAAGAGAGTCATGACCTTGTCGAAGCCGCCAGGATCCTTAATGAACAACATTATGGACTGGATGATGTTAAACAGAGAATACTTGAATTTATCAGCACTATAATAAAACGGGGCAAAGTATCAGGCAGTATTATATGCCTGGTTGGTCCTCCCGGGGTAGGAAAAACATCGATAGGAAAATCCATTGCAGATTCCATGGGCAGAAAATTTTACAGATTTTCCCTGGGCGGTATGCGTGATGAAGCCGAGATAAAAGGGCACCGGCGCACCTATATTGGGGCAATGCCCGGAAAGTTTATCCAGAGCCTGAAACGAACCGAAGTTTCCAATCCGGTGATTATGCTTGATGAGATAGATAAAGTGGGTATCAGCTTCCAGGGCGATCCTGCAGCAGCACTTCTTGAGGTTCTGGATCCTGAACAGAACTCCCAGTTTCTGGATCATTACCTGGATGTGCGCTTTGATCTTTCAAATATACTTTTTGTAACAACGGCCAATGTAACCGATACCATCCCCCGTCCCTTGCTTGACAGAATGGAATTAATCAAGCTTTCCGGGTATATCCTGGAAGAGAAGATTGAAATATCAAAACGGTTCCTTATTCCCAAACAACGTAATGAACATGGTCTTAAAGCATCAGAAGTAAATATTACTGATAAGGCACTGGCAAAAATTGCCGATGGGTACGCAAGGGAAGCAGGAGTAAGAAATATGGAGAACCACATAAAGAAAATAATGCGAAAGGTGACCCTTGAGCAGGCAAAAAACAGCATAAAAAAAATAAATATAACCCAGAATAACCTTACTGACTTTATCGGGCAGCCCCTTTTTACCAAAGAGGAATTATACAAAAAGCCAATACCCGGTGTCACACTGGGACTTGCGTATACCGCCATGGGAGGGACAACCCTTTACATTGAGGCATCAGGGGTTAAAACCAAATCAGGCGGTATTAAGCAAACAGGGCAACTTGGAAAAGTAATGCAGGAATCAGTTGACATTGCTTACTCATATGTGCGGTCCCTGGGCAATAATGACAAATCATTCCAGGATTATTTTGAAAATAATTTCATTCATCTTCATGTACCCGCAGGAGCTACTCCAAAAGATGGTCCTTCTGCGGGTATCACCATAGCACTGGCCCTCTATTCCCTGGCCAGAAACAAAGGAGTTAAAAAGGAACTGGCCATGACGGGAGAGCTTACATTAACAGGAAGAGTATTGCCAATAGGCGGTGTGAAGGAAAAAACAATAGCCGCCCGCAGGGTTAAAATCTTTGAGCTGATATTTCCTTCTGAAAACAAAAAAGATTTTGACGAACTACCCGGATACCTGAAAGACGGGGTTAACGCACATTTTATTGACTATTTTGATGAAGTTCTCAAAATAGCTTACCCCGCATGAAAACTTAACCCTGTAACCGGGCATTTAACCGTGCTGCCGTTATTAGTGAATTGACAATATGATCCGGCTATTATCCTGAGAGCTGTCTGATCAGTTTTTTATCAGCCATATTTCCGAAACCTGTGAACCACGTTCCCATTCACCGCAGGTCCATTTAAAAACGACTTTGCCGGTAGATAGTGCTTCGGAAGGCACCTGAAATTCATGAAATGGCAGGGTGCCGGTTTCAATAAAATCATGTACCACAATATCGTTGGCATATAATTTCATTCTTGAGCGAAAGCGGCCGGTATACGAAACTCTTATAGTGTATGAACCTTGAGGATCCAGGTTTTCATAAACAATTTCCAGGGGCTGATCGTACAATGTGTTTATCTGGTTCATCCATGAGATTGGGGCAGCCCGTCCGTCCAGGGCTACCGGTCTTATTACGTGAACCCACTCTGTACCGTAAATCCCCGCGCCAAAGCTGACCCTCGGTGAAATAAGGCTTCCCGGATCTTCTTCAATACTGACATCAGATTTAACCCGGTCCATAGAAAGTGGCGACCCAAAATTATCGTAAAAGCCTCCTGGCCCGGGATTATCTCGTTTTACCACTTTCTCAATTTCACGCAGGCGCTGAGTTTCATCAGCAAGTTCTTCTATTGCTGAAAATTGCTCAAGCAACCATGGTGAATTGTTTAGGGGAAAATCTATATTGTCAATGAAGTTACCGCGTCCCCTTGCGGCATGATGTTTTTCAACTGTAAGCTGCGCACCTATACTTCTAAACAACGAGTCAGCCAGATCGTAACACCGTTTTCTAAGTTCGGGCCTCACCGGATTATCCCATGCCCGGGACAAAGTTTCCCTTGCTTTTTCAATGGAGGCCTTTGAACCTTCATTTGCTGCTCCCGATAATATCTCAATAGATTTCCTTTCCAGTTCCGTTTCATATATCAATCGCTGGTAAATGTAAGCATCATAGTATGCCCTGAGCAACCCCATTTGAAACCGAAAGTTGCTAAGAACCTCATCAGAAGCATTTTTTTCCATGTCCTGCCACTGATAAAGGGTGTTCATCACGCCCTTGTTTATAAGCAGCGGGCCCGTAACATTCCTCTCCTGTGCCATTAATCCCTGAGCAACTGACTCTGTATAATCGGGGCCAATGAAAAACCGGGCATAATCCCGCAGTGTTTCAATAACAGAAGCCCCGGCTTCCCAGTCCTGATCGCTCCAGATGAATTTATTGACATCATCATTTGTTCCTTCAGAATAACTAATACTTCCCTGAGCATATTCATCCAGGGCATTATGAATTATTTTCTGATCATTTGGCCGGGGATTTATACATTCCCGACCAAGGGTAATGGCATAGGCCAGATCCCATTCAGGTATCGGATATTGACTGCTGAGACTATGGGTGATATCAGGGTAACGGCGAATAGGTATGCCAGGATTAATGATATCACGAATTTCGGAGACAGGCGCTTTAATCCATGGCCCAAAAACTACTCCCCCAAACCAGGGATATTCTTTGTTAACATGACTGTAAAAATCATCAAACCATTTTTGCGATGGCCTGAAAACCTGTGGAGAAACCCATATTTTTGCATCAGGATGATATTGATGCAGAACTTCCGCTACTTTATGGAGCCAGCCAAACAGCACATCAGGCTCCAGGTAGCCCGGATCACCACCCGGTACAAAAAGAGCATCAAGACGCTGAACTGCATTAAAAACTTCATGGCGCTCCTCAAGTTCAAATTCTATTGAATCGGGATGTGAATAGTCACTCCCCATATTAGGATACCACATCCAGACATCCATTCCGTAAGAATCACATATTCTTGATTGTTCGGCGATCATTTCAATTGCCGGAAGAGGCATAAGGATATTGCTGAAAAGATCATCGGTTCGCGGGGGAACTATTTCAATGCTGTTAGCTCCGAAAATGGCCAGATCACGTATATAGCTATCGAATTGTTCAGGCGACCAGGCATCATATGAATTGGTTTTGGGTCGATATCCCAGCTGGTGCCCCCTGATTGGATACTGCGGAGATGAAACCACTTTTAAATCGGCCGGCAAATGAACCTGTCCGGGACGAATCTCCATTTTGCGGAGCATTTTTCCTATTCCGTATAATACACCACGTGCATCATAACCAACGATTAATGCTGTATTAAACTCTTTCAGAACTACAATTTTATACCCCTCACTTTCTATTGGAGATAAACCTGCAATGACTTTTTGAAAATTTTCGGGAAATTCCTGGATTTGCCCTTCAATCCCGACCATAATAACAGGATGACCGGACGAAGGCAATTTTCTGCTTACAGGTAAAAGAATATTGCTCCTTTTGTCAATTTCTTCCTGCAAAACTTCCAGGGATTTTAATACATGCCGGTCACTGCTTTCAAAACAGACTATTTTTGAACCCGAAAAATCAAGCATTTGTGAAAAAGCCACAGATACAGATGAAGTCAATAACAAGAGAGTGATAAACACTGAAAATATTCGTTTTCCTGGCTTACTGATCATATTATTTGTAATTTATATTTCTTATGAAAATACTGTTTAGTCCTTCATTCACTCGCCGGATACTGATTCGATTTTATTCAGGCACTTATGAAAGGGACTGCAATGAATCGCTAAAAATAGATATTTTTAGTAATAAAGTAAAATCCCAAAGCATTGCAGAGTTTATATTTTATATAACAGAAAAATACATTGCCAGTTAACTGCGGGATTGGTATATTCCTTTGCTAACAGTTATATAGTTTATATACCGGTTAAAATATTGATGATTCAAAAATTATCACTATTTTTCAAACAGAAAATATTTTCGGGCTTATTTTTTTCACACCATTTCAGACTTTTAATTAATGATTTGTTTTTTAAGATATTACAACATGACAAACTATCCCCGGAGAAACCCAAATACAATAAAACTCCTTCCTAAAATAATAATCAGCCTGATTTTACTACTTAGTTTCGCCCTTGATTTTGCCTTTGCCCAGGACGATCTTGATGTGCTTCATTTAAGGGGCGGGAACTGGCTTAAACATACTGACGCCCAAAACTCACTTTATCAGCATATTGCAAATCAGGCATATCAACTGCTGGAAGAACGTGAAAATGAGATATCGGCAATCAACACACTGACCGGCTGGCAGGAAAGACAGCAGTTTCTAAAAATGAAGCTGACGGAGATCATTGGCCCTTTTCCTGAAAAAACGGCACTGAACGCCAGAATAACAAGGACCATAACTAAAGATAACTACAGTATTGAACATATCATCTTCGAGTCCAGGCCGGATTTCTATGTTACAGCTTCATTATTCCTTCCAGACAAAACAGAACATAATAAAACACCGGCAATATTATACTGCAGCGGACATACCTCCATAGCGCACAGGGCGCCAACCGGAACTTACCAGAAATTAATACTTAACCTTGTAAATAAAGGTTTTATAGTATTTGCCTTTGACCCGGTCGGACAGGGCGAAAGACTTGAATATTATGATCCGGAAACAGGTGGTTCAATCGTTGGCAGTTCCACCAGGGAGCATTCCTATCCCGGGGCACAGGCTTTGATTACAGGAAACTCCCAGGCAGGATACATGGCATGGGATGGTGTAAGGGCTGTAGACTATCTTCTTTCAAGGAATGAGGTTGATCCTGACCGGATTGGAATAACCGGATGCTCGGGAGGAGGAACCCAGGCTGCATATATTGCTGCACTTGATGACAGGATTAAAGCTGTTGCAAACCAATGTTATATCACCAATTTTACCCGGTTATTTCAAACCATAGGGCCCCAGGACGCCGAGCAAAACCTGTTCAATGGAATTAAGCAGGGAATAGATCATGCAGATTATTTAACTGTACGCGCGCCAAAGCCCTCCCTGATCCTTTCCACAACTGAAGACTTTTTCAGCATTCATGGAGCCAGGCAAACTGCCGGAGAAGTTTCTGAAATATATAATGCTTACGGAAAACCCTATAATTTTAGTATGGTCGAGGATATGGGAGGTCACGGAACTACCCGGAAAAACAGGGAAGCTATGAACGCATTTTTTCAGGAACACCTTGATCATCCGGGGAGTCCTGTTGAAGAGGAGGTGGAATTTCTGGTTGACGATGAATTAAGAGTAACTTCAACCGGACAAATATCAACCTCCCTGAACGGGGAAACCGTTTTCAGTCTTAACCGCAAAGAGTCTGAAAAACTTTTAGCCGGGCTGGAGGAATCCAGGAAAGACCTTAAAACACATCTTCCCGCCGCGGTAAGTGAGGCAAAATCACTCTCCGGCTATATTGCTCCCGAGAAGATCAAAGAACCCGTGTTTACCGGTCGCATACAAAGAGATGGATATATTATTGAGAAATATTTCCTTCAGGGTGAAGGAGATTATGTTATCCCCTATCTTTTAATGATACCCGAGAGGTCTGATTCCAAAGCGCTGATATATCTCCATCCCTCGGGCAAAGCCGAAGAGGCATCTCCGGGAGGTGAAGCAGAATGGTTCGTAAATAAAGGTTTTACTGTACTGGCACCCGATATGGTTGGAATCGGAGAAACAGGACCGGGAGTTTTCAGAGGCGATGCCTATATTGAAGGCATATCATATAATATTTGGTTCGGGTCAATGCTTATAGGAAGAAGTATTACAGGAATACGCGCGGGAGATATTTCAAGACTGACCATGTTGCTTGAAGAAAGGGATGACACAGACGAAATCTATGCCCTGGCAAAAGGCGAAATATCACCTGACCTGCTGCATGCCTCAGCTTTCAACCCCTTGGTTTCAAGGATAGCCCTGATTGAGCCCTACTCATCCTACCGCTCCATTGTCATGAACAGGTTTTATGATCCGTCCAGTATACACGGAGCCGTGCCAGGGGCACTTAAAGCCTACGACCTGCCTGACCTGGCAGCTTCCATTGCTCCAAGGAAACTGATGCTTGTAAACGTTCGTGATGCAGCGGCTGAATCTGACAACCCCGAAGAAATAGAAAAGGATATGGAAGTAATAAGAAATGCCTACAGGTACAAAAACGCATGGGAATCGCTGATTATTGAATCAGGGTCTGACCTTGATGTATTTTTTAACAGATGGATAGAAGATTAAAAATGTTTCAGGTTTATTTTATAAAAATCAGATTATATTTATCTATTAATCAATATTGTTATCAACTTAATATGCTAAATATCTGATAATTTCCATTAAAAAATACTCCTATGAAAAAGGCATCCTTATTTATTTTGTTAATTGCATTTCCTGTCGTGTTTGCAATGTCCCAAAATACGAATACACGGCTGTTTACTATTTTCACCTCCGGAGGCTGCGGCTGCACCGGTTCGGGTGGTGCTCCGGAAACTTTTACTACTCATGATGAAGTCCTTGATCAGCTTCAAAAATCATGTATCGGAATAGATTTTATTGAATTCGAAGGTACAATTACTGATGCATATAATGAGGTATCAGGTAACAGGGATAGTTATGATGGAGTGCTGATAATAGGAAGGGTAGATAGTGACTACAGGCTGGCCTTTACCGGATTGCCCACAATAGTTGTATACAATCTCTGGGAATTCCAGAGTGGTCATCACTATCACATTTTTAATACGGGAGAGGTAAAAGTCGAGGGCAAGAACATACTCGAGGGAGGAACCAACTACAAGGATGTAAAAATTCTCACCGCACAGCTGGACAGAAGAAATCTTTGTGCTCCGGACGTCAGAGCATCGATGTTCAATGATCTTGTGTATAAGATTAAACTTGTACAGGTTGTAAAAGAGCTTGGAGAAACCAGGATATTGATGATACCGCGAAGTGAAGATGAAATGATAGGACAGGTAAATTATAAACATGGTGATTTTAACCAGACCTATCCCGCAGATCATAACGAACGTTATATTAATAATTTCAGGGAATTATTCGGTGCTGAAATTATCCGGGTAGAACCACAGGAATTCTACGAGACTTATAAAAACATAAGCATAGGTAAAGCAGAAGAAATTGCAGATAAATGGATTAACGGGGCACAAAAAGTAGAAGCTTCCAGATCGGAGATAATAAAATCAGCCAGGGGTTATCTTGCTCTTGATGAATTAAGGGAAAAATACAATTGCAATGCAGTCTCAACTCACCTCAGATCAGTTACCGGAAGTGGCAGGATTGAAGATCAGTTCAATCCTGGATTAGGTTTGGAGCTTGGATTTAAAACCAGGGGAATACAGGCTGTTTGCCAGAACTACCCTGATATATTAATGAGCCAGATTTTGGCTTACAAGCTGACCGGCAGGCCAAGTATGCTGGGCGACCAGATGTATGATATTGATAATGGAGTTGAAATTGTTCTTCATTGCGGTATTCCGATTAATCCCTGGGGTGATGAACGCAGGATCCCTTATACTATAAGGACTCATGCAGAAAGCCCTGTCAGGGATCTGCCTGAAGAACCCGGTTCTTCAACAGGTATTACAGCCGAATGGCCTGTAGGTGAAACTGCTACTTTCTGGGAGATACACAGCCTTATTGGTGAAATAAGAATGCATACGGGTGAAATAGTTAACGGTCGTACCATATATATTGGCGGTGAAGATATAGATAATGTAATGTGCACAACCAAAATATTTGCCAAAGTGGATAACATAAAAAAAGTAAGGGATCAGCATTTCCCCTCCCTGTACGGGATTCATCACTGTGCAACACTGGGTGACTTAAGACAGCAAATTAAAGATGCAGGAAGATTAATGGGACTTAATGTTATAGAAAGAGACAAATAACTTAATTGCATGAGGACTTCACATATTTATAAAATATTTTCAAAAAGTTGATTTTATATTCAGGATATTTTAAAAATAATGATTATGTATTTAAAATTATGTTTCAGAATGTTGATTGCTTTTTTTCTTATCAGCAATCTCATAAGTGCCCAGAACGACCTTAATGTCATCCAGCGTGGAAACACTTACTGGCTCAAACATTCTGACGCTCAAAACTCTCTTTACAAGTATATTTCAGGACAGGCTTATCAATTACTTGAAGAACGCCGGGAGAAGGTTTCCGGAACAGCGTTGTTAAATGATTTGCAGACAAGGCAAAATAGGGTAAGAGAGAAGTTGATTGATATAGTTGGTCCCTTCCCTGCAAAGACCCCCTTAAATGCCAGGATTACCAGAACAATAAGAAAAGACGGGTTCAGGGTTGAACATATAATTTATGAATCGCAACCAGGTTTCTATGTTACCTCTTCAATGTATATACCGGAAACAACAGCTAATGCAAGAATGCCCGCCGTTATTTATTGCAGCGGACATGCAAGTGAAGGCTACAGGAGTAAAACTTATCAGCACAAAATTACCAACCTTGTGAAAAAAGGTTTTATCGTCTTCGCATTTGACCCGGTCGGCCAGGGAGAGAGGCTCGAATATTATGATCCTGAAACAGGCAGATCGGTTGTCGGTGGTCCGACAAGGGAACACTCATACCCCGGTGCACAGGCTTTTATAACAGGAAGCTCCCAGGCCAGGTATATGATATGGGATGGTGTAAGAGCTGTTGATTATCTTCTTACAAGAGCTGAGGTAGATCCAGACCGAATAGGTATCACCGGCCGCTCCGGCGGCGGTACCCAGTCTTCATATATCGCTGCTGTAGATGACCGCATTTATGCAGCTGCACCCGAAGCATATATCACAAATTTCACAAGGCTGTTCCAGTCCATTGGTCCACAGGACGCAGAACAAAACCTCTATAACGGAATCAAACATGGAATAGATCATCCCGACCTGCTTGCGGTTCGGGCACCAAAACCGGCACTGATGATAACAACAACTAATGATTTTTTCAGTATCCAGGGGGCCAGGGAAACCGCAGGGGAAGTTTCTGTAATTTATAAAGCCTACGGCAAACCGGATAATTTTGGTATGGTTGAAGATATTGGCGGACATGAGTCAACCAGAAAAAACAGGGAGGCCATGTATGCATTTTTCCAGAAACATCTTGATCATCCAGGGAACGCTAGTGATCAGGATGTTGAGATACTCTCTGACGATGAATTAAGGGTAACTTCAACAGGACAAATTTCAACCTCCCTGAACGGGGAAACCGTTTTCAGTCTTAACCGCAAGGATTCTGAAAAACTTTTAGCCGGACTGGAGGAATCCAGGAAAGACCTTAAAACACATCTTCCCGCTGCAGTAAGTGAGGCAAAAGCACTCTCCGGCTATATTGCTCCCGAGAAGATCAAAGAACCCGTGTTTACCGGTCGCATACAAAGAGATGGATATATGATCGAGAAATATTTCCTTCAGGGTGAAGGAGATTACGTTATCCCCTACCTTTTAATGATACCCGACAAGCCTAACTCCAAAGCACTGATATATCTCCATCCCTCGGGCAAAGCCGAAGAGGCATCTCCGGGAGGTGAAGCAGAATGGTTCGTTAATAAAGGTTTTACTGTACTTGCACCCGATCTGGTTGGAATCGGAGAAACAGGACCGGGAGTCTTCAGGGGTGATGCCTTTATTGAAGGTATATCATATAATATTTGGTTCGGGTCAATGCTTATTGGAAGAAGTATTACAGGAATACGTGCGGGAGATATTTCTAGACTTACCATGCTCCTTGAAGAAAGGGATGACACAGATGAAATCTATGCCCTGGCAAAAGGAGAAATATCGCCTGACCTGCTGCATGCAGCAGCTTTTAACCCATCGGTTTCACGGGTAGCCCTGATTGAGCCCTACTCATCCTACCGCTCCATTGTCATGAACAGGTTTTATGATGTGGCCAGTATACACGGAGCCGTGCCGGGGGCACTTAAAGCCTACGACCTGCCTGACCTGGCAGCCTCCATTGCTCCAAGAAAGCTTATGCTTGTAAACGTTCATGATGCAGCGGCTGAATCTGACAACCCCGAAGAAATAGAAAAAGATATGGAGGTAATAATAAATGCCTACAGGTACAATAATGCTTCCCGATCTCTTATAATTGAGTCGGGAGAGGATATGAACACCTTTTTTTCCAGGTGGATAAAAGATTGAACTATTATCTAAATTACCAGAATTAAGGCATGGAATTTTTTCCCGAAATGGATGCAATATAATCTAACCTAAAATACCAAATAAATTATTATAATTATGATCAGAAGAGACTTTCTATTGAAATCAGGCCTTCTTGGCAGTGCAGTTTTTCTTCCCTCTTTGTCAATGTCCTGTAAAAGTAATACCGGGATTGATCACGATGATTTTTATACTCCCATAAGAAGAAAGGTTATGATGGTCATGCTTTCAACACAAAAGCAAAACTGGGAACACGGAATCGCCTGTCAGGCATTTGTTGAAACAGGCGATGAAACAATGATGATCCTTATGGCCAAAGAGGCGGTACTCAGACAGGGAGATGACGGGCGACTGGCAGTGATAAGTGTTGCTGCAGGAATAAACGACTCAGCCACCCCATTGGAAGCTGTTTTGCGTTCATACGAAATTCTTGGTGACCCCGAATTAAAGAAAGCATCAGACAGGATGATTAAGTATCTATTTGAAAAGGCACCGCGAACTGAAAAGGGGTATATTCATCATTCATATCACGGACCTGAACTGTGGGCAGACACAATATTCATGGGAGCTCCCTTTATTGCATTTGCAGGATATCCCGAAGAAGCCGTAAAGCAGGTCCGGGGCATAAGAGAACAGCTGTGGATTGAAGAGGAATCATTGTTTGCCTATCGTTATAACGCAGATTTGAACGAAATCACCAATCCAAAGCTCTGGGGCCTTGCAAATGCACATGCTCTCAATGGTATGGCCATGCTTACTGAACGCCTTCCGGGAAATATGGCCACAGAAATAGAAGAGATGAAAGATTATACCAGAAAACACCTGGACGGATGCTTAAATTATATAAGGGAAGATTTTCTGTTTCATGACACTATAAATGATCCTTCCACTTTTGTGGAAACCAGTCTGGCTATGAGAGTGGCCCATACAATATTTAAAGGTGTTAATGCAGGCTGGCTTGACGAGCACTATCTTGAAACGGCCGGAAATATCCGTAAAGCAGTATATGAAAAAATTGATGACCTGGGCAATGTTATGGGTGTTCCCGGATCTCCAGACTATTCTGATCCCGGCAGGTCGACTGAAGGTCAGGCTTTCTTTTTGATGATGGAAGCTGCTTTTGAAAATCTCGGGGAAGAACACACCAGGCTGATACCAGCCTGATGGCATCAGCCTGGCGCATATTTATTAAATTAATAATTACTTAAGACGGTTGCAGGAACCAGAACTGAATAAAGAAAGATTTGAAGCTGATTTAGAATCCGGCATACATATTGCTTTTATGTATGCCGGACTCTTTGAAATCAAAAACTGATGTGTTGAATATAGTAATAACCATTTTGAAACAGCGGTCTCCCTGTAATTTTATTTTGCCCCCAGACTAATGATGCTGCCATCCCGTAAAACAGCAAAAATATTGCCGTTTGCAGCGGCTATGCCGTCATGAACCGGTGCAGAAGTCAGCGTTATGGTTGAGGGTTCACCATTCCCATCACGGGAGATAGCACTTAGAAATCCACTTCCACCAGGGACTGAGCGATCATTCGGTCCGGAGATAAACAGGGACTCCCGTGTAGTAAGCATAGCCTCCACCTGGGCCGGAACAGGCAGTTCGTAAGTCCACCTGGTGATATCCGCATCTGCAATCCTGGCTAAAATAATTCCACCACCATTGCTCTCCGGTGATCTCCACATACGTTGACGTCCGCGATGATCAAGTCCGCCTGAATTAATCTGAAAAGCATAGACTGTATCATCAGTAAAAGAAAGTATCTCACCGTCAGTATCTCCCCATGTCCACGTCAACTGAGCCTTTCTCAATCCCATGTCCAGCTGTGTCCATGAAGTTTCAAGCATTCCGGCCTTGCCACCACGAAGATAGCGTATCCCTTCCGGGTATTGAACAGCAGCTCCTCCCCGCTCACTCTCCCCATAACTGAATCCGTCCAATTTTAATATTTCTCCTGTCTTAACATCAATACGTTTATCCATCAAATAGACATATTGACCATCCGTAACCAGAGGATCGCAATTACCATATAGGGCATCATCTATGCGATTAGTCCACCGAAGCTCTCCGGTCTCGGGTTCAATAGCATGTACAACCAAACCACCGCTTGCATCCGTAGCCCTGCCGGCAACCACCAGTGCCAGTCCATCGTGAACCAGCACACCACCCGCTACAGGCCAGGTGGACTCAAGTTGCCCGTATGCCATGATACGCCTGTCTGATGGTGCAGCCCGCCAGCGCCAAACCAATACTCCATCTCTGGAACGGAGAGCGTAAACATATCCGTCATGGGAACCAAACAAGGCCAGTCCCCTATACAAAGTGGGAGGTACAGTGATCCGTCCTCCGGCAGTATAACGCCATAATTCATTGCCGGTCTTTTCATCCAGGGCTATAACCTGGTGAGTCTGTGGTTCGGCCAGAACAACCAGTCCATCGGCAACAACCGGAGGCGTCAGGGGGCGGCCAAAGTGCAGAAGCCATTCCTGGTCTTTTTCACCTCCCCGCAGGTCAAGGGTCGTTTTCCAGCGCTTACTTACGTCAGGTGAGATGCTTCCTGGTAAATGGGCGCCCCGGCGACCGTCACGACGGTACATTGGCCATGAAACATCATCATCAACCTCAGATTTCAGTTCCATACCGAATGCAGGACCATATATTACAGGATCGGGGACAAAAGAGTGTAAGCCATGGTCTTTACTGTGGACCAGGGCCATATTGGCACGCAATTGCTCCTCGAGGCATCCGCAGGCATTTGGCGGAACATATGCCAGGCCGTTGGCAGGTATCATACCTACCTGACACCCTCCGCGTGCAAACTTAAAACCTTCCCTCTGCCCCTCTTCTAAATCCCACATCGTCGATAAACGTGCATCCAAAACGTAACGTGATGTAGCCGTAATCGGCTGGCAGCTTACCTTATTAACATTGCTTATAACACCCTGCGGTCCTGAAGCATTTACCTCACGAAGCACCTTGCCGGTTAAAGGATCAAGGGCAAGCCATTTTTCCGGCACCATTCTGCCATCACGAGCGCGGTCAGCCCGCATCCACAGTTTGCCATCCACAAAGAAATGACCAACCTGCCGGGAATCCATTGATCCTCCACCGCGAGCTTCTGCTTCTGATTCACGTCTCCACAGCTCCCGGCCGTCTTCGGCGGACAAAACACGTAACACTGTCCGTTCAATAAGGCAGACAATACCATCCCCGGCAAAATTAAGTCGCAGAACTGCAGAATTACGCCGCCCGTACTCACTTTCAACCTGTTGCTCCCATATTGGTGCGCCGCTGTGCAGATCAGATGCCAGCAACACATGTTTCCATCGTCCGTCCAGCTCACGGGAAGCTGTAAGGTAAAATGCACGTCCGTCCCTGACGAGCGTACCCCATGGATTATCAGCGGCAACATGCCATAACTTTGTTCCTGTGTCAATGTCAAAACCGGTTAATCCCCCGGGTGCCTGTGCCACAAGAACTCCCTCTGACAGGATCATCTTGCCGGGAGTTTCATCCATCTTGAAAACTTTCAAAACACTTCCGCTGGCAGCATCAAAAACAGCAATCTCACCTTCGCGGGCACCGTATATGCGATCCTCGCCGACAACAATCGCTTCGTGGTATCCATCCTGGTGCCCCTGGCTGATTGGCCCCTTCCAGGGTACAGACCACAAAACCACTCCGTTAAAAGCATCACGTGCAACCAGATAATTCTGATCATCTCCGCCTATGTTCTCGGGCACATTCTGGGTTATATAAAATACCCGTCCACCGCTGCTCAGGATTACACCTGCACTGTTTTTACGTTCAGCAAGGGGAAAAGAGGGGCCGGCAAGCCACTGGAAGGTGTTGGGAACCTCCAGGCTGCGATCGGAGGAGGCAAGACTACCGTCAGCATCCTGCCACGGGTGGGTCCAGTCCCCCATTTCCGAAGGTCTTGGCTTATCAACAATTTCAAGATTATCTCCATCCGAAATAAATGCTTTGCCATGGGGAGCCAGCACACGAAGCAACTCTTCAGGGTCAACTGTTATCTCATCAGCATGTCCGATGATAAGGTTTACCATGTTATCGGCATAAGGAAGAATGTTTTTATTCCAGTGCTCAACCACAATTCGTCCGTATAATCCGTGTTTATGCAAATAATTGCGAGCCTCTTCAACTTCTGTTAACCGGGTATCAAGAAGGTGAATCACCCAGGGCCCGCTTGCAAGTAATATTTCAGCCAGCTGAGTATCATCTGCCAGGCCAATAATAACACATACCCCGCCCCTTGCACCCAGGTCAGAAGGTATTGATTCTATAGTAACTGCATGAGCATCTGATTGGACAAAACTTAATATCAGTATAAAACAGGTAAGAGTTCGCAGTTTGTTTAACATGATCTTCAAATTTAGTATGGTTTATAAATCAGTATGCGAAGAAATATGTATTTTTTCTCTTCAGGTGAATTCGCAGGTTGTTATTTTTGTGAATTACCTTTTTCTCTGTTTTAAAAATCAACTGCAGCCCTGAAGGCAATAACTCCGTTATCCAGCTTGGCACCCTCAAAGAGATACCCTGAATCACCATTCCGGCATCGGGTAAGTCTGATATTCTCACCAGGCATGATCTCCTTCATCATATTAAGTGAAATTTTTGCAGGATAATTATCCCTGTGGAAATCCACAGAAAAAGTTTCCATCATCCAGTCGACATACCTGGTGGTTGTTACATGTCCGTTAAGGTCAATGTCAAAATACCCTGATCTTATTTCAAAACTTTCTCCATCACTGACAGGAAAGAGCTTCTGCGGGGGTTCAGTAAATGCATGCTTATCTTTAAGATGGACAAAAAAATCTGCATTAACACCATCAATCTTTTTAAGTTGTTTTGTTTTGAGGTCAATTGCAAGCCATCCCGAAGTAGCCTTTCCTATAATTTTTTCGTCACTGTCCCGGAGCAGGTAATCTCTTAAATAAAGTATTCTTTCGACATTTTTCGGCCAGGTCTCAACCTGAACGTTTTCATACCATTTCAGCGGCCTGTATAACTCAAATGTAATCCTGCTAAGCACCCAGTAAAGATTTTGGTTCCTTATCCCTCCATAACCAAACCCAAGCTTGTCGGCTGAATCAATGGCGGACTGGATCAGGAAATTCACTGCAGCACCAGGACGTAACCTGGCAAACATATCAGTGTCGGCAGAAGTGACTTTATAATCAGATTTTAAAGTAAGGTTGATTTCAGTTAATTCACTCATATTTTGTTTATGAGAGTTATTTACATTCTATTTTTTTAATTAACTATTGTACGTAAATTATTTGCCTGCCTTCATATTCCCACCATTTATCTTTTGCTCTTACATGTATTACATGTGCACCCGGTTCAAGGCGTGAGGCAGATCTCGCCTCCCAAATATGTTCGGAAATCCGCTCACTACCCAGGTTCCTCCAGGGTACATCTCCAAGCATTTCCTCCCTTTTCATAACAGCAATCCTCACCGGGTCATGACGCTGGTTCCTTTCCATTCTTATCCATTGTCCACCATCCCCTATTTTCATCTCAACCTCTGCAGAAGGCAAAGCGTTAAAAATATTGGCAACTACCATCATGTTTTCTGACTCACCGGGGGTTACAACTTCAGGTACATAGATATGCATCTGGAAGTCGGCGGGTCTTCTTGTGGCCTTTAAACTCATTTTCCATTCATCTCCGTCAATATGCAAAAGGTTGTAGGAAGTAGGGGTACCATCAGACATCATGGCGTGAGGAATACCGTATTCATCAGGGGAGCCCGTCCACCAGGAACCGCAAACTGTTCCCACACTTATCATGTGGTGGGGCTGAGCTCCCGGAAAACCCTCATCTTCACCAATAAAATGGTGGTAATGCCTGTGGGTATGTGCAACAAGGGATAAGCTATTGGGATGACCGGCTAAAATTTCATAAAAAGCCTGCTGCTCCGATTCATCCTCCCAGGCAGTAGAACCTGCAAAAGGTATATGCGCCAACAAAACAACTAACTGGTCATTATCCAGTCTGGCTATTTCGTTACGCAGAAACTCCATCTGATCAGCTCCCAGTCCGGTCCGGTAATATCTTTTCTCATCTTCAACAATCCATCTTATGTTGTCAAGAACAATATAATGAGCCGGCCCGTAGCTGAAAGAATAATATGACGGACCAAATTTGCGGTACCAGGCTCCGCGTGCATCTGTGTTATTGTTTCCGGTAAAATCGATATCATGATTACCTAATACATATCTCCAGGGGATACCAACGGTTGAAATAACACTTGTAAGAGGTTCAAATAAGTCAAGATCATCAAATACATTGTCTCCCATTGTCACACCAAAAGCAGCGTTTATGCCGGTTAATTCAGGCAGGGCATCCCTTGCAATATAGTATATCTCCTGTTCATTCCTAGGCTGGGTATCACCGAATATAACAACTTTATAGCTATCAGGCTCATCACTGGGGTAGAGAGGAAAGTTAACCGACTCCGGCAGGTGACCGGTGGCGGGAAGGCCCTGGAATTTAGTTCCGGTGGCACCCGTGGGACTGTGAACGTAAAAGAATTCGGGCAACTGATCATCACTGACCGGCACCATCCAGTTCGAGGGTTTTATTATAAATATCACAGAATTATCCCTTAAGGGAAGCTCATAATAGCCATTTTTGTCAGAAACCGCTATTTCGCGCCCGTTGGAAACAGCGACTCCCTCCAGTGGCTTATCTTTTCGGGGATTATAGGATCCATCACCTGACCTGTCATGAAAAACAATGCCTTTTACTTTGCTAACTGACTGATTTGCAGCTTTTATCTCATGATGCATGGCATATCCCTGGGCGAATAAGAATATCAAAACAAGGATACAGGATGATTTTATTTTCATGTTTATTTATTTTAGTTGGTTACTGGCAAAAACAATATATACCATAAAATATCCGGCAATTTAATAATTGTTGATCAGTTTTTTTAATATTTGGAGATAAAAAGAACAAGCAGGCAGAGGATGTTGGTATATTTTCAGGGTTTATTAGCCCCGGTATTTATTTTGGCCTTAACAGGAGTAAACATTCTTGTTTCTTCCACCTCTGCTCCCTGGTTACAAGCTATTTACCACATTAACATTTTTGCCTGCCAGAAATGATTTCAGGTTACTCACTGCAATAGCCATACATCTTGACCTTGACTCCTTTGTTGCCCATGAAATGTGAGGTGTAATAATGCAATTCTTTGCTTTAAATAGCGGATTATCATGTGTGGGTGGTTCGACTGCCAGAACATCCAATCCTGCGCCGGCTATAATTCCCTGGTTTAAGGCAGCAGCAAGATCCTCCTCTACAACTAACGGGCCACGGGAGGTATTTATAAGAAAAGAGGACTTTTTCATTTGCTTCAAATTCCCCATATTTATTAACCCTTTAGTTTCAGAAGTCAGTGGTGCATGTATACTTATAACATCCGAATCTGATAATATTTCGGGAATATCTGCCCATTTAAAATTATTTCTGTGTGACTGGTCAGAGTGAAAATTGTCAGCACCCAGAATTTTCATTCCTAAAACTGTTGCAATATCAGCAACTTTCTGACCTATATTTCCAAAACCAATTATGCCAAATGTCTTCCCGGCAAGCTCAATCAATGGATAGTCCCAATAACAAAAATCAACAGAGTCTGCCCACTTGCCTGCCTTTACCGAATCACTGTGCCTCTGCACATGCAGACAAAGTTCGAGCAATAAGGCAAAGGTCATCTGGGCAACCGAGTTTGTGCTATAAGCAGGGATATTGGTTACAACAATTTCCCTCTTCCTGGCAGCTTCAATATCTACCGTATTATAACCTGTTGCAAGAATACCAACATATTTCAATTTTGGCAGCCTGCTAAAAATATTCTCACCAAGAAGTGTCTTGTTGGTAATAACTATTTCTGCATCCTTTACCCTTTCAATTATTTTGTTATCAGGAGTTCTTTCATAAACAGTCAAATCACCAATCTCTTTAAAGCCATCCCAGCTCAAATCGCCCGGATTTAATGTATATCCGTCCAATACTACTATTTTCATGTCTATTGAGTTTACTATTTACCCACAAATTTACTATTTTTAAAACATTTAACACAATATCCAATCCTGTAGGAAAATAACCGAAAATTTAATACTCCGCCAAATGATTACTCATGCAGAAATTTTAGAATTAAAAAGGTGGAATACACCTACAATTTATAATGGCTGGGAGCAAATTACAAAAAGAGATTCCGGAAGAGATGGTATAAACCTGGAACCGGTTAGTGATTTTATGCCCGGCATGGGTCCTATGGCGGGATATGCTGTCACCCTGGTGATTGAACCGGGAAATAAAATGCATAAAAACAATGCTGATGCATGGGAAGAATACAGGGAATATATTGCATCTGTTCAGGGCCCCAAAATTGTAGTTGTTCAGGATCAGGATAAACCGGTTATCTACGGATCTTTTTGGGGTGAAGTAAACAGCAATATACATAAAGCCCTGGGTTGCATTGGTACAATTACCGATGGAGGCATCCGGGATATTGATGAGATGAACAATGCCGGATTTAAGGCACTTGCGCGTGGATTATGTGTCGGGCATGCCTGGAGTACCCCTGTAAGATGGAACTGCGAGGTAGAAGTATTTGGCAGGAAGGTTTTACCGGGTCAGTTTATCCATGCCGATAAGCATGGCTTCCTTGTTATACCTGACGAAGATCAGGACAAGCTCCTGGAAGCTGCCATTTTTATGGATTCCAATGAATGTAATACAGTTATAAAATCAGCCCGTAATTCCCATGGCAAAACCTACCGGGAAATTCTTGCCGACTTCAACCAGGCATCGGTGGAATTCCTGAAACGCGCTGCTTTAAAATTCAGTAAAAAAGGTTAGTATTAAATAACACTTTATAATCTTATTTTCAGATTAACCCCTTACAATAAAAGATCATGAGAATTTTTTTGGTTTTACTTTCTGTTTTAACACTTACCTCTGTAACGAATATTCATTATGGCCAGGGGGTTGAAAAAGAAGATACCAAACATGTAAAGGTTTACTACGAAGCTGGCATGTTTGGCGGATGGCCGGCAAATCATGGCATATGGATATGGGAAAATGAAATTCTGGCAGGTTTTGCAAAAGGGTTTTACAAAGATTTGGGCCCGGACTTTCATAATATTGACAGGGATAAACCTGAGCTTCATTTGCTGGCACGAAGTCTTGATGGTGGTGAAACCTGGACTATAGAAGATCCGGGGAAAACCGGGTCCGGGGACCTGGTAATTCCAAACCATGGTGGTATGCACGGAATAATGAGAAAAGATGTAAAGCCGCAGGAACTGCTTAATTACAGGGAAGTGATAAATTTTGAACATCCGGATTTTGCTTTTACTGCGCGTATGACAAGTATTCATGGTGGTGTAAGCTATTACTGGTACTCTTATGATCGTGGACAAAGCTGGAAAGGCCCCCGGGCTTTACCTGATTTCAATACTCCTGGTACGGCAGCCAGGACCGACTATATAGTAAGCAGTGAAGACGAGTGCATGCTCTTTATAACCACTGCTAAATCAGATGGCAGAGAAGGTAGGCCCATGTGTGTTAAAACCACTAACGGTGGAAAAACATGGGATTTTGTATCGTGGATTGGTGCTGAACCGGAAGGCTTTTCCATTATGCCGGCATCAGTCCGTTTGTCTGATAATGAAATTTTGGTAACAGTCCGGCGGAGGGAAGGAAAACACAGATTTATTTCTGCATACATCTCAGATGATGATGGCCTTACCTGGAATTACCTGAACGATCCGGTTGAAAGTGCCGGAGTAGGTAATCCACCTGCCATGATAAAATTACAGGATGGCAGGATTTGTTTAATATACGGATACCGGGCCACAGAAGCTGAAATTAATAGAAATACAGCAACCAGTGATATTCGGGCAAAGATCAGCAACGATAATGGCACCACATGGAGTGACGATTATATTCTACGCGATGATGGCTCGGGACAGGATATTGGCTATCCAAGAGTTGTACAAAGGCCCGATGGAAAGATTGTTGTCCTGTACTATTTTATGGATAAAGAAACCGGCCCTGAGCGTTATATCGGAGCCACAATATGGAATCCTCCCCCGCTGTCCAATTAACAATTATAGCTGTTTTTTTATGTATCTCAGCCTCTATATATAAGCAAATATATTTATTTAGAATCAGGTAGCAGTACTCTTATAGAAAAATCCTGTTAACCTGTATTGATATCACTACAGGTTAATAAGTATAATTGTTATTCCGTTTATTTAAGAAGTTCCTTATAGTTTAAATCATCAAGCAATTTCTCAATTTTTGTTCTTTCGGGCTTCTTGAATTTATGAAAAGGCTCAGCCATGAAATCATCACATATTCCCATGACAGAGAGAGCACATTTCAACCCTTTCAGATAGCTTGACCCGTAATTACCAACACTGTATATTGTGGCACATATTTGCAGAACCTTCTGCCGTAGAGGGAGAATCTTTTCAAAATCACGATTTACCGAGGCATGGTATAATTCAACATACAACCTGGGAAACATATTGGACCCACCATTAACACCACCGTGTCCACCCAGCATTACAAACTCGGGAACCAATTCTTCGGGACCGACCATAAAAGTGAAATCAGGGTTTCCCTTTAGCAAATACTGAACATTGTTAAAATAGGAAAGATTGGCCGAGCTATCCTTAATTCCAATAATACCAGGTATTTCAGATGCTGCTTTCACCGATTCCGGTTCAATCATCACCTTGGTGTGAACCGGCATATTATAGATAAAAAGCGGCAAAGGCATCTGAATCATAATCCGCGTCAGGTATTCCAAAAGCTCCGGCTGACTTGTTTTATAATAGTAAGGCGGGGAAAGCACAACAGCATCTGCACCGTTATCGGCAGCTATTCGGGCAAGGTTAAGGCTCTCCTGGAATGCAGAATCTGTAACACCCGCCAAAACTGGTACCCGCCCTTTAACCAGTTTGCAGGTACGTTCTATCATTTCAATACGCAAGCTGTAAGATAAACTGGCGAATTCGCCTGTAGTACCCAGTATAAACAGACCACTCACCCCTCCGGAAATGGTGTGTTCAATTAATCGCTCCAGACCGTTTACATCAAGTGTATTATGATCAAGTAAAGGAGTTACCAGGGGTGTAATTATCCCTGTTAACGGTAATTTTAATGGTTTTTGCATTTTACTGATTTTTATGGTTAACCAAATATATTTAACCGTGCTCCGGATCTCTTATACTTTCAATCTCTTGCTGCAGATTTTCTCGTTAAAAACACAGTTAAGTCCGCAATATAATAGAAAAATCCTTAAAAATATTATTCCATATCCAGGTTTATTATTTTAGGTATTCCAGTATTTTTAATATAATAAACCTAACCTTAAGAGATAAAAAGATTTCGGAATTTAAAAATCATTGATAGAGAGAACTTATTTTTTAATAGATTAAACAATTCTTTTACTTTTTACTTTTACTTTTACTTTTCTTTTACTTTTTCTTTTTCTTTTTCTTTTTATAAAACACTCTTCACCATAAAAACAAAACGCAATGGTTAAAGTCATCAGATCAGGTTTACTTTTCTTAATTTCCTCTTTTTTTGTTACTTGCACTCCCGGATATGAGCCATTAGGCCAGAATGAAGCTATCCGGGTATACACTGAATTTGCTGATGGCACCAACAGGGGCATCTATGATCCCGAAACCAATAGCAAGGGATTTCCGGACGAAAATTATGATGCTACATCTGCGATGGTTATCAACTGGCACAGAATGCCTGAAATGATCCCGGAGGTGGATGCAAGACTCCGGTACCGGAAGGTTCATCCCCGTTACTCAGACTGGTATTCAGCGGAAGGTAAATCCACGGAGTTCTGGTACCGTGAAGAACTTATAAACCGGGTTATTCTGACAGATCTTCAGCCAGGCTCTGTATATCAATTCAAGGTACGTGAGGGGGGAGAGATTTTTCACTTAATGACCATGCCTGCCTCCCTGGATGAAAGGCCCGTCAGGATAGTAATGACAGCTGACCACCAGTCCCCGGCCTGGAGACAGCAAGCCCATGACAACGCCAAAATGGTTGCTGCGATTAAACCCGATATGTTTATTGCTGCAGGTGATTTTGTCGGTGACGAAGGAATAGCATCACAGGAAAATGCAGACCGGTGGGCATTGTACCTGGATATATTATATGGCATTTATGATGGTTACTTTATCTATGAAGACGAAATTGACGGTAAGCATTTCAAAAACCTGATAATTCCCCACCTGAGTGTTTTGGGTAATCATGAAACTGGTCACCGTAATCACATCCGTTGGCCGGCCTGTGTTAATACAGGAATGGCTGAACCGGGTTACCCGGAGTTTATAGCAGCTAACTGGATGGAATTACTGTTCCATTGGCCATATAAAAGTGAAGGTTTCTTCAGTGAGTTCAACCCCGGTCATCCCAACATGGATACTGAACATGTCAGGGAAGGTTTTGGTCAGGGCGGATTTGGAAGCCTGGGTTTTTCAGACTACCTTCTTCTTATTGGTTTGGATAACAGCCAGAACTGGGAGGGAGAGCCGGACAGGGGATTAAGGGACTGGGAAGGAAACCTTATCACTGAAAAGTGGCCGTGGTTTGAGACACACCATTCTGATGTTCGTCAGGATATATGGCTGAAGAACTTGCTTGAACCAGATGTAGGGCCTTCTGCCGGTGAACGCTATACCAACATCCTTCCGGTATGGCATCGCGGACTGTTTGGGACTGTCCGTCTCAATATGAGTCTGAAGAACAGGGAGATACTGAACAACTGGCTTCCAGTTCTTTACAGAAACAACGTCAGGCTGATCAAGGAGGGGCACGATCATATATACACAAGAACGGTTCCCCTTAAAATAACAGGTGAACAGCCTGAAAACACCTTTATCAGGAAAAATTATTATGAACCGAACAGCTGGCCAATTACATCAAATCTCAGCCAGGAATACGTAGATAATTTTTATGCGGTAAACACTTTAATAGATGAATATACAGGTGAAATAACAGGTTGGGAATACAATGGAAAATACATCAGTTATGAACCAGGTGGAATGATAGCTATAGGCCATGGAGGCTGGGCGGCAGGCCGCCGTGACCCGGGCAGAAGAGGTGGTGGCAATGCCGGGTTTTGGTTTACAGATAATGAAAAAGGGGGTGAGTATTTCGGGGGAGCCGAATCTTATCATATAAATTTAATAACCCTCACCAATGATGCGATCCAGGTAGAAGCTTACCATCCCCGGCAAATGGTAAATTTTGAAAACGGGAGTGAACCATATCCAATTCATAAATTCAAGTGGGATCACCATCAGGAAAAATGGTTCTCATTTAATTTAAACAAAAATCAGTGGATTGATTACAAGTACGGAATGACAGCTACTGTCCCCTTAACCACTCCTCATTAAATACTGAATATTTAATTGTTTTATGACCATCCTCCTGGAAATAACTGTATGAAACGTGAAAGAGACCATCTTCATCTACTATTATGGCTGGGTAATGGGAACGCGAAGATTCGTCATCTGCAATGCTTCTGTTCCAGGGCCAGGTTTCTCCTCCGTCTTCAGAAAGAGAAACTGTTAACCTGTGTCTCCCGGTCTCAGTATCATTGTTAATCAATACCCAGTTCCCGTTATCCAATGTTACAATATCACATAATGTACCTGAATTATGTAATTCTGAGTCCCTTACAGGTGACCATGTTTCTCCCTCATCCTTAGAACGGCTCATATGTAAACGCTTGGGCGGAAAACCGTTATCACGCATATAAGCCACCAGTTCACCTGAACGGTTTTGCGCAATGGCCGGTTGAATGTTACCACTTCCAATCAGCGGAGTGCTGGATTCCCAGGTCTCACCCCAATCATCCGTATAGGCCATAATAGAAATACTGAAACCATCGGAGTACAGGGGCACAATCATACGTCCGGATTCAGTTATAAATGGCTTGTTTCCGGTTTGCCAACCCATCCTGCGGAAATAGGGATAACCAAGTTGCTCACTATCATATTGCCCGTCCTGTTCATACACTCGTCCGGGACGCATCATATCCTCACCGCGGGCAAGGGAAAGCATACGTTCTGCACGTTCATTCCAAACCTCAAGGTAAATGCTCTTCTCCGGATCAGATTTAATATATTCCGCATAATCATTAACCTGCTGTTCAAATGAGGCTACAAAGGGATCATCAGGCTGAATTCCACGCTCTGTCTTACCTCCGGGCTTAAGAATCAAAACCTCCTGCCAGTCCCAGTCCGGAGTGCCGTCCATGCCCATATAATCCTCGCTGATACGGTACTTTAAAAGGGCCGTTTCCCATTGGTTTGCAATTATGGTCATCCACATGAGCCAGAGACGGTCTTTACCATCCAAAAACAAAACAGGATTGCAGTCCGGAAACCCCTTCATATTGGCTAAAACAAAAGGATCGCCCCACTCCTTCTCTCCCCTTTTCTTACGGGATCCCATAATCTTTACATCATCAGCCCAACGCTCGCCACTGCCCTGGAACCAGCCTGTCAATAGCTCTCCATCTGGAAGCTCAACAATGGTAGAACCGTGAACATGCTCATCCTGTGGTGGAAATATTATTTCCGTTTCAAATAACGGCCCTGATACCGGGGTTCTTTCATCTGCAGGGCCACAGGAAGTATTAAAATAAGAAAAAGATATGAACAACAGGAATATAAATAAGCTGTTTGCCGAAAATGCCGGTTTTTCAATTTCTAAAAGTCTCATCTTCATTTATTATATATAGTTAGTAAAATTAAATTTTCAAAAAAGTTATAATAAGAACCGGAGTCCGGAGGTAAACATATTAAAATATTATCTATTAAAAAAATGCCGTAAAAAAAAATCCCCATACCCCCTGAACTTGATTAATTTAAACTACATAAAAATTTATGTAAAATGCCTGTCCATGAAACATGAAATCTAACTTCTCTGCCAGCAGGCAATTTCGCGATACGTCCCACATTAAACAATATTAAGAGTTAACAGTAGTTAAAATATCATAAAAGGGAGATAATCCGGACTGTGGGTAAATTTTATTCATTAAACTTGTATGATTAAGAATACCTGAACAAATAAAACTTGCGTTTTGTATCATATATTATAAAATTTGCTTTTAAAAGTATTAATTATAGTCAGTTATCATTTTAATTTCCATTCTGTTTTTATTATTTAATTAAAACTCACTCTTATGAAAAATTTTATTATTTCTCTTTTCGGTTTACTGTTTCTGAGTCTCTCGGTTTCTGCAAACACTTCAAATGCTGATAATGAGTTTCTTGGCAAATGGAATTTCACTGTTAGTCAGGCGCCATGGGAATACAGCCGGGGAGATATGTTATTTGAAATTAAGGAGGATAATGTTATTTCCGGTAAAATGAAGTTTTTAAACGGAGCAGAGGTCCTGATCAGGAATGTTAAACAGAAAGATGAAAATCTTACTTTTGATATAACCACCCAGGGATATGTGCTAAACATTGTTACAAAGCTCAGGGAAAATGAAATAAAAGGCTTTGTGAAGACACCCGAAGGAGATTTGCCTTTTTCTGCAAAAAAAGAAGTTCCCGAAGATTAACCTGAATTACAAATATGATAACTTTTTTATATCCCCTTATTTGAAACCTGATGAATGATTACCCTCTTATATCATTCATCAGGTTTCAAATAAGGGTTGTCACGATAATACAGGAAGCCATCTTCTGCACCAATAAGTAATTCACGAATTCCGTCACCCTCCAGATCTATTGTGGACGGACTACTGGAATGTCCTGAAATAGAACGCTCATCCACAGGACCCTTATCCCTGAAAATAACAAAACCTTCTTCCTCGCCAATGTTCCGAAGGAAATTGGCATTCTCACTATTAAGTAAAAGGTCCGGCCTGCCATCACCGTCGAGGTCCGCTACATAAATTTTCCGTCGGCCACTTCCTCCCGCCCTGCGATCATTTAGCCGAAGGGGTCCATCCTCCCCTTCAAGTCGAAAGATTCTTTCACCGGGAAGAAGAACAGTTTCATCACCACGCTTTTCACGCCGGAACAAAGCCAGGTAGCCTTCGTGATCAAGCATTACCAAATCGGTCAGTCCATTGCCTGTCCAGTCCACCGCCACCGGGGTTGTACGCCACTGAGTAACCAGGGCATTGCCCTTAGGATTCCACCAGTTCCAGGCAGGTTTAGGTACCTCTCCCTCCCATTCAACCTCTATGGCCTGAGCCGCGGCAAGTTGCGGACTGGTAAGAGTTCCTGTATTTTCATACCAGATAACCTTGCCCCAGATAGAGTTCACGATCAGATCAGGTAGTCCATTATGATTCCAATCCGCCACAGTAAGGGTGGTATAGCCCCATTTAGCTTCAGCCGGGCCCTGTATTGATCCGTTTGGTCCGGCCATGATACGGATCACTTCTCCTCCTGCCTCCAATAGCTTAGGTGCAGCCCATTTAACAGGATTACCACCAAGATTTTCTATAAAAGCAATGTGCCCGGCAGTATTACCCACCATTATATCATCAAGACCATTTCCGTTCCAGTCAGCACCAACCGGGGTGGCAAGGGCACCAAATTTCACATCGTCTGCCTGTTGACGAAAATAACGCGGGGGAAGAAATACAGGCATTCCATCTGTAACCTCTCCAGTATGTTCAACAAGTGCTACCCTGCCGTCTTCATCTCCAACCACAAGGTCAGGCCAGCCGTTACCCGTGAAATCATAAGCTACGGGAGTTATCATACAAAGATCCATGCGAATTTCTGTATCACCATATGTGAGAGGGCGTCCCGGCGCATAAAGGGGGTTGCTAGAGGTACCCACATTTTTAAAAAAAGTAAACCCGTCACGAAACTCACCACAAATTAAATCAATTTTCCCATCACCGGTAAAATCAGCAAAATTGGGTGAAGGGCGGCCGTAGACCTCTACGGGGGCACCATCGGTGTTTACAAGCTGCCTGGGATCATCGTAAACGGGATTATCAGTGCTTCCCGTATTCTCTAATAAATAGATATATCCACGCAGGGGGCCATTCGTCCACTGCCCGTTCTCATTATAGGCGTCATCCCATCCATAGTATTTACTATTTTTGGCGTTCCTTTCTCCCCAGAGACCTATGCCCACCATCAGATCCTGCACATTATTACCATTATAATCAAAAAGTTTCCATTGATTGGCCCTGATACGGGAATCTCCGGGATAAAGATCTCTTCCCTCCGGGGCAGGAAGGCTAACAGGATTATCGAATGCCGTTTTTTTAAAATCAGGATAAACCCTGCCAGGTGTTGTTACAACCGGCTCACCGTTGACATAGGATATGCTCGCGTTATTGACTGCATCACCCAGCCGTATGGAAGGCAGAAAAACCGGTAAGTCTGTTTCAGGATCCATATCACCTGAATTTTCAAAAAAGTATACTCCATTGTAGGGCTTGTCTGTACATACCACCACCATGTCAGTCAGGCCATTGTCATTATAATCCATGGGAAGAGGCCAGGCCCACAACCCCACCCCCAGATCAACCAGCAGGCCCGGGTTATTATATGACAATCTTTCCAGTTGCTGGCCGATTGAAATTGATCCCGGACCTGTCATGCAAATACAAAAGGTGAACAAAAAGATGATATTTTTTTTCATAACTGATAATTTAAAGAATTCGGTGCCATAAAGATTAAAAAAATGAAACTCTTATTTCCGGAATTTGGATGGTGCAATTATCACCTGTAATTACTTCATGTAATAAATATATCATATAAAGTATCCAGTAAAAAATACAAATTGAATCCATCTATTTAATTTAAGTAGTTGGCCTGATAGATCTTACCATGACAATTCATTATTTCAAAAGGAAAATCTGGTAATAACTGGTATCTCCAACAGCAACTTTACGGTTATAACCTATCATCTTGCCGTTGTTTGACCAGTAAATTGATGCCAGACCGGTCATCCCTTCAGCGGGCCCTGGAGAAATTTGCCTGGTTTCACCAGTTTCAATGAGGGTCGCAAAGACTCTTTCCCCGTTGCCAAAGGCAAGGAACCGGCCGTCGGGAGAAATACTGAAAGTAGTTTCTACAGAAAAATTGTTCCTGGTAACCCGGTTGATTTCTCCTCCGTTGGGTGAAACAGCATAGATCTGAACATTCCCGGTTTCATCTTTCATCAAAAAAAACACCATTGATCCATCAGGTGCCGACCTGACCCAGTGCCTTGGCCCCTGCACACCAGGATATTTATTATCACCGGTAAAGGTAAGTCTGCGCTGAGAGGTCCCGGAGGGAGGGGCGGGACGGGAAGCAGCGGTACCAGCAATTGGTTGACCGGGAACTTCAAGAGTTACGTTATCAGGTATATCGGCAATAAACACTTCTGTCAAAACATTTCCGTTGTTGTCTTTTGTATCACCCAGAAAAGCCAGGGCACGCTTTTGTCTCGACTGATCAGATTTGACATATCCCTCAGACCCCACCCATCCTTCTTCATAGGCCCGGTTAATCTGATCTGATCCCGGTTCCGGATTTTCTGTAACCATGGTAACAAGAACAGTGAATTTTTCACCACCCACGTTTTCTCCTTCACTATCGTCTTTCACGGTAACAGGGCCAAAAGGAGCCATCACACCAATAACCCTGAGATCTTGTATATTCTCATCACCACTGGTTTCAAGCTGAGCCATCAGGGCATCGTTATAGGTAAAGCTAATCCACTCCCCGTCTGCACTCCAGCTATGAGCATGTGTCCCGCCCCTGAGTGCTCCGGGGGTAAAAGGGTCTGTTACATCTCTGGCATCCATGAATATTGGCTCACCGGGGTTGTCCATAGCAACTGCCACACCTGTACGTCGTGTGAAACCATATGGCCGTAAGGAATCACAATTGAACAATCCATGAATGAACAGGGCTGTATCTTTCACCGGACTAAAGGTAGCAGCACCGACCCCCGGTCCATGAACTGTTTGACCTGGAGCACGATAAAGCAGTTTTATTTCTTTAGTCGACGTATTGACCAGCTCAATACAACATGTCTGGCCAATATGCCCGCCATCATTGCGGGTGTCATAGACTATCCACTTATCATCGGGTGAGAAATACTGGATTGGATTCAAAAAATGTCCGTTTTCATAGGATGTAATTTGTGTTTCGTTCATTTTTTCAAATCGTTCCCAGATATCCATATTTCTATTTTTTGAGTTCATACAACAGGTAAAAATTAATATCATTATTATAAATATAAACCACTGGAAGGCTTTTGCTTTTTTGATGCAGATTAATAGACTTTTCCTTTTCAGGAAAAAATATATATTATGACTTTTTAGAGGATGATTCATACGTACAAATCAGGTTAATCAATTTAATATTCAACGAATTATATTTTGCACCTAATGCATATTCAGTGTTTCAAGCGTATGGAACCCGCATGGTTTGTTCATGTTATTTTGTCTGCCAAAGGCTGATGCGGGTTTCAT
>SLPB01000124.1 GCA_007132225.1 Bacteroidales bacterium | reverse complement strand
TCTCCCGCAATGTTACTGTTGTTAAACATTAACTATGCCAGTTTGTTTTATTCGCTGATTTCGCAGATGTTATAATCGGGAATATTTTAGCTTAGGCACCTAATTTGTACATTACTGAACGTTGCATGTACGAAAAAGAACATTGGCGTCTGTTTCAGTACCCCTTTTTAAGCTGTCCAAAATCCCATATCAGAAATCTGTCTAACAGGAATGCTCCGTGCAGCCGGGGTCAACTTCAGTCATAATGAAAAGAACAATTTTATTACAAATTTACTTCTATATGGTGCCTGCTGCAATTAATTTCCCGTGAACGGCGTTATAAGCTGGTTGGATGACTCTTTTTGCAGGTAAGAACGGTAAAGTAATAAATACAAATTAACAGGTTGGGCCAGTTTGCATGCGCAGGATAAACAACTGGTAATCTTAAATAATGATGAAATGGAATATGTAAAATTTACATCGATGTTCTTTGTCATCCACACAATAGCCTACTATGTCGCGGGAGTAATTAACTATCAGTTTTCAAAAAAATTATACGGTGGAAGAGCCCGGCTTTACAAGTCGTTTCTAAGGAACATGTCCGATCCCTCTGAAGCCTTGAAAGTTAATAAAAAAATAATCCCTGTCCAGCTCTTAAGGGCCCTGCTTATGTCGGCAGTTCTGTATCCGGTTCTTGGTGTGCTGGGAGATTTCTCCTTCGGGATGAAATTCCTGTTTTTCGGGGGATTAATGTTTGTTTATGCAGATTTTTGCAGTGCAATACCCTTTTCCAATACACTTGAAGGGTTGATATATATGAAACCCGAGTTTGTTAAAAGGAAAGTGTTCTGGACTATACAGATGGAAGCGGTTATCTACAGTGTTTTGTTCGGTCTGGCTGCAGGCTGGTTGCTTGTCTGAGATTAAAGACTAACAGAATATAGCAAAGAATTTAGCGCTGAGACTTTTCTCATCATATCCTTTATGTACATCTGTGATCCATCGCTGAGCTGTTGTATGACTCTTCAATAATTAATTCAACAGACAAAATGGAAAATGCTGCAAAAGCCGGAAAAGATTTATTTGCACAACACCAATTTTATTTATCTGTTTTCACCTTCAAAGACCAATACTGGTAATGTGGGTGAAACTTTTTTCCTTAATCAGGTTAGTGCCTTGCACTCTGTAACCGCACCCAAATAAATAGCAATAACTCCATAAATGTATGCGGAAAGCAAAGTTTTCCAACCAGCGGAACACAACATAAAGCCACTGGCCATGCCACGAGATAGTATGCTGAAACAGATCAATAGCAGTAATTGGAATTTACTATTCTCTTTGTCCATATCGAAATTTCAACACCCCCAACCATATTATGCGGACTATTACCACCAGGCTATTGACAAAAAATGAATGGGGTGATTTAAATACCCGCTTCAACCCATAGGAGTGATCTCCAGCAGACGGGCAATATTTCCATCCCGCTCATCCAGCATCATAAAACCTGTAACAATGCCCAGCATGCCTGAATTCATCATTGTAGTTTCTCAGCAATCCAATAATGAGTCTTTGGGTTGTTGTTTTACCTGCTCCACCTGGACCAAGGAAACCAAAAACCTCCCCTTCCTTTACATCAAAGCTCATTTCTTGTATGGCCTCCTTTTGGGTTTTTTTATAGGTAAAATTCAGATTGCAAACCTGACTCATAGCGAGTTGAGTGTGTGGTTTAATTCCTTTTTCGTAATTTTAAATCAATATCCAAACTATCTGCAATACTTGTAATAAAAACCTTCAGAGATTTACTCTCTTCCTTTAAATCTAAATCTTGACTCATATTTTGAGCAAACTCATTTATTTCATTTAACTTATGTAAGGGCAGCAAGGCACAGCTAATGCAGTAGAATCCTTTAGAGCGCCCTTCATCATAGTTCAATAACAGGTTGTTCAATGTTTCAATGCGAAATCTTTGGTTCTCAATGAACTGCTCAATTCCCTTGGATTTTATATAATCAAGATTTTCAAAAATCTTTTTATGAGTAACAAATGAATCATATTCCTCCTTTTCCGATTCAAATCTGGAACACGGATAATCATTACATTCAGAGCATACTTCAAGTCCCTTCTTTGCAGTACAACAAGTCAGTAATCCACAGGCAGGATGCTTCCCATAAAAGTTGTCTCCACCACAACCAGGACATTGGGAGTCGCCTTTAGTGTAAAATCTTGGACATAGTCCGCAATCTATTCCACAGCAGCCAATTGTTGGGAATATTTTCTGTATTTCAGCCATTCGAAAGCTTAACGGTTAAACTTTGGAGCCTTATAAATTCTAATCTTTGATGCATTTTCTAAATGAGCCCAATCTCTTCATGATTTACTTCAATGTAATCTTTGATCTTTAAAATCAATCGACAACCTGGCATTGATACACTCTTAACCTGTGCTTAATCCATAAAATATAGTCGTGTCTCACTCATCTACGCATTTGAACACGATTGTCCGAAACGCCAAAAACAGTTATGCAATGCAACCTGCTGACCCTGTTATTATGCTTATAGAAGCGTGTTGCTCGCTACTTGACTAAATTTGGCCGGCACGGGATTCAATTATAATTTTGCCCTATTCAACCAGTTAAAAAGGTCACCCAATAAACAATACTTTTTACAGGAACACGAAAAGAATAATTTCACTAATTGAAGTCACTAATATTACGTTGTTTTTCTGACAAATAAAAGTAATATCAGTTTTCAAAATGAATGGAAACATGCAAGATGAACAAGCACATTTTTTTTGATAATTTAACCGCAAATATCGGAGCATTGATCGCGGGCAAAAAGAAGTTTATTGCCGGAAGCACCGATAGCCAATCCTTCGAACAACTGATCAGATTAAGCCTCTACATTATTGGAGGAATATCAGTAACAGTTCTGGGACTTTTAGTTGCACTGTGGATTATCAGTCCCGGAAAACCCGAACCAATATACGGCCCGGACGGAACCCCGTTGGAGGGCAGCATTTCTGTTATTGAAAAAATCACCCTTGGCGGACTTGATCAGTATCTCATTATCAGGGGCGCAGATTCAACTAAACCGGTAATTCTTTTCCTTCATGGCGGACCAGGAAGTCCGGAAGCTGCCTTTATGAAACATTTTAACACAGATATAGAAAAAGACTTCGTTATGGTGTACTGGGAACAACGCGGAGCAGGCAAGTCCTTTTCAAGGGATATCCCGGTAGAGAGCATGAACATTGAACAGTTTATCTCAGATACCCGGGAACTAAGTGAATATCTAACCCAGCGATTCAAACAGGACAGAATATATATTATGGGCCATTCATGGGGATCATTATTAGGAATAATGACCGCATACCAACATCCTGAGCTCTATTTGGCCTATTTTGGGATCGGCCAGGTGGCACATCAGTTCAGGGGAGAGCAAATCTCATTTGAATGGGCAAAAAAACAGGCATGTAAAAATAATTATAAGAAAGCTGCTGAAACACTGGCTGGATTGAGTTTTCCAGATTTGAATGCCACCGGCAAAGAGTGGATTGATTATATGACAGAGCAAAGGATATATGTGAATAAATTCGGCGGCGGGACCACCCGGGATATAACCGGAATGTGGCCATTGATCAGAATTGTGTTCAAAACAAGAGAATACACTATTGGTGACAAACTGAATTTCATGAATGGCAGCATGTTTTCACTGGAGCATATGTGGAATGAAGTGATCCATACAAATCTTTTTGACGAGATCGGCAGCATGCAGGTACCAGTTTACTTTTTCCATGGCAAGTATGACTTTACAACCCCGCATTCTGTTGCAAAAGATTTCTATGATCAGCTGAAAGCGCCCGAAAAAGGATTCTTCACCTTTAAGAACTCCGCTCACAGTCCGGTTATGGAAGAGGTAGAAAAGTTCAATTCAATAGTAAAAGAAATTACACGGAATATTGAATTAATATGATAGAAAACAGCAATTTAAATGAAAAATGCCACCGATGGCTGAAGAAATTATGCGTTGACATAAAGGAACGGACCACTGGAAGCGAGGGCAACAGAGATGCCACCCGCTTTTTCAGAGAGCAATTAGAAACACTGGGATGGGAAACGGAATCACAGGGATTTGAGGCGGTGGACTGGATCGATGGAGGGGCAACCCTTCATGCAGGAAATAAGGAGTTTAATGTACTGGTCAGTCCCTGGTCAAAAGGCTGCTCGGTAAAGGCTGTAATGGAAAGTGCATCAACCATAAGTGAACTGGAAAAAGGTGGTTTCAGGGACAAGGTTATCCTGTTGCATGGTGAGATCGCGGGCGAACAACTGATGCCAAAGAATTTCATGTTCTATAACCCCGAAAGTCATCAGAGAATCATCTCCCTTCTTGAAAACTCAGGTGCGAAAGCTTTAATTTGTGCGACAGGCAGAAACGCTGCTCTGGCAGGCGGGGTATATCCTTTCCCTCTTATTGAGGACGGCGACTTCAACGTGCCTTCCGTTTATATGACCGAAGAGGAGGGCAGGCAACTTTCGGCTTTTACCGGAAAGGAGGTAGAGCTTAATTCTAAATCGGGAAGGTTACCTGGCAAAGGATACAATGTGACCGGTAGGAAAGGGCGGACTGAAAACGAAAGAATAGTAATAACCGCGCATATTGACTCTAAAAAGGGCTCTCCCGGGGCGATAGACAACGCAACAGGTGTGGTTGTCCTGCTGCTTCTGGCCAGACTAATGAAGGATTATTCGGGTGAAAAACTGATTGAGATAGTAGCTTTCAATGGTGAGGATTATTTTTCGGTTCCAGGACAGATGGTGTGGATTAAGGCAAACCAGGGTAAATTTGAGAATATCCTTTTCAACATAAATATTGACGGTGCCGGATACAAGGAGGGAAAAACCGAATTTTCATATTATGACCTGCCGGATCAGGCCCGGGATTTCGTCTCCCGGGTTGTTAAAAAGCACCCGGATATCACCGAGGGTAAACCCTGGCCCCAGGGTGATCACAGCATTTTTCTTCATTATGGCAGGCCGGCCATTGCAGTATCCTCAGAATGGTTTATTGAAAACATAAACAATCAGGATATTACGCATACCCCCAAAGACAATATCGGGATTATTGATTGCAATAAGCTTGTTGAACTGGCTGCTGCGCTTAGTGACCTGATCACAGTAGTTTAGTTTAATAACTTAATACTATTATATTTTAGGTATATCTGATTGATCATTGTTGGTTCGGTAGATCATCGAAGGTTCGGATGATGACGAAATAAATTGCAGGTTATCTTTTAATTCCGTTTAAGGCGAAATCTCCTCCATTTACCAGGTAAAACCATACATTCAACGATAATAATTTCTCCGGTGACTTTCAAAATCAGATCTTTATATCAAGCAAATAAGTGAAGAATTTTCCACAAACTACTATTGCTAAATAATTCTTTCAATCGTATGGAACCCAATAACAATAATCAATCATGGAAAAGTTTTATAAAAGCAAATATGGAAATGTATATTATGATTTATCAGGAC
>SLPB01000016.1 GCA_007132225.1 Bacteroidales bacterium | reverse complement strand
TCTTCTGCAGGAACTTCAGTGGCAGCTTCTTTTTCTGCACCAGCTTTGCTGGCTTCAGCTGCTTGCGCTGCAGCTAACTCGGAATTCCTCTTGGCAATTTCAGCGGCCCTGGCTTCGTTGATTTTAGCTTCCTCCTCCAACAAACGATCAACTTCTTCTTTCTTTCTTCCAAGAACCGTGTCTCTTTTTGCTTCAATTTTTCTTTCCTTTTCATTCATCCAGGCTGTAAAACGTGTTTCAGCCTCATCTTCCGTAAGTGCATTTTTCTTTACTCCGTTCAGAAGATGCTTTTTCATTAATACCCCCTTGTAAGAGAGAATAGCTCTACAGGTATCTGTAGGTTGAGCGCCTTTGAGTAGCCAATCTAATGCTCTATCAAAATCCAGTTCAATAGTAGCAGGATTAGTGTTCGGATCATAAGTACCGACCCTTTCAATTAATTTACCATCTCGTGGCGCCCTGCTATCAGCTATCACAATGTGATAGTACGGTTTTCTCTTTTTACCGTGTCTTGCTAATCTGATTTTTACAGGCATGCTCGTTTTTTAATATTATTATAAAACCTACTTTTTGAAATCGTGGGTGCAAAGATATAATAAGTTTTCAACAATTAAAATAACTGGATTACTATTTATTAATTTTACCTTTCATTTCAAAGGTAAATCATTTCGTTCCCCAGGCTCTTATAGCTAGATATTCAGCATACGAACGGTTCAGCAGTAAAACTTAACCCAAATGGATACAGGTAAAAACTTCACTCACCTTCATGTTCACACTCAATACTCCATCCTGGACGGAGCCTCCAATATAAAAGATCTGATTGCCAAAGTCAAAAAGGAGGGTATGGTAGCACTTGCCATAACTGATCATGGCAATATGTTTGGAGTGAAAGAATTTTATAACGAAGCTAAAGCACAGAAAATAAAACCGATAATTGGGTGTGAAGTCTATGTTGCAGAAAAAAGCAGGTTTGAAAAGACGGGCAAGGAAGACCGAAGCGGATATCATTTGATATTACTTGCAAAAAACCATGAAGGTTACAAAAACCTTATGAAAATGGTCTCCAGGTCATATACTGAGGGATTTTATTACAAACCCCGGATTGATAAGGAGCTTCTTTGGGAACATCGGGAGGGGATAATTGTATGCAGTGCATGCCTTGGCGGTGAAGTTCCCCAGGCCATCATGAACGAGGAGAACGAAAAGGCTGAAAAAATTGTCCTGGAATTTAAAGAATATTTTGGCGATGACTACTACCTGGAATTGCAAAAGCATCCTTCCGGTGATCCTGCAATCGACAGGGATGTTCTGGAAAACCAGAAAAAAGTTAACAGCCATCTGCTGAAACTGGCTGAAAAACACGATATCAAACTTATTGCCTCCAACGATGTGCATTTCATAAACGAATTGGATGCAGGTGCCCATGACAGGCTCATTTGCCTTAATACCGGGAAGGATCTGGACGACCCTGACCGCATGAGGTATACAAGGCAGGAATATCTTAAATCTACTGATGAGATGTATGCCCTGTTTTCAGATGTGCCCGGGGCAATAAAGAATACAATGGAGATAGCTGAAAAGGTTGAATTATATGATTTGAATAATCTGCCTATAATGCCTGACTTTCCTATTCCGGATGGATTTGCCGGTGAAGATGAATATCTTCACCATCTGACCTTCGAGGGAGCGAAAAAGCGTTATAAAGAGATAACCGGGGAAATAAGTAAAAGAATTGAATTTGAACTTTCAGTTATACGAAATATGGGATTCCCCGGGTATTTCCTTATTGTTCAGGATTTTCTCAAAGCGGCAAGGGAAATGGGTGTTTCAGTGGGGCCTGGAAGAGGATCGGCTGCGGGTTCAGTTGTGGCCTATTGTAATTATATAACCGATATTGATCCTATCAGGTATAATTTACTTTTTGAACGTTTCCTTAATCCTGATCGCATCTCTATGCCCGATATCGACATAGATTTTGATGAAGAAGGCAGGGAACTGGTATTACAATATGTAGTTGAAAAATACGGGAAAGATCGTGTTGCCCAGATCATAACATTCGGTACAATGGCTGCAAAAATGGCCATCCGGGATGTGGCACGAGTCCAGAAACTACCACTGGCTCAGGCTGACAAACTAGCAAAACTGGTGCCTGAGAGGCCCGGAACCACCTTGAAAATGGCTTACAAAGAGGTAAAGGAGCTTTCAACAGCAAAAAAAACCGGGGATGAAGCAATTAAGCAAACCCTTCAATACGCCGAAACTCTTGAGGGATCAGTAAGACATACCGGCTTGCACGCCTGCGGAATTATTATTTCACGGAATGAGCTTACCGATCATATCCCTATTTGCACATTAAAGGACACTAATCTCCTTGTTACCCAGTATGATGGCAATCATGTAGAAAGTGTAGGGATGCTCAAGATGGATTTTTTGGGATTGAAAACGCTTTCAATTATAAAGGATGCTATTGAGACCATAGAAAAATCAAGAGGAGAAAAAATTGACTTTACCCAAATCGGACTGGAAGATGCAAAGACCTATGAGCTGTTTGCAAGGGGAGAAACAACTGCCATCTTTCAGTTTGAATCACCCGGCATGAAGAAGCACCTTAAAGATCTTAAACCCAACCGCTTTGAGGATCTGATAGCTATGAATGCCCTTTACCGGCCGGGCCCAATGGAGTACATTCCGTCATTTATAAAGAGAAAACATGGTCGTGAGGATGTCAGATTTGAAGTGCCGGTCATGGAAAAACTTCTTAAAGATACCTACGGAATTACCGTTTACCAGGAACAGGTAATGTTACTTTCTCAGGAAATGGCGGGATTCAGCGGTGGACAGGCTGATTCACTGAGGAAGGCAATGGGGAAGAAAAAGAAGCATGAGATGGACAAGCTCCACGAACTATTCACCGAAGGATGCCTTGAAAACGGCTATGAAGAGAAAATAGTCAAAAAAATATGGGCTGACTGGGAAGCTTTTGCACAATATGCTTTCAATAAATCGCATTCCACCTGCTATGCAATGATCGCTTATCATACTGCATGGCTTAAAGCTCATTACCCGGCAGAATTCATGGCCGCGGTTTTAAGCCGTAATATTTCCGATATAAAGAAGATCACCATATTCATGGACGAATGCCGCCGGATGGATAAAAAGGTTTTAGGGCCCGATGTTAATGACAGTGAACTTAAATTCACTGTTAATAAAGACGGGAATATTCGTTTTGGTCTTGGTGCCATTAAAGGTGTCGGCGAAAATGCAGTTCAAAAGATCATCGAAGAAAGAAATTTGAACGGTCCGTATAAAGGAATATTTGACTTTGCCGAACGGGTAAACCTCCCCTCGGTTAACAAAAGGTCGCTAGAGGCACTTGCTGCCTCAGGGGCGTTTGATGAATTCAACGAAATCAGCCGTTATCAATTCTTTGGAACTGACATAAAAGGTTCAACCTTCCTGGAAAATCTTGTCAAATATGGCAGCAGGATACAGGCTGAAAAAATTACTCCTCAGGGAAATCTTTTCGGTGATAGTCCAGGATTTACCTACCCGAAGCCTGAGATACCAAAAGTGCCGGAATGGACAAAAGTTGAAAAACTGAACAGAGAACGTGAACTCATAGGCATATTCCTTTCGGCTCACCCCCTTGATGACTTCAGGCTGGAAATGGATAACCTGACAACTCATACCCTGTCAGACCTGGAGAATCTGGAAGCTCTTAAAAACAGAGAGTTGGTTATAGCCGGTATTGTTAATAATGTTAAGGAAGCCTATACGAAAAATGGTAACCCATTTGGCAGAATGACCCTTGAAGACTACAGGAGCTCATGGGAGCTTACACTTTTTGGCAAAGACTATATAAATTACAAAAATTACTTTGTTAAAGATTGCCCGCTTCTTATCAAGGGGAAGATCCAGCCTAAATATTATAACCAGGAAGAATTTGAACTAAAGGTGAAAAGCATGTCGCTTCTCTCTGATGCAAAGGAAGATCTAATAAAAAGCATCTCGCTTGAAATCCCTCTTTCATTTATCAATCCGAATACTATTGCAAGCCTGAATGAGATTACCGAAGAAAATAAAGGCGATATACTACTTAAGTTCAGAGTTATAGAGAAAGAGGATAATATTTCCGTTAACATGTTCTCCCGCGCAAAAAAAATCAGGTTATCTAAAGAAATTATGAATTTCTTTGAAAAGAACCCGGAAATAGAAATAAGATTGAACTAATTCCCCGGCAACTTCCTTATAACTTTATGAAAATTTTCATGAGTATTTTTTAATTTTCGTTACTTTACCTTAGCCGGAAGGAGATGGTAACAATTTCATTTACCTTTAATTAAAAATTTGTTACTTTAGCAAAGAAGATATCATGATGCACAAAATCTTTTTTATGCTTGTATATCAGATTCTTGGACTGACAGCATTCAAAATAAATTATGCAACACATACGTTAACCTAATTATTCAAAACTATGACTATAGAAGTGACTGAAGCAAATTTTGAAGAACTGGTATTAAAATCCGACAAACCTGTTTTACTGGATTTCTGGGCGGAGTGGTGCGGCCCATGCCGGGTTATTGCACCATATGTAAAAGAATTAGGTGAAGAGTTCGAGGGGAAAGCTGTTGTTGGAAAGGTGGATGTTGACAGCAACCCTGGTATATCTTCAAAATACGGTATAAGAAATATCCCCACAATTCTTTTTATCAAGGATGGAGAGGTAGCCGATAAACAGGTTGGCGCAGTACCAAAAAAAAATCTGGCGGAAAAACTTAATGCCCTACTGTAAAACAGGAACTCACGAACCAAACAATAATAAGAAAAGGCACAGTTAATATTCTGTGCCTTTTCTTATTATTATAACTATTATTGTGGTTAGATGGTCATAACATCATCTTCTTTTTTCTGCAGAAGAACATCTACTTTTTCTGAATAGGAATCGGTTAATTTCTGAACATCCTGCTCAGCTATTTTGACAATATCTTCGGGTACACCTTCTTTCTGCATTTTCCTGAGCTCATCATTTGCATCTCTTCGGGCATTGCGTATACTCACCCTGGCATTCTCCCCTTCTGCCTTAACCTGTTTTACCAGGATCCTGCGTCTTTCTTCGGTTAACGCCGGCACAACGATGCGAAGCATTTCTCCGTTATTAACCGGATTAAACCCGAGATTAGCCTGCTGTATTGCTTTTTCTATGGGGGAAAGCATATTCTTTTCCCAGGGCTGTACAACTATAGTGCGCGGATCCGGTGTATTGATATTGGACACCTGGTAAAGTGGAGTACTATTGCCATAGTAATCTACATTAATACCATCGAGCATTTGCGGATTGGCTTTGCCTGCACGTAATTTGGAAAGCTCTTCCTTAAGGTAAGTAATGGCTTTACCCATCTTTTCCTCGGCAATATCCAGGACTAATTGAATATCTTCTTCCATGGCTTAATACTTATAATTAACTAACCCGGCATAAATATATTCAATTTTTAACAAAAGTACCAATCCTTTCTCCCAAAATAATTTTTTTCAGATTACCTTGCTGGTTAATATCAAAGACCAGCATATTAAGTTTATTCTCGCTGCAAAGAGTGAAAGCAGTAAGATCCATTATTTTAAGCCCTTTATTGTAAGCCTCCTTATAACTAATTTCCTCAAATTTTTGGGCATCCGGATCCTTTTCCGGGTCAGCTGTATAGATGCCATCCACCCTTGTGCCTTTAATAAGCAGGTCAGCTCCCATCTCAACAGCCCTAAGGGCAGCAGCCGTATCCGTAGTAAAAAAGGGATTACCTGTTCCAGCTGAAAATATTACCACCTCACCATTTTCAAATGCTGTGTTGGCAATATCCTTACTATATCCCTGTCCAACTGGTTCCATACGTATAGCGGTGAGAAGCCTGCATTTCAAACCAAGTTTTTCAAGGGCAGACTGCATTGCAAGTCCGTTAATGACGGTAGCCATCATCCCCATGTAATCCCCTGCAACTCTGTTAAAACCACTATCCACCCCTTTAAGGCCCCGAAAAATATTTCCACCGCCAATCACAACCCCAACCTTTACCCCAAGGTCGGCGATGGATCTGATCTCTCCCGCAAACTGCATGAGACTTTCATTTTCAATACCTTGCTGTCCCTTTCCCATGAGTGATTCACCGCTGAGTTTAAGCAATACCTTATTATATCTTATCATAACAACTGTTTTTCTGTTTTATTCAATTAATTTTTCCGGAGAGCACCTCTGAAGGATATCCTTCAGTCAGTTATCCCGTCACACTAATGGCAGATTAATATTATCATAACCAGGAGATGCTTGTTCAGGGCATGAAGTTAAAGAAAAATCATAAAAAAACGCCCCAAAATTGATTTTGGGGCGTATGAAAAAAATATTATTCAGTTTCTTCTTCTGTTAGGCGTCAGCCTCCAAGTGCACTCCTTACAAAACCTGTTACCGTCAGTTCCTTATCATTTTCCTGAAGGTACTGCAATACAGTCTTTTTTGAGTCCTTGGTGAAATCCTGGTTTAAAAGGGTGTTTTCCTTGTAGAATTTATTGAGCTTGCCTATGGCAATTCGCTCAAGAAGCTCTTCGGCCTTTCCTTCCTGGCGGGCCTGGTCCTTACCTATTTCTATCTCCTTGTCAATAACTGACTGGGGTATACCTTCCTTGTCAACCGCAACAGGATTCATTGCAGCAACTTGCATGGCAACATCTTTCCCGACCTGAAAATCAGTTTTCTTATTAAACCCAACAATGGTGGCAAGCTTGTTGCCAGGATGAACATAAGGTATTACCTGTGTTGCTTCAAGTGTTGAGTAGTAGGAGACATCAATTTTTTCACCAATAATTCCTATCTGCTCGACTATCTTATCCGCCACTTTGACCCCGTCCATTTCAAGCTCTTTCAGCTCCTCCAGGTTTGAGGGATTTTTCTCCAGTGCAAGGTCAAGTATTGAATAGGCAAGAGCTACGAAATTTTCATTTTTGGCAACAAAGTCTGTTTCACTGTTCAGAATAATAATGGCACCCCGTGAGTGATCATCGGTCACTTTGGCCACTACAGCACCTTCAGTAGCCTCCCTTTCAGACCTTTTGCTGGCAACGGCCTGGCCTTTTTTCCTGATTACTTCAATAGCCTTATCAAAATCTCCGCCAGATTCCGCCAGGGCCTTTTTGCAATCCATCATGCCGGCTCCGGTCATGTCTCTGAGTTTTTTAACATCTGATGCACTTATATCAGCCATGATAATTTATTTTATTAATATAGTTATTCCTTTACTTCTTTATTTTCCCCGGCTTCAGTAGCGGGCTTCTCTCCTTCAGTCTTTTCAGCTTTCTCTTCTGGTTCACCCTTTGATTTCACTTCTGACTGTGGCTTGGTATAGGTTTTCCTGCGCGGGCGAGCGGGTTTTTTATCCCTGTCGCCTGGTTCTTCTTCACTTGCTGATGAGCCTTCGGGTGTGGCTCTTCTTGCCCTTGCCCTCCTGGGTTCAGGTCTGTCTTTCTTTTCAGTCGGTTTCCTGTCCTTTGCAGGGGCATCTTTTTCCTTCTCAACCTTTCTCTCATCAAGACCTTCCTGAATAGCTTTAACCATTATCCCAATAAGAAGCGATATGGATTTGGAAGCATCATCATTAGCAGGAACAGCAAAATCAACAGTACGGGGGTCGGAATTTGTATCAACAATGGCAAAAACCGGAATATTGAGCCTTTTTGCCTCACGCACAGCTATATATTCTTTCATCACATCAACAACAAACACAGCAGCTGGAAGCCTGGTAAGATCGGCTATACTTCCAAAGTTCTTCTCCAGCTTGGTTCTCTGGCGCATTATTTGCAGCCGTTCTCTTTTTGCCAGATTGACAAAAGTTCCATCCTGCTCCATCTTGTCAATTATGGACATTTTCTTAACCGACTTCCTGATAGTTGGGAAATTGGTAAGCATGCCACCCGGCCAGCGCTCTGTTACATAAGGCATGTTAATAGCTGAAACCTGCTCGGCGACAATATCTTTTGCCTGCTTTTTAGTAGCAACAAAAAGAATTTTACGGCCGGACTTTGCAATCTGCTTAAGGGCATTTGCAGATTCATCTATCTTTACAATTGTTTTGTGCAGATCAATAATATGAATCCCGTTTCGCTCCATAAAAATATAGGGAGCCATAGCCGGATTCCATTTTCTTTTAAGGTGACCGAAATGAACTCCGGCCTCCAGTAATTCATCAAAATTTGTTCTTGGCATTGATTGTTTATTAGATTAGTTTACATTCTTATTTTATCAATCCTCGGGTAGCTCCATCAAAGAATGAAAGTCCCGCTGATTTAGATACTAAACTACGTTGTATAAAGCCTATCGCTTACTAAACTGGAATTTCTTCCTTGCTTTCGGCTGCCCCGGCTTCTTTCTTTCAACCTCACGGGGATCCCTTGTAAGGAATCCGTTGGCCTTTAAAGCAGGCTTGTTTTCAGGATCAAGTTTAACAAGAGCACGGGCAATTCCAAGGCGCAATGCTTCTGCCTGGCCTTTTACCCCGCCTCCGTCAAGATTGGCTTTTATATCATACTTACCTGCCAGCTCAAGCAAGTTCAAGGGTTGTTCAACAACATACTGTAACTGTGGATTGGAAAAAAACTCTTTCATATCACGCTTGTTGATAATGATATTTCCCTTTCCTTCATTAAGAATTACCCTTGCTACTGCAGCTTTTCTTCTACCTATTGCATTTATGACTTCCATATATGACAATTACTTAATTGAACTAAAATTCACTGGTTTCGGATTCTGAGCTTCATGAGGATGCTCACTACCGGTATATACATTCAGATTTCTGAACATTTCACTTCCCAGGCGATTTTTGGGCAGCATTCCTTTTACGGCTTTCTCAATAACTGCCTCAGGTTTCCTGACCTTCAGCCTTGAATATGGAGTTTTACGCTGCCCTCCGGGATATCCGGTGTGATGAATATAGTATTTCTGATCGGCTTTGTTTCCTGTAAGCCTTACCTTATCAGCATTGATAACTATAACATAATCACCGCAATCAACATGAGGTGTGAAATCGGGTTTATGCTTGCCTCTGAGCAACACTGCAACAATAGACGATAAACGTCCCAAAACCTGATCTTGAGCATCAACAAGTACCCAGTTTTTTTTAACTGTGGACTTATTGGCCGAAACTGTTTTATAACTTAATGTATCCACTATAATGGTAATATTTTGATTATTATCCTTATGTTTAAAACTAATAGCTTTAACAAATGGTCTGCAAAAATACAATTATTTTTATTTAATCAATAGTTTTATCCACATATTTTTTAATAAGCCTTTTTGTGGCCTGTTGTAAAAATCAGGTTTATCCCTATATTTGAGCTTGTACTTCAAAAATTATTTCTTAACAAAATAATTTTTCCCCAAATTTGACTCGAATTTATTCTAAAATTAATAGCGCATTTTTTCATACTAAAATTTCTAAACATCAGTTTTATTTTCTATAATAAGAACGTTAGATTACCATTTCTCATTTGTAAATTTTAAATGCCAGGGATTCGCACACTCTATCACTCCTATATTCACATAGGTGGAATAATGCTTCTTGCAGCAAGCCTTCCACTCTCTCCGTTCCTTGTTACCATATCCCAGGCAATTCTGATGGTGAACTGGCTTGCAGAAGGTGATTTTAAAAACAAACTTCATAGGATACGGAAGCGAAAAGCTCTCTTCGCTTTTCTTTTAATATTTCTTGTGCATCTTATCTGGCTCATACCTACCCAGGATTTTTCCTATGCCCTGAAAGACCTTAAGATAAAGCTTCCGGTACTTATACTTCCATTGGTACTGGGAACCGGCAAAATCTTTAAAGAAAATGATCTTAAAATGATACTGCTGATTTTTATTTCAGCAGTATTAGTAAGCACTTTTTTCAGTATCTACAGATTATCCATGGTTTCTTCCATACCGAATGCTGATCTTAGGGATATATCCGTCTTTATTTCCCATATCAGGCTCTCCCTTCTGGTGAATATGGCTGTCTTTAGTCTGCTATATATTCTTGTAACCTCCACATTCCAATGGAACAGACCTCTCCGTAACATTCTCTGGGCTTCACTGGCCTGGCTTATATTGTTTCTGTTCATCCTTCAGTCAATAACCGGTATCGTCATATTTATTGTCTCAGGATTTCTTTTTTTGCTAATGTTTTCCCGCCGGCTCGATAAACAATACTGGTACATACGTTATCCATTCATGTATGGCCTGATATTATTAATTTTTGTTATCTCGGCCTACGCCCTCTATGTTATATTTTCTTTTTCCGGCAAACCCGTAAGTGAAGACAAGTTAAAAACATTAACACCTGCGGGAAATCCCTATGAACACTTTCCCGGTAACAAAAAAATGGAAAACGGAAATTATGTGTGGATAAACATTTGTGAACCTGAAATGAAAAAAGAATGGAACCGGCGAAGCAGCATGGAATATTCCGGACAGGACCTGCAAGGGCATGAGCTGCGTCATACACTTATACGCTATCTCACATCAAGAGGATTTGAAAAAGACTCGGCCGGAATATCAAAACTTACTGAAACAGATATTATTAACATAGAAAGAGGAATGGCCAATCATATTTACCAGAATAATAAATGGCTCTATCCAAGAATATATCAGCTGGTATGGGAGATTGACAATTACCGTAAAGGTGGAAATCCGAGTGGCCACTCGCTTGCCCAGCGTTTTGAATACTGGAAAACAGGATTTGGCATTATAAAAAATTATACCTGGTTTGGGGTGGGGACAGGAGATGTTGCAGTGGCCTATGAAAGGCAATATTCCCAGGACCGTTCCCCGCTGGCCCCTGAATGGCAGCTAAGAGCCCACAACCAGTTTATCACTTTTCTTATCAGCTTCGGTATAACAGGTTTTTTGATAGTGATGTTCGGGATAATGGCACCTTACTATTTCGAAAAAAGACAGACTCAGCTGCTCCCGGTTATGTTTGCCTGTATAGCATTAATGTCAATGTTTACTGAAGATACCCTTGAAACCCAGGCAGGGGCTACCTTCTTTGCATTTTTTTATGCACTTTTTGTCTTTGCCATGGAAAAGCACCAGTTTTACGATAATGAGATCCAGGATTAATAATAATTTCTTTACCCGGGATGTGCTTGAAGTTGCTCCCGCCCTTCTGGGAATGAAGCTTATATGCTATGACAAAAAAGGCTTGCAACAATCATTTACCATAACAGAAACTGAAGCCTACCGCGGAGAGGAAGATCTTGCATGTCATGTAAGCAAGGGGCGCACTGCCCGTACTGAGATTATGTATCATGAAGGAGGAGTGCTTTATGTCTACCTGGTATATGGAATGCACTGGATGCTCAATATCGTTACCGGCAGAAAAGAAGTCCCCCAGGCAGTTCTTCTGCGGGGGATACAGGGAATAACCGGCCCGGGCCGCCTGACAAAAGCACTGGGTATAGATAAGAGTTTTAACGGGGAGAACATGAGTGAATCATCCAGAATATGGCTTGAAGACAGAGTTTCCAATCCCCTCTTTATAACCACCTCCCGTATTGGAATAGACTATGCAGGGCCTGAGTGGAAAAATAAGCAGTGGCGGTTTATAGTTAAAGGATTACCCGAAAAATAGTTCATTAAACAATAGTAGTAATTAAAACCATAAGAGTGTTCTTGTTAAAAGACATGCTGAAATTATTTATGATATTTAGTAAATAATTTATATATATATAATTTTACAAATTCTGTTGTCCTGAGCCTGAAAGATTTCATAATACAATAATTTATCGATAATTCCGTATAATAGAATTATTATTGATATTGACAGTCTGAAATAAGGGATCCGGTCAGAATTAACATAAGGATCAATATTTGAAGTGAAATGGGATACCGGATAACATATATATTTTTGCTTTTAATACAATTATGTCTATTACCTAGCATATTCCCCTATGAGATTAATGCCTCCCAGGAAAATCCTTATATTAATGAGAAGATAACCATAGCATCCGAGCCCGATTACCCGCCCTACTGCATTGTTGATGATGCGGGAAATGCAGACGGGTTTTCAGTCGACCTTTTCAAAGCTGCAGCAGCGTCTGTCGGACTGGAGGTTGATGTTAAAATCGGGGTATGGAACATGATAAAAACAAACCTGGCCGAAGGCGGGATCGATGCCCTACCGCTGGTAGGCAGGACCCTGGAGCGGGAAGAGATGTTCGACTTCACCCTTCCCTACATGTCTCTTCATGGTGCTGTTTTTGTCAGAAGGGGAACAACCGGGATCAATTCGCTGGATGATCTCTACGGCAAGGAAATCGTGGTGATGAAGGGAGACAATGCCGAAGAATTTGTACGGCGTTATAATGTTTCCGAAAATATCTTCACCACAAATACCTTCAGGGAAGCCTTTCAGCAGCTTGCCGGTGGCAGGTACGATGCAGTTATAATGCAGCGTGTTACAGGAATTAATCTGCTTAAAGAAATGGGGCTCCGCTCTGTTGTACCCCTTGACCTGCAACTTCCTCAGTTTCGCCAGGATTTCTGTTTTGCCGTCAGGAAAGGTGATTACCAGTTGCTTAACAAGCTTAATGAAGGACTTTCAATTGTTATTGCCGATGGCACTTACGAGGAGATCCGCCTCAAGTGGTTTGGTCCCGCGGTAAAAGAAGAACTCACTTTCAGGGATATTTTCAGAATAGCCGTCTCCATTTTTATTCCCATGCTCATAATAATGTCTGTGTTCTGGATTATTTTTCTTCGCCGGCAGGTCAGAAAGCAGACAATGGTGCTGAATAATGAAATAACCGGTCATAGATCAACCCTGGAATCCCTCCGCAAGCAGAAATTACTGCTTAACGAGATGGAGAAAGTCTCCAAAAGCGGGGGGTGGGAATATGATATAGAAAAACAAAAGATCAACTGGACAGAGGGGGTATTTGATATATACGGCGTGTCGTCTTCGGATTTTGATCCTTCAGGATATGAAGATGGTGTCTCTTTTTACAGTCCCAAAGATCAGAAAATAATCGACCGGGCATTCACTAATTTATTGGAGACCGGAGAACCATTCGATCTCGAATTGCAATTCAGATCATTTGATGGTGCTGACAAATGGGTGCGCTCAAAGGGACTTGCTGAAATCCATGAAAACAAAATAATACGTGTTTTTGGCAGCATCACTGAAATAACCGACAGAAAAGAGCGGGAAACAGAATTAAGGAAATTAAAAGATGAGCTGGAAGACCAGGTTGCCGAGAGAACAGCCGAGCTGCAGGAAAAGGTTCTTAAGCTTGACAAGAGCCAGAAAGCAATGCTTTGTATGGTTGAAGACCTTAATATTATTACAGCCGAATTGAAGGAGGAAAGCCAAAAGCTTGAGTTTGCCAACAAAGAACTGGAAGCGTTTGCCTATTCGGTGTCTCATGATCTGCGTGCCCCTCTTCGCGCTATCAGCGGTTTTGCAAAGTTTTTAAATGAAGATTATTCTGACCGGATCGACGATGAGGGCAAAAGGTTAATCAGTACCATAAGGCAAAATGCTGCTAAAATGGACAAGCTTATATCCGACTTGCTCAACCTGGCAAGGGTATCACGGAAGGCCATTAATCCTGTCCGGGTTGATATGGGGGATGTTGCATGGTCAGTGTTCCAGGAAGTAGCATCTGACAAGGAGAAAAAAGAGTTCAGTCTCACCATCGAAAAGATGCCGTCTGCAATTTGTGACCTCTCCTTAATCAAGCAGGTATGGCACAACCTTATAAGCAATGCGCTGAAATACAGCGCCCGGTCAGAAGTAAAAAAGATCCTGATAGGATCATATGAAGCTGACCATGAGATTACGTTTTATATAAAAGATTACGGGGCAGGTTTTGACGGTAAATATAAACACAAGTTGTTCGGGCCATTCTACCGGCTGCACAAACACACAGAATTTGAGGGGACCGGTGTTGGGCTGGCAATTGTTCAGAGCATCATCTATCGTCACAAGGGGAGAGTGTGGGCAGAAGGAAAAATTAATCAGGGCGCAACCCTGTTCTTATCACTTCCCCGAAAGGAAATAAACGGTTAATAAAAATGCAGCCATGAAACAGGAAACTCACGCCATACGAATACTTATAGCAGAGGATCTCTCCACTGATGCTGAACTGGCAATACGTGAAATCAAAAAAGAGAATATCGATTTCACCTACCGCGTTGTAGATACCGAAAAAGAATTCAGGAAAGAGCTTTCTGATTTTGCGCCTGACATTGTGATTTCAGATTACTCCATGCCTGTTTTCGACGGGATGAGCGCATTAAAGATCACACGGGCCTTCAATCGTTACTTACCTTTTGTTGTGCTAACCGGATCGATGAATGAAGAAACCGCTGTTGAATGCATGAAGGCCGGAGCGAACGATTATGTAATAAAAGAGCAGATTACCAGGCTTCCTTTTGCAGTTCTGGAGGCAATTGGAAAACGGGAAACCCAGGTAGAAAAGGTAAGAGTTCAAAAAGAACTTCTTGAAAGTGAGGCAAAGTACCGGTCTTTGATAGAAAATTCAAACGACGCCATATACCTTATTTACAATCGTAAATTTGAACTAATCAACCCCGGGTTTGAAGAGATGTTCGGCTATAGTTTGGCTGAGGTTAAACAGCCGGGGTTCGACTTTATCCAGCTGATTGCGCCTGAAAGCAAGACATTTATTGAGGAACGCCTTAGAAAGGCCATGGCAGGTGAAAAAGTGGACCACTTGTATGAATTTACTGCGATTGATAAAAATGGGGTGAAAAAAGAAGTTGAAGCCTCGGTATCCTCCATAGATTTCAAAAATGGAAAGGCAATACAGGGCATTATACGAGACATTTCCGAGAGAAAAAAAATGATTACCGACCTTATGAAAGCCAAGGAAAAAGCGGAAGAGAGTGACAAGCTTAAAACGGCTTTCCTTGCCAACATCAGTCATGAGATCAGAACCCCTATGAACGGGATAATGGGTTTTACTGAATTACTTAAAGATCCTGACATGACAGGTGATCAACAACAAAATTTTATTGATGTCATTCAGCAAAGTGGTAACCGAATGCTCGAAACAGTCGATAACTTGATTGATATATCAATAATAGAAACCGGACAGGCACAAATTCAAATTAAAGAAACTAATATAAACGAACAACTGGAATACCTGTACGACTTTTTTAAGCCCCTGGCCGATGAAAAAGGCCTTAACCTTATCTTCAATAACAGATTGCCAGAGTCATTGGCCAGGATAAAGACCGATATCCAGAAGCTGAATTCAATACTCACCAACCTTATTAAAAATTCTGTTAAATTTACCGATTCCGGGGAAATCGTAGTTGATTGCAATCTTAAAGGTTCCCGGCTGGAATTTCATGTAAAGGATACGGGCAGAGGTATTCCCCTTACCAGGCAGGAAGTCATTTTTAACCGGTTTGAGCAGGCAGATACATCTTACACGAGGGCAATTGAAGGTTCAGGCCTGGGACTGTCCATCGCAAAATCTTATATAGAAATGCTTGGGGGGGAGATCCGGGTGAAATCAGAAGAAGGCAAAGGTTCACTTTTCTGTTTTTCTCTCCCTTACCAGGTTGAAGATCATGATCCTATAATACCCGCGCCTGATAAAGAGTCCTTAAAAACGACAGATAAAATCCTTAAAATACTGGTTGCTGAAGATGATGAAACCAGCTCTTTATATCTTCTAACCCTGCTCAAAGAGTCCGGTTTTGAAACAATACACACCATAACGGGAAACGAAACTGTTGAACTCTGCAGGAAACATCCTGATATTGACATCATCCTGATGGATATAAATATGCCCGTGATGAATGGTTACGATGCCACACTAAAAATCCGTGAATTTAACAAAGATGTGTTCATAATTGCCCAAACCGCCCACGCCCTGGAAGGAGACAAGAAAAAAGCACTGGAATCCGGCTGCAATGAATACATTACCAAACCAATTAAAAGAAAAGGATTATTCGATATCATTAATCAACTATAACCTCAACTGGTAATCAACTACAACCGGTTACCAAAAAGATTCCGGATCTCAATGTTAATTACATTAATACTCCGATCATCTTCTTTGCAGCTTTTTAATAAAAAACCTCTGGTCGATCATAATATGGAGCCCTCCGGTGTGGTCAAACTGGCCTGCCGGCAGATCATAATAAACCTCAAACCGCAGTCCCATATCTATACCTCTGGCCAGTTTACGGTTATATATGATCTTTGAGGTAAGCAGCTCCCTGCGGTCCGAGGTTAAATCAGGATCAACCCGGGAAACGGACTGAAAAACAGGTTCGCCGCGAGGGGCAACAAACTTATGTCCCGCCCAGTATCCGATGCCCGCGTCCAGCCAGGTGGTCCTGAACAAAATATTGGGGTAGATCCCCCACCCCTTATCATAATGATGCCGGATCTCATTGGACAGGTCCCTGAAGCCTGCCAGGTATCCCCTGAAACCAATCATTTTCAAAAAGGAATGGTCAATAGTAAGATCAGCATGCAATCCGGTGGCAAAATTAACCAGTGTCTGTAAACGCTCATCAGAAGCATCTATCTGACCACCCTTATGCGTTGCCAGCAGCTGCAGGGGCAATTCAATACGGAACAGCCCTTCCCTGTCACCCGGAAAAACAAGTGAAGAAATCCCTGCAGTAAATTCCTCCTGGAAAGGGCTGCCGGTGAAAATAAATTCCTCCCAGTTAAGCCAAATATCTGCAGAAAATATATCCCGGTCAATCAGAAACTGCAGGCCGTTTTCATTATTATGGGTAAATACGCGTTCAAAAGTAAAGAGCGGCTCAATCAAATCATGATTAAGCCCCCCGTAGAGCGAGCCTGCCACTATATTCACACCCTCAGAAAACCTGTGATGAAAAGTAAATATGGGGATGGCCTGGTGATATTTGTTAAGACCGGAATATTTTAAAAGATGCACTCCCGCCTTAAGCCGGGTATCGGGGCCGGGATGATACTCAAGCATGGGCCTCAAATAGTAACCAATAAGAGTATACCCGGGCTGGTATGGATTGAAAAACTCCTTGTTGTTTATAAAAGTGGCATTCTCCAGACGGAGGAACAGCCCTTTACTGTCGGCCGGTTCAATCTCTGTATCGGAAAAATATATTTCTCTGTCATATTGCGCTGACCCGTAAAAGACCGTGCCGCAAAACAGCAGGATACAGATCATAAATAAAAGAAGAATAGATTTGTTCATCATAATATAACAGCAATCAATAAACCCGGATAATTAAACTTGTCGGTCTCCGATACGTCAATATATATAAGTAATTCGGAAACCACTCAATTCTTTTATTTCTGTTAAAACCTGTAACCTCCAAATTTTTCGTTGCAAATTATAAGTTTTTAAGATCCGAAAGATAATAAACAATTATAAAGTCCACATGTTTGTAATAGAATTACAACATAGAAGTATCTGTCATAAATGTCCGCCTGCTTCATTGCGCTCGTCAAAAAAATGCAATAAAGTTTCATGATTTAACCATTTTTCCTAATTTTAATGTTCAATCATACTCTCTCCACTCTTTCCGGTTATAAAGCTGGATATATTATGATCAAGCAAAACCTTAATGAGCGAAAAAACCACTAATACTCCGGAAGACAGTTTCAATAAGATGCCAGGGCTGCCGGAAAATGAAGAAAAATATCGCCTGATAGCAGACAATTCCAGCGATTGGGTTTTCTGGATTGACCCTGAAGGAGATTTTATCTATAACTCTCCGTCATGCGAAAAACTTACGGGTTATTCCCGGGAAGAGTTCGATAATAACAGGAATTTAATTACCGGTATTATTCATCCTGACGATGGATATGCGATAGATCACCATAAAAAGCACAATACAAAAAGCGGGGAACCCCGGGATATCGAATTCAGGATAATTACCAAAAAAGGAGGTGTGCGCTGGATAAGACATACCTGCAAATCTATTGATGACAAAGAAGGAAAATATGCAGGCAGGATAGGAACAAACAGAGATATAACCACTCGTAAAAAGGCTGAAATTGCACTGACTCACTCACATAAACTGTTAAACTATATTATAGAGCATGATCCAAGCGCTATTGCAATGCATGACAAGGATCTTTATTATATTTTTGTCAGTCAGAGTTACCTTCATGATTATAAAGTCGCCGAAAAGGATGTAATAGGTAAACATCACTATGAAGTATTTCCGGATATACCGGAAAAATGGAAGAAGGCACATCAAAGGGCCCTTGCAGGTGAGGTGCTGAGGTCAGAAGAGGATCTTTTTGAACGCGAAGACGGCAGTGCGGACTGGACCCGCTGGGAATGCAGGCCATGGTCAGTAAATCCATTGAAAGAATGAATGGCAGGGTATGGGCTGAAAGCAAACCAAATAAAGGATCAACTTTTTTTATCGAACTTTACAAACAACCTGAGTAAATTATGGCTGCATCTAATCCCGATAATCCGATATTGCTTGTTGAAGATAATCCGGCATAAAAAAAACGTTTTCCCCAACTTACTGTTAGGTTATTTAATGTATGAATATTTATGACCCACATTATGAATATCCTTTTAATTGAAGACAATCCAGCCGATGCCGATCTTGCAGCAAGGGGCCTTAAAGATTCCATTTCGGGATGCAGGACCGCAATTGCCCGTGACATTAAAACCGCCGGGGAGTTATTAAAGCGGGGGCAAAAATTCGATGTTGCACTGCTTGATATGAATCTGCCTGACGGGAACGGCATGGATCTTCTTGTGGACATCAGAGAGTCAAAAATAGATACGGCAGTAGTAATGCTAACCGGGTCAGGGGATGAGGAGGTAGCAGTTGCTGCTCTGAAGGCAGGAGCGGATGATTATATAGTCAAGCGACAGGGATATATTTCACAGCTGCCCGGCGTAATAACAGCAGCCGTTGAAAATTTTAAAAAGAATATTCAGCATGAACCGGAAATTATAAATGTATTATATATTGAACACTCAATCGCAGATATTGATCTTACCCAACG
>SLPB01000051.1 GCA_007132225.1 Bacteroidales bacterium | reverse complement strand
TTAGCAATTTGTTTAACAATGTGTTACCAATTCATGATTCGGATATTTCACTTTTCAATCCATGGAACCCGCATGGTTTGTTCATGTTATTTTGTCTGCCAAAGGCTGATGCGGGTTTCATAGAAATAAAAAATTAACAGTTTAATTATTAACCGTCTCCAAAAATATGAAAAATATTAATCGTGCAGGGCTTAAATATTCTTTTATAAAATATAACTTTAACCCTGTTGTTATTGCATACGATAAAAGGTTCAATATGTTCTATAATATCGGGTATAAAAAAATTACATCATGCATAATAAAACTGCTATACTCTTTGGTGCAACCGGACTTACCGGCAATCATGTCCTGCATAAGCTTGTTGAGGATAACAGGTATGGCAAAATCAAAGTTTTGACCAGGTCGGAACCGGAAATCAGAAGCGATAAAATTGAGGTAATTAAAACGCCTCTGGAAAAACTGCATGAACATGCAGATAAGATAGACGGGGACGAGATTTTCTGCTGCCTGGGTACAACAATAAAAAAAGCCGGATCAAAAGACAAATTCAGAATGGTTGATTATCAGTTTCCTGTTACAATTGCAAAAACAGCAAGTAAGAATAAAGTTCCCGGATTTATTTTAGTTTCTTCTATAGGAGCCGATCCGGAAAGTTCAAACTTTTATTTGCGGACTAAAGGGGAGGTGGAACATGCTGTACAGCAATTAAAATTTGAAAAAACTATCATCCTCAGACCTTCAATGCTGTTGGGTAAACGTGATGAATTCAGGTTTATGGAAGAAGCTGGTAAACTTATCATGTCACCATTAAGATTTGTTCTTCGGGGCAAATTAAAAAAATACAGGGCCATTCATGCCAGAACAGTTGCGAAGGCAATGGTAAACCTTGCCAATACCCCCTTTATTAAAACTATTTTTGAATCGGATGAAATTGAAATTTACAGCAAAAAGATACCGGCACAAAACCGGTGACAAATTTTATTTGTCACAACGCTGTTGAAAAATTAATATTAATAATTTATAGATGGAAGAAAAAACCGATTTCCTGAAGCTGGTAAACGACAGGCAAAGTGACCGGAAATATCATGACAAACCCGTTGAACAGGAAAAACTGGCACGTTGCCTTGAAGCTGCCCGCCTTGCTCCCTCAGCGTGCAATTCGCAGCCATGGACATTCATAGTGGTAAATGATAAAGAGCTGAAAAACCGGATCGCAGAACATACAACCGGCAAGCTTGTCCCTATCAATAATTTCACAAAGCAGGCTCCTGTCCATATTGTTATTGTCATGGAAAACCCAAATATCACCTCCAAATTCGGGGAGATTGTAAAAGACAAGAAATATACATTAATGGATGTGGGCATAGCGGCTTCACAATTTTGCCTCCAGGCTGCATCAGAAGGCCTGGGCACCTGCATGATCGGATGGTTTGATGAGAAAAAAGTTAAAGATCTGCTCAGCATTCCAAAGGATAAAAGGCCAATGCTGATCATTACCCTCGGATACCCCGCCGGAAAGAAACGGAAAAAGATAAGAAAAAAACCGGAAGAGGTTATTCGTTACAACAGTTATTAAGTTTATCTGAAGTAAAGATAAGACTACCAAAAAAATGATACCGCAATAATAATATTCAACCGGAATTTATGTTTTATTATTGCCAGGCTGAAAACCTGTAATTATTCAAATTTAAATTATTGACAATGAAGAATACCTTATTTCTGTTTCTATTTGTGGCATTAATAGCAAGCGGCTGCAATGAAGCCTCAAGATTTACGGATAATCCACTACTTGCGGAGTTTAACACACCCTTCGGTGCTCCTCCTTTCGATGAAATTGATGACGGGCATTTCCTTCCCGCTGTTGAGGAGGCCATAAGGATCCACAACCTGGAAATAGATGAAATAGTAAATAACCCGGAACCACCAACCTTTGAAAATACTATAGTGGCATATGACAATGCCGGTGAATTACTTGGGAGGGTGAATGCTGTTTTTGGAGGATTAAGGAGCGCAGAAACTAATCCCCGTCTGCAGGAAATTGCCAGGGAAACCACACCACTGCTTTCTGCACACAGCAATGCAATAAGCATGAACATGGACCTGTTCGAACGAATACAAAGTGTTTATGAGCAGAGGGATAATATTGGTCTAAACCCTGAGCAGCTAAGAGTGGTGGAAAGCTACTACCGTGATTTTGAGAGGAACGGGGCTGCCCTTCCTGAAGACAAGCAGGAAGAGCTCAAAAGACTTAAGGAAAGAATGTCGATGATATCCCTTCAGCTAAGTGAAAACCAGCTGGCTGAAACAAATAATTTTAAAATGATCCTGGAAAAAAAGGAGGATCTGGCCGGACTGCCCCGGTCTGTCATATCTGCTGCTGCGGAAGCTGCAGAGCGCGAAGGACATGAAGGCAAATGGATGATTACACTACATAAACCCAGCTGGATACCATTTCTGCAATACTCGGAAAGAAGGGATCTTCGTGAAAAGATCTATACAGGATGGTTTATGCAGGGCAACAATAATAATGAAAATGACAACAAGGATTTGTTTGCCGAACTTATGCAGCTGAGACTGGAAATGGCAAAGTTGATGGGCTTCAGTAACTACGCCGAATACTTTACTGATATCCAGATGGCCCAAAATCCTGAAAACGTATATGAATTCCTTTATCAGGTCTGGGATCCTGCCGTGGACAGGGCAAAGAAAGAACGGGACCAGATGCAGAAAATAATTGACAGGGAAGGCGGTGATTTTAATCTTGAGTCCTGGGACTGGTGGTATTATGCTGAAAAATTGCGCCAGGAACTCTATGATCTTGATGATGACGAGATAAATCCATATTTCACCATTGAAAATGTAAGGGAGGGGAATTTCCTGCTGGCCAACAAACTGTTCGGACTGACCTTTGAACTGCGTCCTGAAGTGCCTGTATATCACGAAGAAGTGGAGGCATACGAGGTCTTTGACATGGATGGCAGCCACCTGGGAATTATATACATAGACCCGCATCCGCGTCCGGGGAAAAGAGGAGGTGCATGGTGCGGCACTTACCGGTCAGGTTCATGGGATAACGGAGAAAGGATATCTCCCATAGTTACAATTGTGATGAACTTTAGCAGGCCCACCGGGGGAGAACCTGCAATGCTGAGCTGGGATGAAACAACCACATATTTTCATGAGTTCGGACATGCACTTCATAACTTTTTTGCAGAAGGACAATACAGAAGAACAAGCCGCAGTGTACCGAGGGACTTTGTCGAACTGCCCTCGCAGATACTGGAAAACTGGGCAGGTGAACCGGAATTACTTAAAAAGTACGCCTTGCATTATGAAACCGGCGAACCTATACCTGATGAACTGATCACAAAACTCAGAAGCGCCGAGCATTTCAACCAGGGCTTTATGAACACTGAATATCTGGCTTCGGCATTCCTTGATATGGACTGGCACACTGCTGAACATGGAGAAATAATAGATGTTAACAGCTTTGAACAAGAATCAATGAAAAGAATAGGAATGCCTGATGAGATAATTCCCCGATGGCGCACTACCTATTTCGGACATATTTTCGGAACAGGATACGCTGCCGGTTACTATGTTTACCGATGGGCCGGAGTTCTGGATGCCGATGCTTTCATGGCATTCAAAGAGTCGGGAGATCTTTTCAACCAGGAGCTGGCTGAAAGATTCAGAAAATATATTCTTGCTGAAAATTCATTATGGGAGGGCATGGATGCCTACGTCAGGTTCCGTGGTCATGAACCCTCTATTGAGCCTTTCCTGATCCAAAAAGGGTTAATGTAGTTATAATGCATTAGTTCCGGGATTTGTCAAAAATTTATTATCATAAAAACCCGGTGAGCATCTCCGGGTTTTTATGATTAAATTGTAATATTGTAATTCCTTATTCAAGGGACATCACTCATATCTAATTAGTGTCTGTTTATAATGTCCTCCTGCTGAGTTAAGCTTTTAAAAATTCTCAAGATGTGACTTTCTGATCCAGACATTTACTTTATAGACAGACTCTAAAATGAAGAACGATTTAAAGGAATTACTGGAAAAGGAGGATTTTTCAAAAAAAGAACTGCTCAGACTTCTTTCTGCAGAAGGAGAGGAGAGAAATATGCTTTACAAAAAGAGTGCGGAAGTCAAAGCCAGGTATGTCGGAAGGAAGGTTTATTACAGGGGACTGGTGGAGTTCTCAAATATTTGTGGGAAAAATTGCTATTATTGCGGAATACGCAGGGATAATAAAAAGGTCAAACGCTACAACCTTGGTGATAAAGAAATACTCGACGCAGTAAGGTTTGCATACAAAAACAAGTATGCATCTGTTGTACTCCAGTCCGGGGAGCTGGAAAGTGAAGGCTTTACCGACAGAATCGAGAAACTTCTGAGGGAAATAAAAAATATCAGTAATAATCAGCTGGGAATAACAATATCACTGGGCGAACAGACAAAGGATGTCTACAGGAGATGGTTCGATGCAGGTGCACACCGCTATCTCCTCAGGATAGAATCATCCAACCCTGAACTGTACAGAAGGATCCATCCCGATGATAAAAATCATAACTTAAACAGGAGAATAGAATGCCTGAAGTCACTTAAAGATATTGGCTACCAGACCGGCACAGGAATAATGGTGGGATTGCCATTCCAAACGCCGGAGGATATTGCAGATGATATATTATTCATAAAAGATTTTGACATTGACATGGTGGGGCTGGGCCCTTATATTGAGCATGAGGATACACCTATGTATGAGCAGAGAGAACTCCTTCCTTCACCCGGGGAACGTTTCCACCTGGCTCTTAAAGTCATTTCCCTTCTGAGAATAATTATGAAAGACATTAATATAGCGGCCGCCACAGCAATGCAGGCAATTGACCCCATGGGTAGGGAAAAAGCACTCATGGCCGGAGCCAATGTGATTATGCCCAATATTACCCCTGGCAAATACAGGGACAGCTATAAACTTTATAAAAATAAACCCTGTACCGACGAAGAAGCTGAGGATTGCAGCAGCTGCCTTGAGGCCAGGATCCATATGGCGGGCGATGAAATAGGCTATGGAGAATGGGGCGACTCAAAGCATTATTTTAAGAGACGTAAAGGGGAATAATAATTTTAACTCTCTTAATTAACCTATTTGAAATTTTTTTACCATGCTGAAAAAAAACCTTGTTGTCATTTTCTTATTTGTTTTTTTAAAATTAACTGCCCAGGTTGAACTGAATTATTATATTCCCGACATAGATTATGATGAACGGATCACCACCCCTGAAGAATTCCTGGATTACCAGATTGGTGAATGGCACATCAACCATGCCCTTCTGGCTCATTATATGCATATTATTGCTGAAAAATCGGAGAGGGCCATGATTTATGAGTATGCCCGATCTTACCAGCACAGGCCTTTATTGCATCTTGTTATAACATCTGAGGAAAATCAGAAGAATCTTGAAAAAATAAGGCAAAACCATCTTGCCCTCACTGATCCGGGGGTATCTGCAGATATTGATATAAGCAATATGCCCGCAATTATCCGCCTGGGTTATGGTGTTCACGGCAACGAACCAAGTGCCCACAATGCAGTTCCCCT
>SLPB01000040.1 GCA_007132225.1 Bacteroidales bacterium | reverse complement strand
CCGCAGGAAGTCAGCAAAATGATACCGGCCAGCAATCCCGATGTTTTAAGAATAAATTGGTTTAGCTTCATAAGTAATTATTGTTTAAGGTGCTCAATAGATAACGGCAAAAATGACATTACTGGTATTTGTGGTTAATTGACACGCTACTGGCTGATCCCTTCATGATCTTCAACAGAGAATGGTAGACTGGCATCAAGTATTTCAAAGACCTCAGGTCGCACCCATAAGGTAAGATCCTGACCCACATAAATTGAATCACTATCAAGGTTGTTCCATTCCATTATCCTGCCGGCAACTGTCCCATAGATCATCGCAATCTTATGAATGTATTCTCCTCTCCTTACATTGTGGGTGATCCTGATAAGCTCACTGCCGGTAACGACATTATTATCCGGTGCATTACTGCTAAGTCCATGAGTAAAAACACGCTCAAAGCTATGAATAAAAGGATTGATAAGATCCACCGGTAAGATCAGGGTGTTTGACTTCCGGTTTGCAGGAATGCGGTCAATCCGGTAAACCGGGTTAAGTAGGCGGAGAGTTTCAACAGGAATATCCAGCTCTAAACTTATCTGGCTAAATGAAAGCGCCCTTGAAATATGCAGCGTATCTATACATTCAAAAGTGTAAGCAGGTGGGACCGGTTCAATATTATGGTCCTCGTAGTACTTCATCAGGTAGTTAATCGCTATAAATGCAGGAATAAACCTCTGGGATTGTTCAGGAAGATATTTTCTGATCTCCCAGTAATTTCTGCTTCCCCCTGACCGTTCAATAGCATTCCTGACTGCACCCGGGCCACTGTTATATGCAGCAAACACCAGATGCCAGTCCCCGAACATATCATAAAGATACGACATATACCTTGCAGCGGCTTCGGTGGATTTGTAGATATCCCGCCGCTCATCAATGTAGGAATTAACCTCAAGGTCAAACATCCTGGCCGTATGCATCAAAAATTGCCATAAGCCGACTGCCCCGGACGGAGAAACGGCATAAGGATCAAGGGCCGACTCAACTACGGAAATGTATTTTATCTCGAACGGCAGATTATTGCGGTCAAGGATCTCGTCTATTACAGGAAAATACAGCTCGCTCAGGCCAATAACCCTGCCTATGATCTCATGTCTCTCTTCGGTAAACAAAGAGATAAATTCCTTTACATGCTGATTAAAATCAAGGGGTACAGGTGTTATAAGATCAAGTTCGGCAATCCGGTATTCCAGTAAAAGATCATTGGTAAAACTGTTATTACTGCCACCGGCAGGCCCCGCGGTCAATAACAGAAGAACAAATAATAATCCGGACAGTCGAATTAACACAATAAAATTACTTATCCTTTTCCTCTATGGGCTTTTCATCATCCTTGTCGTCATCCTTCTCATTGGTCGCTTTTTTAAACTCCTTTATTCCCTCTCCGAGACCTTTCATTAAATCAGGTATCTTTTTACCTCCAAAGAGCAGAAGTATAATAACAACTATAAGGACGATCTGCCACGGGCCAATCATGGCTCCCAAAACAAATAGATCAGTCATATCTTTTTAATTATAATGTGAGCACAAATGTACTAATAAATATAGGAATTAAAGCCAATTTGCCTGATAATCTATTAACGCAATAATCTTACAATATCGTTTGCATTGGCATAAAAAATAAGTGCAAAAAGCAACAGCATACCTGTGAGCTGTGCATACTCCATAAACTTGTCACTGGGTTTTCTCCCTGCAACCATTTCGTAAACCAGAAACATAACATGACCGCCATCAAGCGCGGGGATTGGGAGAAGATTCATTATTGCAAGGACAATTGATAAAAAGGCTGTCATATTCCAGAATATCTGCCAGTCCCATGATCCCGGGAAAATACTTCCGATTGTGATAAATCCTCCAAGGGACTTGTAAGCTCCGGTCTGTGGCGAGAATATCATCTTAAGTTGCTTAAGATAACTGCTGAACGTTGCCATGCCCTTTGAAATTCCCGCTGGTATTGACTCAAAAAAAGAATACTCCAGTGTTCTGAATTCAAAAAATTTATTGAGCTCACCCAGCGGCATAATCCCCAATTGCCCCTCAACTGTAACCTGAACGGGTATATCTATAGCACTTCCGTTTCTCTCCACGGTAACTTCGACCTCCTGACCTTTATAAGCCATTAATTGTTCATTGAACTCATAGAAATAAGGCAATTCCTTATCATTCAAGCCAATAATCCTGTCACCTTCTCTTATACCGGCCTCTTTGGCATTTGAATCTTCAGGAAAGTCACGCACAATATATGGTATACGCATGTCAACAAAGGAGGTCCCCGATAAGAGTTTCGGGATAATATCATCAGGAACGGGAACATTGACCAGCTCGCCGTTGCGATTAACCTGTATTGTTTCCACTTTGTCCAGAACAATATCAGGCACTATCTGAAAAAACCTGTCAACAGGTTTATTATCAAGTGCGACAATATAGTCGCCATGCTGTAGTCCAATTTCACGGGCGAGAGAATCAGCATGTATGCCATAAGTAAGGTTTTCAGCCGGCAGATATCTTTCTCCCCATGCGTATAGCATAGATGCATAAATCACCAGGGCCAGCACAAAATTCACCATCACCCCACCCAGCATTATAAGCAATCTCTGCCATGCCGGTTTGGAACGAAACTCATACGGCTCCGGGTCTTTATTCATCTGCTCCTTGTCCATTGACTCATCAATCATACCCGATATCTTTACATATCCACCAAGTGGCACCCAACCCATACCAAACTCCGTATCGCCTTTTTTAATCTTAAAAAGAGAAAACCATGGATTAAAAAAGAGGTAGAATTTTTCAACCCTGGTATTAAATAGCCGGGCAAAAACAAAATGTCCGAATTCATGCAAGATTATAAGAATCGACAGGGCAAGAAAAAATTGTGCTGCTTTTATAAGTATTTCCATTTTAATTTATTTGCACGTTGAAACAAACTTAATATTAAATTGTTCGGGACTATATGAGGCTGGCTGCAAAAAGCCTGGCTTCTTTGTCAGCTTCATGAAAATCTTCCAGTCCCGGATCCTTCACCAGTCCAATCCGGTTCATGGTTTGCTCATTTACATCGGAAATTCCGTAGAATCCGATCCTCTCAGCCAGAAAGGCCTCAACAGCAACCTCATTGGCAGCATTCAGCACACACGGCATAGTTCCGCCTTCATGCATTGCCTGATATGCTAATGTCAGGTTGGGAAAACATTCAAGATCAGGAGCTTCAAAATTCAACTCCGGATAATCTGTAAAACTGAAACGGGGAAAACGCGATTTTATTCTGTCCGGCCAGCTAAAGGCGTACAGTATGGGAAGCTTCATATCCGGCAATCCCAATTGTGCCTTTATTGAACCATCCCTGAACTGAACCATGGAATGTAAAATTGACTGGGGATGTATGACAACGTCAATCTGTTCCGGTTGAAGGTCAAAGAGCCATCTTGCTTCAATAACCTCAAGACCTTTATTCATTAAGGTAGCTGAATCGATAGTAATCTTGGCACCCATCTCCCAGTTCGGATGACGAAGTGCTTCATTTTTTGTAACTCCGGAAAGGTATGTCCGGTTCTGTCCCCTGAATGGCCCTCCTGATGCAGTCAGGTAAATTTTTTCAATAGAGTCTGGTTCTCCCACAAGGCATTGGAAAATTGCCGAGTGCTCAGAGTCTACCGGAATAACCGGCACATTCTTTTCCCGTGCAAGCCTGGTAATCATATCCCCAGCAACAACCAGTGTCTCCTTATTTGCAAGAGCAATGAGCTTGCCAGCCTTGATTGCATTTATTACCGGCACGAGTCCTGAATAGCCAACCATTGCAGCAAGAACAATATCAATTGTTTCCATCTGAACAACCTGTTCAAGCGCCTCATTGCCGGCATATACCTTAACCGGATGGTTTTTAAGAGCTTCGGATATAAGAGGGTATTTGTCCTCATTTGCAATGACCACAGCATTAGGTTCAAAAATTACAGCCTGTTCTATCAACAGGTTTACATTATTATTGGCCGTAAGCACTTCAACCTGAAAGTGTTCAGGAAAACTGCCAATTACCTCCAGCGCCTGTGTCCCGATTGAACCTGTAGAACCAAGTATTGCAACTCTTTTCTTCACTTTTTTATATTTACAAATTTAAGTCCGCATTTAACCTTTTTTTCCTTAACCTTTAATCTGACTGACAACTGAAACGTAATATTCTTCAATATATTAATTTTTTAAAACTGTGATTTGCATATTATTCTGTGTACTTTTTTTTTCGGACGCTTCATAACTTCTATCTGCGTTAAGGATCTATATTCCCTAAAGTTAAAAGAGAATATGATTTTCAGGATTAAGCGCAGATCCATTCTGCCAAAGTTCAAAATGCAGGTGCGGACCTGTGGAAAGTTCACCTGTATTGCCGACAATAGCAATGGCATCACCGGCTCTTACGTGCTCTCCGACTCGTTTAAGCAGTTCAGCATTATGCTTGTAAAGGGAAAGATAATTATTCGGGTGCTGTATCTGTATAACATAACCTGTTTCAACTGTCCAGTTTGCAAAAGTGACTGTCCCTTCCATCACGGCCAGAACCGGCTGGTTAATTTCTGTTAACATGTCCACCCCATAATGACTCTGATCAGGATTAAACCTGTTTATGATAAGTCCTTTTGTTGGAGCATAAAAATGGCTTGCCGGGGTATATCCGGCTAATGTCATTTCTCTTGAAACCGTCAGGTTAAATTGCTCCTCCCCTTCGATTTGAGCCCTTAAAACCGAATCCTCGGCTGACCGCCTAAAAGCAATATCATCTACCCTCATATTTGTGTCAGGGGTATATTCATATGATCGTGGTTCCCTGCCTGCGACAATATCTCTCAGGTTTTCCAAAAACTGTTCCCGAATCCTTATTTCATTTTCAAGAGAATCAAGCAAGATTGCATTCATGATGATATCACGGCGCGTGCTGCCGTCAGGATAACCCGGAATATATTCACGTATAGGGGTAAAAGCAATCAATACCGTAACCAAAACAATAAGGAAAACAACCGAAGTACCTATTATTGAGAAGACATTTAGCTTGGTGAGGCGGACTGATATTACTTCTTCATAAGAATGGTCATTAAAAATTATAAACCTGTACTTATATTTTAGTCGCTTAAAAAAACCCTTTTTTTTATTTGTGTCCGCCATCTTCAAAAAAGCTTTATTACGATTGCAAAGATAATAAGATTAATCGGATACCATCCATGGTATATATGATTTGTATTATGCCGGGAACAGGCAATTGTACGAATAAATTCCTTCAAATAAGTTCAGGGCAAACGCATGAAAAAAAATCACCTGACATCGGAAAGCCAGAGCTGAGCTGTTCTTAGGCTGATATCAATGCCCCAATGTTTTTTGGCATAATCCTGTACTATTAAACCGGTCCACTTTTTATTTTTATACCCCTGGGCTACCGGGGGTTTTTTGATGATTTTTTTGAGTGCATTCTTTCTCTGAAGGTTTAATTTGGATCGTTTGCCTACCTTCCCTTGCCTTAATCCTTTAAGTCCTTGTCGGCGGAGCCTGTTTTTCCACAACCTCACCCCCTCTCTTGTTATATCCAGCACACTGCAGACTT
>SLPB01000041.1 GCA_007132225.1 Bacteroidales bacterium | reverse complement strand
TGGCAGACAAAATAACATGAACAAACCATGCGGGTTCCATGGATTGAAAAGTAAAATATCCGAATCATGAATTGGTAACACATTGTTAAACAAATTGCTAACTATACTTTATACGAATGAAGCCCCATGTGGGCGGGTTCTTTAAAAAAGATAGCCCACACAAAATACAATGAAAATATTGTCATGGTAAGATCCATAAGACCAATGATTTAATATTAATATTTACTTATGAATCCCCAGGATACTGCGTAACACAAAAAGATATGAACAAAGCAAAGGGATCCATACGTTTGAAACACTGAATATGACTTAACTGCAAAATATAATTAATTGATTATTAATTTGTTTAACCTGTTTCATTATAACTTATTTAGCCTTTTTGCAAACAATAAATTCCATTTGTGCTACTTGCAATTGATACTTTTTATATGCTAATTTGCCAGTGTGAATAATAAACGCGTCATCATCTCTGTAACCAATGATCTTACAACAGATCAAAGAGTAAAACGTTTATGCGACTCCCTGCATGATAATGGCTATGATATAATTCTAACAGGCAGAAAATTACCGGATAGTATTCCATTAACCAGCAGGCACTATAAGACACTTCAAGTAAAGCACTGGTTTAATAAAGGAGTGCTCTTTTATGCCGAGTACAATGTACGGTTGTTAATATTCCTGCTTTGTACCCGTTTTGATATTCTGCATTCAAATGATCTGGATACGCTCCCGGCAAACTATATTGCCTCCCGTTTGAAGGGCAAACCAGTTATTTATGATGCGCATGAATACTTTACCGGCGTTCCCGAACTTATTAACCGGCACTTTAAAAGGAAGGTATGGGAAATTGTCGAAAACTTAATATTTCCGCGTCTTCAGTATATTATAACGGTAAATAATTCCCTTGCCCGCATCTATGAAGAAAAATACGGGAAACAAGTCCATGTAATAAGAAATGTGCCGGTTAAGACAAAAAATGGCAACAATTTACACCCATCTTTTTTTGGCCTTCCGGAAAACAAAAAACTGATCATTTTACAGGGATCAGGAATAAACCGTGACAGGGGTGCCGAAGAAGCTGTTGAAGCCATGCATTTTGTTGATGATGCAGTACTTGTGATTGCAGGCAGGGGTGATGTAATTCCGGAACTTAAAAACAAAGTCATTAAAAGCCGGTTAAGCCATAAAGTAATATTTATATCCCCTATGCCCTATAATGAACTAATGTGCCTTACAAGACTTTGTGATTGCGGGTTATCACTTGATAAAGACAGTAACCTTAACTACAGGTACAGTCTTCCAAACAAGCTATTCGACTATATAATGGCAGGGGTGCCGGTTATAGTATCACCTATGCCTGAAACAAGCAATATTGTGAATAAGTATAATATCGGACTTATTGTCAATGACCATTCCCCTTATGAAATTGCAAAAAAGATCAATACTATACTTACGGGCAAATCCAAACAGGGCTTAAGTGAAAATCTGAAGAAAGCAGCAGAAGATCTGAACTGGGAAAATGAAGTACATATATTGCTGAATTTATACAAAACAATTAACTGATTTATAAAGTACCTGCGAATCAGGTTTGAAAATTTTTTATCTCGAAAAATGCAGGCATTTTACTAAAAATTCAATACTTGGTGCTATTTTTGCTGTCTGCAGGAAATAAGCCGGCAAGTTAAAAGCCGGCTGAAATAAATCTTGTATTTTTACGGAAATAAAATATTTACTTATGAAGATAATTAATCTTATTATTATACTTGTTGCATTATTTTTTGCATCTGTACAACCGCTCTACTCATCTGGATATAATATACAAATTAAAATCGAGGGACTTCAGGACAGCACCCTTATGCTGGCATATCATTTTGGAAACAGGAAGTATATAAAAGACACCCTGCAGCTTGATTCCCGGGGACAGGGGGTTTTCAGCGGAGAAACCCTTCCCGGTGGTATTTATCTCGTGGTAATGCCTGATATGAACTATTTCGAACTGCTTATTGACCGCGAACAGGATTTCCGAATTGAAACCAGCCTGGAAGAACCGGTAAAAAACATTCGGGTGGAAGGATCAGATGAAAACAAGCAGTTCGTAGAATATCACAGGTTTATGAATGAACAGCAGTCTGCCTCCTCGGCCCTTCAGGAAAGAATTGAAAAAAATCAGGGTAATCCGGATTCACTGCAATATCTCCGGGAAAGGGGAAAAGCTCTTGATAATGAAGTGCAGGAATACTGGAAATCCATAATCGAAAACCACCCGGGTTCTATGCTGGCTAATATGATAAAAGCCATGCAAAATCCGGAAATACCGGACTTTAATATACCGGCCGATGCAGAAAATCCTGATTCGCTCAGGTGGTCTATGGGATATGAATACAATAAAAATCATTTTTTTGACAATATTGATTTTTCAGATGAGCGGTTATTGAGAACCCCTGTACTGCACAATAAACTGGAACATTTTTTTAACCGTACTATTATCCAGCAGCCTCAAACAATCATTCCTGAAGCAATCAGGGTAATAGAAATGTCCAAAGCTAATGACAAGGTGTTTCAATATGTACTTGTCTACCTTCTCAATCATTATGAAAGATCTCATATAATGGGACTTGATGAGGTTTTTGTTGAGCTGGCACAAAGGTACTACCTGAGCGGAGAGGCGTTCTGGATTAATGAAGAAACTAAACAAAAACTCAGGGTAAGAGTTGAAAGGATTAAACCTAATCTTATAGGGCGTACCGCTGCGGAAATGAAAATGAGGACACCCGAACACGAATATATAAGTCTGCTTGATATTGAAGCAGAATTTATCATAATATATTTTTATGAGCCATCATGCGGGCACTGTAAGGTTGTGACACCCAGGCTTAATAAACTATACAGGGAGTACCGGGATAAGGGCCTTGAGGTTTTCGGAGTTTATATTTACTCAGATATGAACGAATGGTCAGAATACATAGATAGTAACAACCTTAATTGGTTAAATGTTTATGACCCTGAGAATAAAACCTATTTTCGCCATAACTATGATATTTACAGCACTCCTACCATATATATCCTGGATTCGGATAAAACAATCGTAGCTAAACGAATTGGAATTGAAACGGTTGAGGAAATGATGAAGGAATTTTTTTAATGAACCTCTGTGTTAACAGCACAATCCTCTATTCACAGGGATATTACAGCCATTTACTAATTAATTAGTTTTGCCATGGCCCTGCCAATATCGGCAGGTGACTCCATTACAGTAATACCACATTCCCTCATTATCTTCATTTTAGCTTCAGCAGTATCTTCACTGCCACCAATTATTGCTCCGGCGTGCCCCATCCTTCTGCCTTTGGGGGCAGTTTGTCCGGCAATAAAACCAACTACAGGCTTAGTGCCGTTTTCTTTTATCCACAGGGCAGCTTCTGTTTCCATTCCACCCCCTATTTCTCCAATAACTATTATGCCTTCAGTTTCCGGATCTTCCATAAATAGTTTAACAGCATCCAGGGTACTGGTGCCGATTATTGGATCACCTCCTATGCCTATGCATGTAGATTGACCAAGTCCGATTTTAGTGACTTGATCAACTGCTTCATAGGTGAGGGTTCCTGAACGGGAAACAATGCCAACACCACCCTTTTTATGAATAAATCCGGGCATAATTCCAATTTTAGTCTCGCCCGGTGTAATGATCCCCGGGCAATTTGGCCCGATTAGCACTGTTTCACGGCCCCTGAGGTATGCTTTCACTTTTACCATAGATGCGGCTGGTATACCCTCTGTTATTGCAACAACCAGTTTAATTCCTGCTTCTGCGGCCTCCATTATGGCGTCGGCAGCATAAGCAGGAGGCACGAATATAACTGAAGTATCTGCACCGGTTTTCTTCACGGCATCTGATACAGTATTAAATACGGGCCTTTCCAGATGTCTTTGTCCCCCTCTGCCGGGTGTTACTCCTCCAACTATAGTGGTTCCGTATTCAATCATCTGTGATGCATGAAAACTTCCCTCACTGCCGGTGAATCCCTGGACAATGACCCTGGAATCTTTATTGACAAGAACACTCATTGAGATAATATTTAGTTTTGGTACTTGTTATCCTTTGATCTCATTCGGTGACAATTCGCTTATTAAGTGAAAATATCCCTGTTATGAAAATCAGGTCCAAAATTATAAGATTTTTTAAAACTTACCCTGCAGGGTTTCTGCTTATATACTTATCAATTTCTTCTGAAATCTGCTTTAGCGGCATACCATTTTCACGGGCCAGCCTCTTAAGGTCATCATACTCAACCTTCAGATTAACCTTTTCACCTTTATACCATGTAATTTTAACTTTCACCTTGCCATGTGGTGTGGTAATATTACTGGTTTCTCTTTTCAGTATTTCACGCGCCTCCTTTCTTATCCTCACTCCTATAGAAGTTGTTTCACTGAAAATAACATGTAAAAGCTTTTCTTTATCAATGGGTTTTCCCAGTATGGTAAGCCTTGTGCCCGGGCGGTTTTTCTTCATCTGTATATTTGTAAGAAACACCTCGAGCGCACCCTCCATGTATAAGCGGTCGATGATGTGATCATACCATTGCGGATTCATGTCGTCAATATTTGTCTCGATTACATAAACATCATCTGCAGGCTTTTGATTATCAGCATCACCAATAAATAACCTCAGCACATTGGGATGCTCAAAATCTTTAGATCCTGCACCATATCCTATTGCAGTAGTAATCATCGACGGCATGTCACCAAAGGTGTCTGCCAGTGCAGTGATAATTGCTGCACCGGTCGGTGTTACCAGCTCCCCTTTGGAATCAGTTGAATATGAAGGAACCCCCTTTAGAATTTCGGCTGTGGCCGGTGCCGGTACCGGAAATTTACCGTGAGAAAAAGTAACAAAACCAGAACCAACATTCAAACGGGAGCAAAAAACTTTTTCAATACCGAGCTTTTTAAATCCGGTAAGCGCTGCCACCACATCGATAATAGTATCAACTGCGCCAACTTCATGAAAATGGACTTTTTCAAGCGGCATATCATGAATTTTGGCTTCAGCCACGGCAATTTTCATAAAGACCTCTTTTGCCGTCTCTATTACCTCCTTTTCCAGTGAGGATTTTTCCACCATTGCATTCAGATCCTCAAGGTGGCGGTGATGTCTCTGTTCCTCGCAGATCACGTCAAACTTTGTAGAAGCAATATTCTGCTTAACAATTTTGGAGGCTTTTATTTTAACATTCCCGAGACCGAGTTTTTTTATTTCATTTTCAAGTTCGGCAAAACCGAGTCCTGCATCAAGCAACGAACCCACTATCATATCACCGCTGATACCTGAGAAACAATCAAAGTAAGCTATTTTCATTTTTGCTGTGAAAATTAATATTTATGCTTATTAATCAGCGAAGCGGAATAGGCTGCACCAAAACCATTATCAATATTGACCACGGTAATCCCCGGTGAGCATGAACTAAGCATTGTAAGAAGGGGGCCTATACCGTTAAAACTTGCTCCATATCCAACCGAGGTCGGAACGGCAATTACCGGCTTTTCCACCAGTCCCCCGACCACCGAAGGAAGAGCGCCGTCCATTCCGGCAACTACGATTATGACATTTGCCTCATCAAGTTTCTGTTTGTTTCCAAGCAACCTGTGAATGCCGGCAACACCTACATCATAAAGGTTTTTTACCTGGTTTCCCATAAACCTGGCTGTTACAACCGCTTCTTCAGCAACCGGAATATCTGCGGTACCGGCGCTGATCACCAGTATATGCCTGTCCTGACCAGGTTCTTCAACGGCATCCTCATGTTTTACTGTAATAGTTCGTGCCAGCTCGTTAAATTGGGCCCGGGGAAGAACTGAACTCACTGCCGCAAACATTTCGGAAGTTGCGCGGGTACCGAGCACACTGTTTTGACTGGCAAGCCGTAGAAAAATATTTTTTACCTGTTCAATGGTTTTGCCCTGGCAAAACACCACTTCAGGGTAACCCCGGCGAAGTGTCCTGTGATGATCCAGTTTTGCATATTCAATATCCTCGAAGGGAAGATTTGCCAGTTTAAGAAGAGCATCATCAACACTGGTCTCCCGGTTTTGAACTCTGTTTAGAAGTTCTTTTATCTTATCTTTTTGCATTAATATTGATTAATTTATTTAGAGATCCGCTTTGAAATTCTTTTATTTCCAACTCGTCAAACCCAAGAGTGGCAAATTTTGATTTTATCTCCTGATAATTTGAGTCCACTAGCTCCATATAGACAGGATTTACTTCCAATACGGCCTTTCCTCCGAAATGCCGAACCCTCAATTCTTTAGCTCCAAATGATTTAACAAAATTTTCAGCTTCCTCCACTTGGCTAAGTTTTGCACGGGTAACAGGGCTTCCATAGGGAATTCGCGATGCCAGGCAAGGACTGGCAGGTTTGTCCCAAATCTCCAGATTAAGCTTTTTAGCTACCAGGCGTATATCATCCTTGGTCAGACCGGCATCCCTCAGGGGACTGACAACCTGGTGTTCATCTGCTGCCCTTAGTCCCGGCCGGTAATCACCAAGGTCATCAAGATTGGTACCATTGGCTACATACCGGATGCCTTCCTCACGGGCCAGTAGTTCTACAGATTCATACAGTTCTGTTTTGCAAAAATAGCAGCGGTTGTCGGGGTTCCGGCTATAATCCTGGTTTTCTATCTCTTTTGTATTGATAACTCTCAGCCGTGCTCCTGTTTCCCTTGCAAACCGAATGGCAGTATCAAGCTCGTTGCGGGGTATTGAAGGAGAATCTGAAATAACCGCCAGTACCCTCTCCCCCATAACCATTTGTGCTACTTTAAGTAATAACGCACTATCCAGTCCCCCTGAATATGCTATAATAAGATCATCATATTTTGATAACTCTTTTTTTAACTCATTTAACTTTTTTTCTGCAATATTATCCATTGTGTAAAATTATTAATCAGTTTAATATCCTTTTAACTGAAAACCCAATCATAGAAGCACTGTGATCTTTTAGAAGGCAGGAAAATGATTCTCAAAGCAGGTGCTATACAATCCGTTTAAACAAAACATAAAAATATGAATTTTTAACTTATTTATTCTGTAAAATACTCCCGGCAAATTTTTGTGTAAAAACTCAGATCCATTCCACTGGACCGCATTAGTTCCCTGTCCTTTATTATTTCATCTCTGGGCCCGACAGCCACAAGTTCGCCCTTATTTATAACAGCTATTCTTTCACAACAGGATATAAGAGGCAATATTGACTGGGAAACAATAACCAGGGTTGCTTCAAGTCCGTTTATAAGGGTTATAAGCTGAAGAACCATTGCCGGATCCAGACTGGAAAAGGGCTCATCAAAAGCGATTACTTCCGGATTTATTGCAAGAACAGTTGCCAGTGCAACCCGTTTGCGTTCACCCATCGACAAATGATGTGACTCATATTTTTCAAAACCCTCCAGGTTCATTGCCCTTAATGTATCCTGAACCTTACGGTCGGTTTCCTCAATGCTTAATCCAAAATTGAGCGGGCCAAAAGCTATGTCTTCCTCAACTGTAGGGTTGAACAACTGATCATCAGGGTTTTGAAAGACCAGTCCCACTTTCCGCCTGATTTCAGAAAGACTTTTTTTCCCAACCACTGTTTCTCCTATCCTGACAACTCCACTACCGGTCAGTATACCATTAAGATGTAATAGAAGTGTTGATTTTCCCGCACCCGAAGGCCCGATGATACCCAGTTTTTCTCCCGGATTTATATCCAGTGAAACATTATTCAGAACAGGCTTATCCGGTGCATATGAAAAAGTCAGATTTTTTATGTGTATTCCGGCAGGCATATATAAATTATCAGTTAAAGGGAAAACAACCCCCGCTGTGATTTGTTAAACGGATTGCCAAAAATATGATAATAAAGAATAAAGAATAAAAAATATCTGTTCTTCGGACTGACAATTTACGCATACCGGGAAACTCACCTTCAAAACCCCTTGATAACATTGAATTATGTATTGTTTGTGATCTTTCCCAGCTTCTCAGGAATATCAGGGCACTCTGGTTTCCGAAGGTTTTAAGTTTGCCGGTTCTGAGTTTCCCCGGGGTCCTGCTGTCTCTTGCTCTTGTTGTACGCAATGCCTCGTCATAAAGAATAAAAATATACCTGTACATGAGTGCCGACAATATACCTATTAGTTTTGGCATTTTCAGCCGGCGCATGCCAAGCAGAAGATTGTGAAATTTATCACTCGAAACCAGTACCGTAAGCAAAACAACAGATAAAAGTGCCTTTACTGCAACAGATACAGCCACTTTAAACTCCGGCCGGAGCGATTGAAGTGACTGGTAGTTTTCGGTTAACATTATTGAAATGGGATAAAAAGCTGCCGCTGCAAGTATAAAGGGAGAAACTATCAGGCACCGGCTTAAAATAAAACCTGTTGGTACACGACTTAGCAATACCAGGATAAAGATAAGCAAGGCATAAAAAACCAGGGGAATAATTTCCCCCCGGGGTTCCGATACAATTATTATAATGGCAGAAAACACCGCTATCAGCTTGACCCTGGGGTCAAGACTGTGAACAGGGGATTCCAGATCACTGTATTTATCAATAAAAGAATGCTTCAAGGTTTTTAACTATTATTACGCATTGCCTGACGTGCTTTTACCCCGTAAATAATTCCGGTGAGGCCAAAAATAAGTGCCAGCCCGGTAATTACTCTGTAAAAAACCTGAAAGTCATTACCCGTCCCTGTTTTTTCAATTGCAACCATCCGCTCCTGTATTTCTTCAGGATGGGTTTCCTCAGGTACTAAATTGTCGCCGCTAAAAAAAGTGCCGGCAACTTCAACAGTAACCCTGTCCACATGCCCCCTCTCATCATCAACCCTCATTGTCCATTCTCCTGTACGATCGGGTATGAAGGCAAAAAACCCGGCCTTGTCTGTCCGCCCGGTTTGATATGGCTGATCATCGCCGGGAGCATAAACGTCAACCATGGCACCAACCAGTGGAGCCGTCCTGGAAAAGAAAGCTTTTACAGTGATTACCGGTGGTTCTGTTGATGTTTCAAAATTGATCCTGTGCGCATTAATTTCAGGATTGAAAGCAAGCAAAGCAAACACACTCAGTAAAATTAACCTGCCAATAAAATTTTTCATGATATATTCTTTAAGTTATAATGTTTTTTAAATTTATGGATGCTCTATAATAGTCATGAACGGTTAAAGAAATAACCGGAAAACTGTTATTATTTTATTTTAATTTAATATTTCAGGCTTTACCCTCCGTAAAAATTTAACTGCCGAAAAAGTAATCGCACTTTCAATAAAAGCAGCCACCAGGTATACTGCAAAAAGGTAAACTATTCCCCTTCCGTAACCTGACAGCCGGAATTCGGCAGTCATCAGCAAAGCAGGAATGATAATACCTGAAAATCCTGCCAATGGTGCCCTGATATATTCCGGAACCTTCCACATCCTCCATATCAGCCAGGCAACGTAAGCTCCTGCCCCCATGTTCAGGGCATTTACGCCCAAAGTAAGCAAGCCGCCATGTTGAAAAATAAGCGACTGGAAAAGCAGTGCGGTGAAAATTGCCGGAAATGCATTTTTACCCAGAACAATCCCTGCAATACCAAATAACCCGAGATGTATTGAAGTCCCCGCAAAAGGAAAATGGACCAGGGAGGCTACAAACAGGGCTGCACCCATAATACCGACTCCGGGAATTTCTTCCATGGGCATCTTTTTGCCCGACACATATAACAGTCCCCCGGAAACTAAATGGGCACCAATGCAGATATGTGTATCTATAATTCCATCAGCTATATGCATGTTAAAAAATAAGTCTCCTAAAAGACGGTGTGAACTTACGGGACTAACCGGATAATTTTAAATGTACAAATATAAATATTCCATTATTATTACAGGCAACATATATTTTTATATACTTACGGCTGTAGTGGTATAGCCCCATATTAATCCTACAGTTATATAGAATGGTTTATAAACATAAAAATTATTTTTCAATTTTACACTGGCAAGGAACAACCGAAGGTAATTATTATACCGATGCTGGCAGACATGTAACAAGTACAAGAAGTAATAGCTTTGAGGGCATTATTTAAAAAGCTATTTTTACATACAAAAAAAACCAATGGATCAGGGATCAGCCATAGCTGCAATAGCAACACCCCCCGGCCGGGGAGCAATAGCTCTATTACGCCTGAGTGGGATTAATTGCCTGGCTATATGCGATAAGATATTCCTTCCCGCAGATAATGGCCTGCCGGTATCCGAACGACCTGCCAGCACTATACATTATGGTAAAATTGTGGATAAAGGCCAGATGATAGATGAAGTCCTGATCTCCATATTCAGGGCTCCCAGATCATACACCGGTGAGGATCTGGTAGAAATATCATGTCACGGATCGGTCTACATACAGCAAAAGATTCTTGAGTTACTTCTTAATCATGGTGCCGGTCTCGCTAAACCAGGAGAGTTCACCCAAAGGGCTTATTTAAATGGTAAAATGGACCTCTCACAGGCAGAGGCAGTTGCTGATCTGATTGAATCCGAATCTGAAGAATTTCATAAAGTAGTTATTCAACAGATGCGGGGAGAGTTTTCTCAGGAGATAACCAGTCTGCGTTCCCGGCTTCTGGAATTCATCTCATTAATAGAGCTTGAGCTTGATTTTAGTGAAGAGGATGTTGAATTTGCAAACCGGGACAAATTGAAATTTTTGCTGAGCAAGTTATCCTTAAGGCTGGAATCACTAACCAATTCCTTTGCATTTGGCAATGCACTCAAAAATGGTATTCCCGTTGTCATTGCCGGCAAACCCAACGTGGGCAAATCCACCCTTCTCAACCTCCTGTTAATGGAAGAAAAGGCTTTGGTTTCAGAAATACCGGGGACAACCAGGGATTCTATTGAAGATGTGATACACATTGATGGAATAAGTTTCAGGTTCATTGATACGGCTGGTATCAGGGAGACCTCCGATAGAATTGAGATTATGGGGATCAGACGCACTATGGAAAAGATCCGTCTGTCCACTGTCGTATTACTCATGGCTGATGCTTCTGACCCGACTGAGCAGATCAATCATCTGCTTGAAGAATTACGAAAAAAACAGGAATTTAAAGACAAAACAATTATCCTTTTATTAAATAAAAGCGATCTTGTACCAGGGACCCGGAACTTAATAACCGGGAGCGCAGATATTACCGGCAGCAGTGCAAAAACCGGGATCGGGTGGAGAAAGCAATTATCCGGAAAATTACTGAAATCAATTGCCCGGAAGGATCATTTCCCTTCCCTTAAGGAAAGTGATTATGTTCTTGGCATTTCAGCCAAGACAAAGAGCGGACTGGAGGAGATGAAAACTATTTTGCTCAATATCGTCAAACAGAGCAAATCAGGCAACAGGGATCTGGTAGTTACCAATATCCGCCACTACAATGCATTAAAAAAGGCACATGAAGCTGTGGTACGCGCATCATCAGGCCTTGAAAACCAGCTCTCCGGCGACCTCCTTGCCATGGACATAAGAGAAGTGCTTCATTACCTCGGGGAAATAACCGGGGAGATCACCACGGACGAAATACTCGGCAACATTTTCAAAAATTTCTGTATCGGCAAATAAATACCTCAAAGCATAATTTGCAAAACACACATCAAACCCTCATGAAGCCAGAATACAATTAGGTTCAAGAAGGAGGCTGGCTTTTAATTTAAACTAAAAGATTTGCATAGCCAAATGGCTTTAACTTTGCGCATTGTCATGTCTTTAGCGGAAAGGTAATAATCTAGAAATTTCCGGAAAGCCTGAGGCTAAAATTCCTGTGAGGCATTATATCGCCGGGACGCCCCATATATTCAGTATTAAATAAGTTTTTTACTGCCAGGGAAAGCTTGAAATTATGATTTATTGCATAACCCAGGTGGGGATCTATTATAATATACCCCTTGTTTGAGGCATTCCAGTATTCATAAAAACCCGGCAAGATATCCTCCCTCGTAAGCTCATTAAGGAAAACATCGTCAATGTTCAGCATTCTGGAAGAAGCATAAAAGATAAATCCAAAGTCATATTTGTCATAATTGCTGTTAAGGCTTAGCTTGAAAGAGTGTTTCCGCCGGTATTTAAGATAAAAATCCCTGTTTTTACCGGTTTCCCGATCAAATTCCACCGGATACATAAACGTGTAACCTCCGGTAAAGGAGTTTTGAAACATTCCTGTTGTGCCTGTCATGGAAAACTCAAGTTCACCTCCGTAAACCCTTGACTGTTCAACATTGTCGGCCCTGAATCCAAAACCATATGATTCATCTCCGTGAACCGGATAAATGCCAAACAGATATTCTATCATGTCTTTGTTCTGGGAATAAAACAGTGCCAGATCGAGTTGTCCGTTCAGATTTCCGGTAAATATACCCTGTTTGATGCCAATCTCCGAGCTCCAGCCTGACTCGGGCTGTATATAGGGGTTTGGAACTATTGTAACAGAACCAAGTGTGGTGGCAGCATGCTTTTCGGCAATTGAAGGATACCTGTATCCTTGTCCGAATGATGCTCTGAGAAATGTGTAATCAAGTATCCTGAAATTAATGCCCGCCCTGCACAGGGGAGTAAGTGCGTCTCTTTCCCCGTTAAGGGAATTGTACTCCACCCGCAGTCCGCCAACAACCTTCAGCCTTTCCGCGGGAGTGATATCCAGTTGAGTATATCCGGCAAGGTTAAGTGAATTATGATCGCCGTAAAATTCTGAAACAATATGACTGTAGTTTTCAAAAACCCCTATATTGAGATCAATCCAGGGAAAAAGAGTGTAAAAAAACTGATACTCTGCAAGAAAAGAAAGTGCCCTGCTGTCGTTAAAACCGGCTTCGGGATATGTGTTATCGGATAACTGAAATCTGGTCCTGATATCATGCCTGTATTTGCCCTTTCCGTCAAGGCTTATCCAGGGGTCGAGGGTAAGAAGGGTCCCGTTAAGTTCATTTGCAGTTGATTCCTGCTGCTTAAGAGCCCCCTGCCAGGCATCTTCCCACAGAATAAAATCAATCTTTCTGATTTTGCCGGCATTTAAATTGAATCCATATGCGAGGCCATCAACTTTGCCGTTATCATGATTTACCTTCAGGTTCATTCTTCCCAGCCTTTCATGGTTCAGTTTTCTGTATCCGTTGTTATTAAGCAGGTACATACCAACACCCAGGTCCGTATTGCCAGATTTTTGCATATGGGAAAAGGAGGTGCTGGAAAATATTCTTGGAGAGTCCCACCATTTCCGGTTTTTTTGTCCGGGTCTGTCAAAAAAACCAGTTTCAATAAATAGTTTTGTAACCGGTTCAGCACCCGCGTCTGCAGTACGAAAATTTACTATCCCGTTAAGGGCAGATGAACCGTATAAAACAGAAGAAGCACCCTTGATGATCTCTATCTGGGAAATATTCTCAAGAGGCAGAAAGTGCCATTTTATGCTACCAGCATCGGCAGCCAGAACAGGCAATCCGTCAACAAGTGCAAGAACCCTGCTCCCCGCACCGTAGCTGAAGCCGCTCCCGCCGCGAATTGATGCCTGTCCGTCAAGAACCTCAATACCCGGTGTTCTGTTTAGGAGCTCAACAGCATCGGATATATGAGAGGAAGAAAGTGCTTCAGGCCTTATAATGTGCATGGAAACAGTAAGTTCTGCCACTCTTTGTTCAACCTTGCCGGCACTTACAACAATCTGGTCAATCTCAGCAATATCAGACTCCAGTCCCACATCAAGAAAAACAGTATCGTTGGCACTGACCTGCAGAGACCGTATAACTGTAACATAACCTACATACTTAAATGTAAGGCTGATATTTCCAGGAGAAGTTGTGATTGAATAAAACCCTTCTTTATCTGTTACCGTTCCCCTGTCCCCGTCATAAACAATTGTAGCAGAATAAAGCGGCTCAAGAGTTTGACTGTCAAACACCTGCCCTTTTATAAATCCGTTTCCATCACCGGCCCCTGCCAGAATGAACGAAAACAGCATAACAATCAAAAAAAGTGTACGGATCATTCTGCTTTTAACCTTTTACTGCCAATCCGGAGTATATGTTAATATGGGCCACATAACCGATTACTTTGCCTTGAATGTCATCCGTATATTCAGCTGTTCAGTAAAATCTGACGGATTTGGGAAAACAGTTGTGATTTTAAGGGAAATGGCTTTGAGTTCAGCAATCTGAGCTGTAATGGCCAAAGGAAGATCTGGAGATGTTATTACAAGGGCAGTCTCATTCTGTTCAAATTTCCATGTTCCGGTGTAACTCCCAAAAGTACCAGTACCATTTTCATTGAATTTAGCATCTCCCTTGAAATACTCCAGCGGTCCGCCGGAAAAACTCCCGTCAAATCCGTTTACAAGCAAACTGTCTGATGCCCATACCGAACCGGTCAGGAAACGGAACCTTTCAGATACTTCATCTTCATCTTTGTCGCATGACACGATGAACAAAACACATAAAAAAACCGTCAAAAATGCAGGATTTTTCATAACCATTTTTTTTAGTTTTTTGACCTCTTATTATTCCAAATGTACAAAAAAAAGCAACGACACAGATTTTCTTTTATAAACACTTAATAATTATTATTGTTTTTAACACATCTGTAGATTTTAAATTCTTTCTGTACATTTACAGGAAACAGAATGCCTGTATTTTGTGTTAATAGAATTTTAAATTTTTATAAGATGATTATAAACACCTCTCTGTTAAGGAATAATACAGTAACCAAACACCCCGGAAAACTCCCCGGATCAGGTTATATACTTTACGCGTTAATTACTGGTATTCTTTTCCTGAATGTTTCCTGCAAATTATCATCAGATGAATCTTTAACATCTGCTAGTCCGCGTCTAGAGGCTGTAAAGATATTCGCGGATAATGTTCTTGAAAAAGGAAATGACACCTGGAGCGGTTATGACACTCCTCTTCTGGCAGATGGAATAAATATTTATACTGAAAAACCGGTTGAATGGATTTATGAAGAAGAGAAATATATAATCCACAACCTGGCTAATCAGCAAAACCTTTTCCGGACATTGACAGGATTAAGTAATATAACAGGTAACAACACCTATCACACAGCAGCTAAGAATTCTATCAATTATCATTTTGATAATCTTCAAAGTGATTGCGGATTGCTGAGATGGGGCGGGCACCAGATTATTGATCTTCGTACACTGGAACCCGTAGGACATTTTGATGCCGATTGTCATGAGTTCAAAAATAATTTTCCTTTTTATAAGCTGATGTGGGAAGTTGATGATAAAGCTACAGCCAAATTTTTACGGGCATTCTGGAATGCCCATATTTTTGATTGGAGCTTGTTGGATATGAACCGGCATGGCAGATACGGATTGCAGATGGGAAATTTATGGGAAAATGAATTTGCCCGGCCTGATCCTTTTTTTGAGGGAAGGGGACTGACTTTCATAAATGCAGGGTCTGACCTTATTTATGCCGGAGCTATGCTCTATTTTTTGAATGATGAAAAGCAGGCGTTGAACTGGGCAAAATTGCTGGCTAAACAATACGTGAGGGCACGGCATCCTGATACCGGTTTAGGCGTTTATCAGTACAGTAAGCCAATTCGCCGTGAACAGCCTCCGGAAGAGGGGCCACTGGAAGGCAGGCTTACCTGGTCAACATATGGTGATCGTGCAGAGAACCAGTTCGGGGAAGACTTTCCTGCTACAGCCCGGGAAGGCTGGGCACTTTTTCATGGAGGCATATATACATTGCCCAAGCTGGTTCAGCTTGAAATAAGTGAGCACCTTGGGAAAGAAGGAAGGGAATTTCTTGAATGGTCCGTAGATGGAATGAAAGCTTATGCAAAACACGCCTATGATCCTGAGAATAATCATTTCAAACCAATGTGGGCTGACGGGACAGATCTTACAGATTATGAATTCCCGCGTACAGGTTATTATGGAGAAGAGGGAAGAGTTTTGAAGCCATTTACTGCAAGTGAGCAGTATATGTTTTCATTTTCCAGAGCCTACAGGTTGACCGGTGATGAGTTCCTGTGGGAAACAGTAAGGTCGATGTTTATCGGACTGCAACTGGGAGATCCCGGAGTCATTCCGGGCAAGAAGGCCAGCCTTAATTTTGATACTGATAATTCAGATCCATATGCATTGTTTGCCCTGCTGGAGATCAGCCGTGCAGTTAATAACCCTGTGTTCCTTGAACTGGCTGAGACTATAGGTAATAATATTCTGGAAAGAAGTTTTTATAACGGTTTTTTCCTTCCGGACGATAATCATATTAATGCTAACTTTAATGCTTTAGAACCGTTGGCTCTCCTCAGCCTTGAAGCAGCTATCAGGGGAAATCCCGAACTGGTACCGGTCTATAGCGGAGGCAGGGGATATATACACGGCCGCTTTGACGGCATGGGCCGGACATATGATACCCATGCTATATGGTCAAAAGTGAAGTAACTTATTTTCACTTATAAAGGCAGGATATGTTCATTATTATTTCACATTGGCCCGAAGTGCCCATTCTTTCCACATTCCGGCCAATTGCTTCACCTTTTCGGGAAATTCAGGAGCCAGATTATTCAACTCTGTCCGGTCATTTTTCAGGTCATACAATTCCCATTCATCTCCTTGAGATACCAGTTTCCAGTCTCCCTGTCTTACAGCGCGAAAACCCAGGTGTTCCCAGAATAATGCATCATGTTCAGGCTGTTCATCTCCCCGGAAAAGTGGAAGAAGACTTAATCCTTCAAGTGGCGTAAGCTGATTTCCGTTCAATATTTCCGGATAAGTACCTCCTGCCATTTCCAGGAATGTAGGCATAAAGTCTATAATATGCCCTACATGACCGGAAATTTGTCCGCGTTCAATAACTGCAGGCCAGTGAGCAATCATAGGAGTGGCGATGCCACCTTCATGCATCCATTTTTTATAACGGCGATAGGGAGTGTTCCCTGCATTGGCCCATGCCGGGCCATATGATGCATATGTGTCGGGTCCTCCCGGATATATTTCAGGAGTTGTACCGCCCCTTTCAAAATTACCATGACGAGTATCTGTTCCCTGGATCACTTCATTACTGGCACCGTTATCAGAGAGAAATATTATAAGGGTGTTATCAATAATTCCTTTTCTCTCCAGCGAACGGATAATCCTGCCTATCCCCAGATCCATGCTGTATACCTGTGCTGCATAAACAGCCATACGGTGAGATTCCCACTCTTTATATTCAACGCTTTCCCATTCAGGAACATTTTCTTCGCGGGGACTAAGCTGCCAGTTTTTATCTATTATTCCTTTACGTACCATTCTCTCATAACGCTCTTCCCTCATATGATCCCATCCTTTGTCATATACTCCCTGAAATCTTTCTATATGCTCAGGCCGCGCATGCAATGGCCAGTGAGGAGCAACATGTGAGACATATAGCAAAAACGGACTGTTTTTATCAGCGCCTTCAATAAACCTTACTGCCTGGTGACTGATAGCATCGGTATAATAAAAGTCTTCCCAGGGTTCAATAAATTCATTATCCATCATTAGGCTTACCGGTGTAAAAAAGCTGCCGGCACCCGACAATGTGCCGAAAAACCTGTCAAATCCTCTTTGAATTGGCCATGTATCTCTATGGAAACTAGTTTCAGGATCCCGGTAATTATAATGAGTAACATGCCATTTACCGCTCATAAAGGTCTGATAGCCTTCCGGCCTGAGCGCTTCGGCAATTGTGGCGGAGGATTCATTCAGCCTGCCAAGGTATCCCGGCCTGTCAGAAGGAGAGACCATGGCACCAACCCCTGCCTGGTGTGCATAAAGGCCCGTTAAAAGAGCAGCCCTTGTGGGACAGCATCTTCCACCATTATAAAACTGCGTGAAAAGCATACCGTTTTCTGCCAGCCGGTCAATATTAGGTGTAGGTATCTCACCACCATAACAGCCAATATCAGAATATCCCATGTCATCGGCCATGATCAGAATAATATTGGGTTGTGGTATTTTTTCCGGGGACTCCCGGGCACATCCTGATATAAGAACGGTTGAAAGTCCAAGACCTATAGAGCTGATTACAGTATTGTTTTGCCAGCCTGTTCCTAATATAGTGAAGGAATATTTTTTCATGTCAGATGTAATTTATATATATAACATGGTTAATAATCAGTTTAATATTGATTACATAACCATGACAAGGTTATTCAGTGGTTAAATTCAGGGGCCCGGGGTTAAACTTTAACATAATTGGTCCCGTAAGGATATCTTTGCGGACGGCTTAGCATTGAATTGGCCAGGTCATTGTTTATGAATCGTTCAGCCCGCGGATTCCACTCAAGTATGCCGGGAATTTTCATGGCGATATGACTTATAAGACAAACAGTGCATGAACGATGTCCTGTTTCTACCGGGCAAATTGGTTGTTTACGGCTTACTATGCAATCAAGCCAGTTGCCATAGTGATCCGTACTTTTATAAAGGTTTATTTCGCCGGGTGTAATTTTCGACTCCAGAATACGGGGATCGCTGGCATCAAGTGCTTTACGGCTGGCATCACGGGATACCGGATCACTTGCAGTGGCCACATAGTTGCCCCTGGAAACAAAAATCCAGCCCTCAGTGCCTTCATACCTTATACCATTGGGAAATCCCCCGCTGGTATACATTATAATCCCGTCTTCATATTTAGCCTTTACCATGAAATCACCGTGTACATTCCATAATCCGGACCTGGGAAATTCTGCCAGAGCCTCAACCGAAACCGGACCGGTATATTCAGTATTCATTCCCCAGGCAGCTGAATCATAATGATGCTGCCCCCACCCGGTGATCATGCCTGCACCATAATTTTCCAGTCTGAGCCAGCCGGGACGACCATAATTATCCTGAGGATGAACTCCAGTTTCTGTATAGGGAACAACTGGTGTAGAGCCAAGCCACATATCAAAATTAAGATTGGAAGGAACAGGCATTTCCGGAGCATCCGGACCGGCGGGGTCACCGGGCAACCCAACTTTTACCGTATGCAGCTTCCCGATACGGCCATTGCGAACAAGCTCAGCTGCAACACGAAACTGCTCTGATGACCTTTGCTGAGTTCCAACCTGTAGTATCACTCCCTGCCTTTGAACAACATCACTCATCTGCCGGCC
>SLPB01000155.1 GCA_007132225.1 Bacteroidales bacterium | reverse complement strand
TGCTTTTCCCTTCCTCTGAACCGGGTTTTTCAATCCAGGCCGAGGCAAAGTCGCCACCTGCAAGCAGTGGCTGGACACATAGGGAAACACCCTCTTTTTCAATAAAGTGGGCAGGGGGATTGGGAATGTAATGGCTCCAGTTATCATGTTCGTGAGGATGGGTCTGTGTCCTGGGAGCATTAGGATTGCCTCTTAGAAACTCCCAATTATAGGCAGCATGCTCTCCGGATTGTTTCTCGGTTGATGTAACCTCCACAATGTTCAACATCCTGTCGTAGGGGGTAAAAGCCCTGAAGGTTATTTCGCCAAGATCGGTTATAATGGTGCCTCTTATCTCGGCATTCCAAAGATCCTGACGCATTGTGCCTGAAAGAATTTTTCCCGCAGGCCTGAGGGCAATACGGCCTATGCTCAATCTAGGAAAGTCCTCCCTTATCTCGGCTCCTTCGACGCTCAGTGATGTTTTTTTGTCCGGAGCCTTGCGGTGGTCCGTCACATCCTGCCTGCCTATGTGAAAATCAATCCGGTTATCTTTCAGTGTTGCATAGATCATCATACCCACCTGTCCGTTGCCGGCAAAAGCACCCTCATTCCACTGCAATGGAAAATCTTCCCAGACCAGGTCGTGCTGAGCCATGAAAGAGGGCCAGTCTATATTTGTTTCAACCTGCCCGGCAAACGGCTTTGAGTTAACCTGCCTGAACAATAAGTATAAACCGGTTAATACTAACAGACCGGCAAAACCAAGCCAGATACTTTTTCTGAAAACATTTGTTTTTTTCATTATCTCTATCTTAATACAACTTTGGTTATGATCTTTTCCCCGGCTTGTTCATTAAGCACTTCCATAATCCGGGTTTTCATATATGATAGCTCATTCCTGAGAACAGGTGATTTAAGGTGAACATAAAAGATACCTTTACGAATGTAGATTTTTTCTGTCTGCCTGGCTATAGTGGGACCAACAAGGGTAGGCCAGGAATTGATCAGGCGGGTTTCAGCCATCTTGCTGTCGATTCTCAGCTCCCGGAGATAATCGGAGATCACTTCCCCTATTTTCTGTGTATTGCTTTTTCGCATGAAATATATGTAAGAAAAAAAATTAACCGTTGTTATCAAGTTCAAAAATTAAGAATTCCCGCCCCATCTCATTAAGAATTATGTTAAGCCGGTCTTTACTGGTATCGGTTATAAAGATCTGCCCGAAATTGTTTTCCGACACCAGCCTGATGATTTGTTCAACCCTGCTCTGATCAAGCTTGTCAAAAATATCATCAAGCAACAGTATAGGATGAAATCCGTTGAGCTCTTTAATAAACTCAAGCTGTGCGAGTTTAAGAGCAACCAGGTAGGTTTTTTGCTGCCCCTGGGAGCCGCTCCTCTTCATTGAGTGCTTTCCAAGGTTAAGCGTGAGGTCATCTTTATGGATCCCACAGGTACTATACTGCAAAACACGGTCCTTCTCAACTGCATCCTCAAGCAAACTTCTGAAATCCTCTCCGTTGAGCTGTGAATCATAGGTGAGATCAACTTCTTCTCTGCCAAGGGAGAGAAACTCATGGTAGCGCCTGAATATCGGTATAATATTATCAATGAACGAACGCCGCACCTTATGAATTCTTTCTCCGGGCCCGATCATTTGTTCGGTCCATATATAGAGAGCATCAAGGTCAACATATTTTTTCCTGGCAAAATCCTTGAGCAGCACATTCCTTTGTGTGAGCGCATGATTGTAGGCAATCATATCTTCAAGGTATTGCCGGTCGTATTGCGATATAACCCCGTTCATGAACCTTCTGCGCTCCTCGCTGCCTCCTGTTATCAGCACGCTGTCACCCGGCGAAACCATAACAACAGGAATAAATCCGATGTGGTCGCTCAGCCTGTTGTAATCTTTCCTGTTCCTTCTGAATTGTTTTTTTGTGTTTCTTTTGACCCCGCAGTAAATCTTCTCCTCATCCCCCTTGCGGATATAATTCCCCTGTATTACAAAAAAATTTTCATTATGACGTATATTCTGTGTGTCAACAGAATTGAAAAAGCTTTTACAAAGTGATAAATAATGTATTCCATCCAGCAGATTCGTCTTCCCTACTCCGTTATTTCCCACAAAACAATTTATCCTGCTGCTGAATTCAAAATCAGCCTGATCAAAGTTTTTAAAACTAATTAGAGAGAGAGACTTTAAATACATAACATTGTTGTATGATGAGAATTGTAAAGGTAGGAAATGAAGATCATTTTTTATGAACCTGATTACTTTTTAATCAAACTTTTTAAATACCCGAAGCTTTGTATGGGATAGTTTAAGCATTCGCTCTTTATGAGCCAGTGAGCATGGAGTGATTATTATAACTGAACACGAACTTTTTAGAGATAAAAATTTTCAATTAATTTTTAAAAAGGTTACATTTGCTGCAAATTCAACCAGGCAGAATCTGGCAGGATATTTGCAATAAATAAAAACCGGATAAAAAACCGATTGTTATAAATTAAGTTTATTAGAAGAGACAAAAATGGTAAAAAAGAAAAAAACTGCTGCCGAAGAACCTATAGAAGGAGTGGAAAATCTTCTCAGTAAAACAGAGCATTATATTGAAGAGAACCAGAAAAGCCTGACAATAATTGTGGCTGCCATTATAATAGTTGTGCTTGGTTACCTGGGTTACAGAAACTTATACGTTGCCCCCATGGAGGAGGAGGCCCGCTCACAAATGTTTATGGCCGAGCGTTACTTTGAACGGGACTCTTTCAATCTTGCACTTTACGGGGATGGTAATTTTTTGGGGTTTATTGATATAATCGATGAGTTCAGTGTTACAAAATCGGCAAATCTTGCCCATTACTATGCAGGAATATCCTATCTCAGAACGGGAGAATACGAAAATGCCATTGAATACCTCACCCGTTTTAGCTCAAGGGATAAGATGTTATCATCTGTTGCATTAGGATCTATTGGTGATGCACACGCTGAAACAGGCAACCTTGAGGAGGCCGTCTCATTCTATACGAATGCTGCGGGAAGAAGAACAAATGAATTTACCTCTCCACTGTTTTGGATGAAAGCAGGCAGATTATATGAGGAACTCGAAAGGTACAATAAAGCACTTGATGCATATGAAACAATAAAGAATCAATACCCCGATTCAACCGAAGGAAGTGACATAGATAAGTTTATTGCAAGAGTGCAGCTCAAAATGGGCAATTAGCTATGGGAACCGGACTGAAAAATTTATCTGACTATAAACCGGGGGTAATTCCCCGGGCTGACGATATGATATTCGGAATCGTAGTATCTGAATGGAATAGCGAGATCACCGGCTCCCTTTTAAAGGGGGCTGTTGAAACACTTACTGCGCGGGGTGCCAAAGAAGAGAACATAATGATAAAATATGTGCCCGGCAGCTTCGAGCTGACGCTTGGTGCCCAGCTTATGTCAGAAAATGCTGATTTGGACTCGGTTATATGCCTGGGTTGTATCATTCAGGGTGAAACAAGGCACTTTGATTTTATTTGCCAGGGAGTCACTTACGGCATTACCGATTTGAACATGAACTACAATATGCCTTTTGTGTTTGGGGTGCTTACCACAGACACCATCGAACAGGCAAATGACAGGGCAGGCGGTAAACATGGAAACAAGGGGGAAGAGGCCGCCATTACCGCCATCAGGATGGTCGCACTGCAAAGGGAGCTGGAGCAGGACAGCCAGGATTAAAGATGTATACATTTCTCAAAAGCTGTTTCCCGGCAATCAGCTGAATCAACATTTTTTATTATAATTGCTGTAGAGAGAAAAAAAATATGTATTTTTGAACCCCGGATCATAATCAAAAAAAACTCATTTAATGACCGGGAAATCTTTTAACTCCAGTTTAGCTGCAGACCTCCTGCATCAGCCCATTAATCTAATACTACAAGACGGTGCTACTTTCAGCGGACAATCATTTGGATACCGCCAGAGCCTTTCCGGCGAAGTAGTTTTTAATACAGCCATGTCCGGCTACCCTGAAAGTCTCACTGACCCGTCATACGAGGGACAAATACTGGTGCTTACATACCCCCTTGTCGGCAATTACGGAGTCCCCCCAATGCATAAGGAAGGGGGACTGTTACGGCATTTTGAATCGGAAAACATCCATATAAAAGCACTGGTCGTATCCGAATATTCAACTGAGAGCAGTCACTGGAACTCCTGGAAAACACTTTCAAGATGGTTGATAGAAAATAAGATCCCTGCTATCTCAGGAATTGATACCCGGGCCCTTACAATCCATCTTCGGGAACAGGGGGTGATGTCGGGTAAAATAATATTTGACAATGTAGATACGGATTTTGTTGAATCCGATAAGCTCAATAACGTTGAAAAAGTGAGCACCAAAAAGGTGGGAACCTACGGAAACGGTAAGCACAAGGTTGTGCTGGTGGACTGCGGGGCTAAAAACAGCATTATCAAAAGACTTATTCACAGGGATGTTACCGTGACAATAGTGCCCTGGAACCATAATTACTTAGAGATGGATTATGATGGACTGGTAATCTCAAACGGGCCCGGTGATCCCGGGATACTCACCCCGGCAATAGATAACCTGACCAGGGCACTGGAGGGAAACAAACCTGTGTTCGGAATCTGCCTTGGGAACCAGCTCCTGGCCCTTGCCGCAGGTGGAAAGACATACAAACTACCCTATGGCCATCGCAGTCACAACCAGCCGGTGAGAATGAGAAAAACCAATCGCTGCTTTATAACCTCCCAGAATCACGGGTATGCCACCGACTCTTCCTCCCTGGGTAATGACTGGGAGGAGCTCTTTGTGAACCTGAATGATAATACCAATGAAGGAATAAAACATAAGAACAAACCTTTTTTCTCTACACAGTTTCATCCGGAAGCTTCCAGCGGGCCGACCGATACGGATTTCCTGTTTGATGACTTTGTGGAAATGATCAAAAAAAATAAAAAATGATATTCCCTCAAACCCGGTATATTAACGTGAGAGTGCGGGTTAACGGGAACATATGAGCTTTAAGTAACCAAATATAGAAGTTTGCTGCAAGGGCATGCTTAAAAAAATAACCGATAAACCAGATCAACCCTGATGAAGATCAAAAGTAAAATAAAAAAAGTACTGGTAATTGGCTCCGGTGCATTAAAAATTGGTGAAGCAGGAGAATTTGACTACTCAGGCTCTCAGGCCCTTAAAGCACTTAAGGAGGAAGGCATCACCACTGTGCTTATAAATCCCAACATTGCAACTGTGCAAACTTCCGAGGGTATAGCCGATATCATATATTTTCACCCGGTAACTCCCTTTTTTGTTGAAAAGATAATAAAAAAGGAAAAGCCGCAGGGCATTCTCCTGGCTTTCGGCGGACAAACGGCTTTGAACTGCGGTGTAAGTCTTCATAAGTCCGGTATATTGAAAAAAAATAATGTTCAGGTACTTGGTACTCCTGTCGAATCAATAATGAACACTGAAGACAGGGAACTTTTTGTAAATATTCTGAATGAAATTAATGTAAAATCAATAAGCAGCACTGCAGTTACAACCATAAAAGATGCGAAAAAGGCAGCCGAAAAACTTGGTTACCCGGTAATAATAAGAGCCGGCTATGCCCTGGGGGGACAGGGCAGCGGTTTTTGCAACAATCC
>SLPB01000055.1 GCA_007132225.1 Bacteroidales bacterium | reverse complement strand
TTTTTGTTCAAATGCCATTTTGTCTGTTTTCATTTAATTCCTTGAACTAATTTTTCAATTTAATGTTACTTATGATGACAAAGTATTTTGCCGGAAATGGATCGCAATTTTTGCAACCTGTGAAAATTAACAAAGTAAAAATTTTAATAAAGTCAAAAAACAACCAGTGGTAAAACTAACATTTTGTATAAAAGCCCATTTTATCGGGATGATCAAAAACATAACTATTATTATTAATCTTTCGAAGCATAAAAAGTGAAATAATATCACCTCCTGCCGCCCAGGTAAAGAAAATACCAAAAAATAATATAGCTCCGTTCCCGGTAATAATTCCTGAAACTGAAGGTAATATCCCCATAATTATAAGAGGCATTGCCCCTCCGAGTTTATACTGCCATACCTTTAAAGGCTCCTTGCAATGACAATAAGGAGTTAAGAATTTCCAGTGAATACCGAACTTAACGGATCTGAAACCTCCCGGGGCAAAAAGGCTCCAGGTGATCCCGTGCAGTAATTCGTGAAATATAATTCCAAAAAAAAGAACGGGGAGGAAATAATTCATAAAAGATTTTCTTCCTGAGTTGAAAATTTCAAAATCCCATATCAGGATAAAAGGAATCAAATAAATCATTAATACCGGTATAATCATTAAAAACACATAAAGATTGACTCTCCCGATATTCATTGTATATTCAACGATACTATTTTTATTTGGACTCATACGGATATATTTTATTAAAGGCCATATTTTCAGATTTTCATAAAACTCAATTATTAATTTACCAGTGAGGGTATTTATATTTATCCTGAACTAATCTATTGTAAATATGAAAAAAGGACCTCTCAGGAAAAAGAAAAGGAACTTTTGTTAAAATAGGACAAGAAATGAAACTTTCATTAAAACATAAACAAAATATGGTATATTCCCATAAAAAAATTTATATTCGAACATTAATTCTTAATTTAAACTGACAATCATGAACAAGGCACTATCTCTTATCACCCTGGCTATAGGTATCACAATGTTTTTTAATTCCTGCCAGCAAGAACAGCAATGGCAATCACTTTTTAACGGAAAAGATCTTACTAACTGGGATAAACATCTGGGTACATCCCTTGGCAGTGAATTCGATGATCTGGCAGAAGAAGCAACAGTTGAAACAGTATTTTCGGTGGTAGAAGAGGAAGGGGAAAATGTCATTCATATTTCCGGGGTGGTCAACGGGTCCCTTGCCACCCGGGAGTCTTTTGAAAACTATCACCTCAGACTGGTCTTTAAATGGGGAGATAATGTTTACTCCCGCAGAAATAGTGGGTTATTATATCATAGCTTCGGTGATTTCGGTCTTGCCCTGGGAACATGGATGCCAAATATAGAATTTCAAATGCTCCACCAAAACCTCGGAGACACTTACCTGATGGCGAATACCACCTGCCAGACAGAGGCAGTAAAAGATGAAGGCATGGAGCACTATGTTTTCACGCCTGGTGCCGAAGTGGTAACCTTTGGTGATCATGCAGAAGGCCGCTTAATCCGCAAAAGCTCGGACAATGAAATGCCCGTTGGCCAGTGGAACACTATAGATCTTTATTGTTATGACCGGATGGCAGTACATGTGGTAAATGGTGTTACTGTTATGGTAAACAACAATACCGGCGCCTATGAAGGCGGAGTAACAGAACCATTGTCATCAGGAAAAATTCAGATACAATCCGAAGGTGCAGAACTCTTTGTCCGGAGCCTTGATATAAGACCTATTAATCAAATACCAGCAGATATTCTGCCCTAATAAAGTAGCCGGTAATAATTTCATATTGCCCTGCAGAATTAATCCGGGTCTGCTCCTAAAGTGTTAGGGGTTACAAGGGAATTATTGCAAGGATCTGGTGATTAATTATGTTCATAAAGCCAGGCAGGAATCAGGCTGTTTTATTATCTGTTATTAACAGACTCCCGGTTCCCAATGTTATCTTACAAGATCCCGGTTGTCCGGTTATTTCCGGTAATGTTTCATTATTACCTCCCCTCTGCCTGCATTAAGCATGCATAATACTATTATCAAAACAGTTGTTTTCAAATGTTGCTAATTATTAATCGTCACAAAAATGACTCATAATCAATTATTAATTTGACTTGCCATTAATAAAATAACGGAAGTTTAAATTAGGTAAATCGTAAAAGAATAATCCCGGGTTATTTAGAAATGAAAACATATTAAAATAAATATTGTAATAAATAACGGTTTAAATCAGAATTGTTTCTTCTCATTAAATAGGTGCCTTATTGCATATTCTTTAATTTAGCAAAACCACCAATATAAATATTTAAATTATGAAACGTCAAAATTTAAACTTCCTTATTGATGCACTGTCATTTACTGCTTTTGTCTTCCTTGTGACTACAGGAGTGTTAATGCGCTATATTTTACCACCCGGAAGCGGCCGGGATGTTGCCATTTGGGGACTGGACCGGCACGAATGGGGCGGAATACATTTCTGGATCTCCGTTGTATTTTTTATGCTGATGGCCCTGCATTTGTACCTGCATTGGAATTGGATCGTTTGCGTGGTAAAAGGCAAGCGCCGGGAAGGATCCGGTATAAGGGCCGGGCTTGGCATAGTAGGTTTGATAACTGTACTTGTCATTGCATTTTCTCCATTGCTTTCACCAAAGGGAAAGTCACCCGAACGTGAAAGCCCTTCAGGACTTTCCTCACATGTTTACAATGATATAATAATCCGGGGTTCCATGACTCTTTTTGAGCTGGAAGAAAAATCAGGTGTTCCTTCATCATATTTTCTTGAATCTTTGGACCTGCCTGATTACATCCCTGACAGACAACGACTGGGCTTCCTTGTAAGAAGATATAACATTGAGATGAATGATATACGAAAAGTGGTCAAAGAATACCATGAATATGAAAATTCAAATAACCCATAAAACAAGCCATCTAAAAAATTCGACATTTATATCCTTTTATTTATTTTCCAGTTTCTTTGTCATATCCAGATCCAAAGACCATCTCCCCCCTCCTTTTATCAAAAGGAAAAGGCTGCCCAGCCACATGGCAAAATCAGTCCGCATCTCATGAGCCATGCTCCAGAATCCGTAACTTCCCAGTTCTCTGAGTTGAAAAGGTCCGAAGCTCTCTGCGAAAGCAATAGGAATTTTGGTAACAACAATAGCAACCGTCATATTTATTATCATGGCCAGTGCTGCGGGTCTGGTGAGAAATCCGGCTAACAGGGCAATACCGCAGAGGATTTCAAAAACACCCACAAAAGAGGCAAAAAATTCAGGATTTGGAAATCCCATTCCCTCAAACCTGCCGGCTCCTCTTGTCGCAGGATAAATAAATTTCTGAATTCCTTCCGAAAGGAAAACCCAGCCCACCATAAACCTGATAATAAGAGTGGTCTTTTCGCTGCCCGTTCCTATAATTTTGTAAATGCTATCTGTTTGTATTTTATTAAACATAATAAAAAATTTAATGTATTAGTACAATTATGTATAAATTTAATTAAATTTTCACAAGTAGCCTGTTTAGTTTTTATCTTTTATCTGAAAAACCTTTGGTAAAGCGATTGTTTAGAATAAATGGAATTTATACTTTTTGCAATTGTGGCTTTTGGAACAGCAATGCTTACTTTTTTTTCCGGGTTCGGACTGGGAACGATACTTATGCCGGTATTTGCCATTTTTTTTTCCCATAGAGATAGCAATAGCCCTTACAGCAGTGGTCCACCTGGCAAACAATCTTTTCAAGATGTCGCTGATCTGGAAATCAATAAGTAAAACGGTATTCTTGCTGTTTGCTATCCCGGCCATGTTAACAGCTTATTTCGGCGCAAGGCTGCTGGAAATTGTAAGCCGGGAAATAATTATCTTTTCATACAGTATAGCCGGAAGTGAGTATGAGGTAACATTATTGAGACTTATAATTTCTGCTTTATTAATCACATTTGCCATATTTGAACTGAGCAGGTTTGAAAGAGTTTCCATGAAGAAAAAATACCTTCCAATTGGAGGATTGCTATCAGGATTTTTTGGCGGATTATCGGGTCATCAGGGTGCACTGCGCTCTATGTTCCTGCTCAGGGCAGGACTTAATAAAGAACGCTTTATAGCCACGGGTATTGCTGCTGCCACAATGATAGATATTTCAAGACTTACAGTATATGGAACTTCTTTTTTTGCAGATTATTTAGACGGTATTGACGATAAAAGCTCTCTTCTGATGCTTGCCACAGCTATCCTGGCAGCCTTTGCTGGTTCATTGACTGGAAGAAAACTTCTCAGAAAGATCACCATGAAGGTGGTCCGGCTTATCGTTGGCTTTATGATCCTCATACTGGCAGTACTTATGGGTGCAGGCATTATTTAAACACACTTCTGCATGTAATGATTAAAGCATTTTGTCTTTTTGATCCATAATGTCTAAATTAGCTGACAATTTTTAAACTTCTTCACTCAGATTCAACCACAATCTTAAATTGGTTCAATAATCAGATTCAACCATAAACTTAAAAATGCTATATTTTTCATATTAATGCATTAGTGTTGCATTATTAAACTTAAAAACGCTATTTATCAGAAAAACAACTCAACATCAGTGTTATTGATGATAAAGCAGACCTGCATATGATTAAATGGAGAATTTTGAATATCGCCAATTCATTAAGTTTTTACCGCATTATTATATCGCCTGTTATCTTTTATTTTGCAATTACCGGGGAGCAGGATCTTTTCGCAGTTTTTCTAACAATAAATTTAATCACAGACGTTGTTGATGGTTATATCGCCAGGAAATTCAAGATGGAGTCTGAGTTTGGGGCCAGGCTGGATTCATTTGCTGACAACTTCACCTACTTATTGGCATTCATTGGCATTTACCTTTTTAAGCTGGAAGATATTCTTCCTCACATAACCAGTTTTATTATATTCGCCGGGATCATGATTTCCACCCTCATCGTCTCACTTATAAAATTCGGAAGATTCCCCAGTTTTCATTTATATTCAACAAAAATAGGCGGATATATACAGGGAGCATTTTTCATCGTGCTTTTTGTTTATGACTTTATCACTCCGTTCTACTACTTTATGATTGGCTGGAGCATTCTGGCTGCCCTTGAGCATATTACCATACAACTTATCATACCTGAATTGAAGTCAAATGCAAAAGGTCTTTACTGGGTACTGAAAGAAAATAAACATTGACGTATTCAGGAACTTATTACTGGCCCGGGTGATTTTTTGACTTTGTTCCTTTAAAATGTTTAGGTTATTACTTATCTTTAATAAAAATTATCTGAAATTGTTTATTTAGTCCGTCAGTAAAGTCAGTGTTTAGATCAGATTGTTAGAATGTAAGGCTTGCGAAGTCAAAAAAAGTTTAGTTTGCATGAGGTAAATAAGTAATTATTTGACGAGTGTAGCGAAGCAGGCGAATATTATGAATAAATTCTATTTGCAAATAGATTGCAGGTCTAAAGATTTAAAACATATAAAGGATTTCGTAAGCTTGAGAATAAAATATTTATGATATTTCATTCTTCATTTCAAAACAGCTATCTCTGGTTACCCCTAATCGGACTGATTGTAGGTTTTGTGGGTTCTATGATAGGCGGAGGCGGGGGTTTTGTATTCCCCCCTGCTCTTATGCTAATCTTTAAGGTCCCTGCCCATGTTGCGGTTGCAACATCCCTTGCTGCAACACTCCCCATATGCCTGCTTGGAGCTGCAGCACACTATAATAAAGGTAATTTGAATGTATCAACAGGCCTTACTTTCGGTTTAGCAGGCATAATAGGGGCACTTTCAGGAGTTATCGTTATCCGATGGCTTACTCCGGATCAGCTGGAAAATGCCTTTGGCATTTATCTAACCCTGCTTGCCCTGTTTATGATATTCGTTAATAATAAAGATAAAAGCAAAACAAGGAAAACCTCACAGTCCATTTCACTCTCAAGAGTGATCCCAAAAAGTTCTTTTTTCGGCTTTACCGGAGGATTGATAAGCGGAACTTTTGGAACCAGTGGAACTGCCCCTGTCCTGGCCGGCCTGCTTGCAATAAACCTGCCCCTGAAATTTGTGGCCGGAACCTCCCTGATGATAATTTTTATTAATACTGTTTCAGCACTTGCCGGCCATTTAATATTGGGTGTTATTGATCTTACACTGGTCCTGTTCCTGACCATCGGCACAATAATTGGTGCTTTAGCCGGGCCAAAACTAACTACCGTTATTAAAATTGGCAGCAAGGAAGGATTGATCAGGTATGCCTTCGCCAGTCTGATCCTTGTCTTTGGGGTTGTCATGATAATTTTTTAAAAATCTAACCCCAACGGATCCAAAATGATATAATAACCTAATGCGTAAACAATAAATTACATTAATGTACCAGCATCATATCTGCAACAAATTATAATAATATACCGGAACAACTTACTCTAATGAGATATCCACAGAACTAAATACTTTAATAAAATTTTATACTGTATGATCCTGACTATTTACATTATTATTCTCAGCTACTTTATATTAGGGGGTATTAGTTTCTATTTGATCTACCGTAATAAGGACACCCAAACTGCTTTAAAAAACCGTGATAAATTCATCAGCTATTTTATCATCATTAACACCATATTTTTCAGTATAGTTTTTTACCCTATAATTTTTCATTATCTGGCCCTGTTAATTATTTTGGTTGGCCTGATGGAAGTGGTTAAACTTTTCCGCCAATCAGGTTATGCCAATAGAGGTTTTTTTATTTTTTCAATTTTTGTATTTATCCTGCTGAGCGGGGGTTTCATATGCTTTAGCCGCATGGAAAAAACTCTGGTACTCTTTACTTTTCTTGTCCTTTCCATTTTCGATGCATTCAGCCAAATATGCGGACAGCTAATGGGTAAGCACAAGATCTTCCCTTCAATCAGCCCCGGAAAGACTGTTGAAGGCCTTATCGGTGGGGCACTAATTGCCATTGCCAGTTCATTATTGTTAGGAGAACTTAACGTTATGGACAACATTCATACTTTGCTACTGGCATCAGGAATCGTTGTTTTTGCTTTTGCGGGTGACACAGTTACCTCTTTGTATAAAAGAAAATACAGGGTCAAAGACTTCAGCAACCTGATTCCTGGCCATGGAGGGTTTCTCGATCGCTTTGACAGCCTTATTGCAGGAGCCACATTTATTGCAATACTTGATTTTGCGGGAATTTAATATATAATTTCTGGGCAAATGCTTAAAAATCAAAATATATGAGCAACGAACTTGGAATAACCTTAGTATTTCTGATTACAATATTACTACTGCTTATTTTCAATGAAATGGTTTACCGCAGGTTTCATCCTTCAGGGGAAGTAACGAGGAAACTGGCACACTTCCTTGCTACCCTGTCCACCATTACCTTCCCATTCCTGTTTGACAATCACTGGTATGTGTTTGCACTTGCATTAATTTTCTTTATTGTACTTTTTTTCAGCCGTAAATCCCATTACCTGAAATCAATACACGACATTAAAAGAAAATCACTGGGAAGCTATCTTTTACCGGTGGCTATATATCTCACCTTTCTGATTTCTCATTTGCTTGATGAAAAATTCCTTTTTATCCTTCCCATGCTTATTCTGGCAATTTGTGATCCAGTTGCCGGCATTTTGGGCATAAACCTGCAAACTTACAACCACCAGATAAGAATTTTTAAATGGAAGCTAAACAAAACCAGTACAGGATCTATCTCTTTTTTTATCTCCAGCTTTATTATCAGTGTTACTTCCTTATATTATTATCAGAATATGAACTTTGACCTGAAAACATTCTGGCTTGCTATTATAATAGCTTCGGCAGGCACCCTGGCAGAGATGTTCAGCTGGAGAGGTACGGATAATCTTTTTATACCAACAGTAGTACTCCTGATACTGGTAATTTTTCTCTGACCTCCGGTTTGCATATAAATCCAAATACTTAATAGAAAAGGAATCTTGTCAATTTGTGAAATTAAATGTATCCGGGTAATACATATTAATTAAGTATCCTTAATAATATGTTTGCAAGTTATTGCATCCCTATAAATGTATCTTCCCTCCAGAACTGTCCTGATGCGTAATTGTTAGGATTGTCATTCCAGGTTATATTCAGACAACAGCACTTTCCAGTCCATTCCCTCAATATATTCCATGATAGTAATTGATATTTCTTTTTTGAGTTCCTCAGGTAATTCAGGATTCATTCCTATTCCATAATAGGAAGGATTGAATATAATATTTTCAAGCCTGAACCTGCGAAGTGTATCGGTTTGCAGTAAATTCTGAAGAATGGGCTGGTCATATGCAATAGCATCAATTTCATCTCTTTCCAGTGCATCTATAAGTTGTTCCATATTGGAATAGGTAAACTTCCTGGTATAGAAATTATCCCTGAGCCATCTATCTGTAGCAGATTTCTCAATAGTGCCCAACCTTTGTTCCCTGAAATCCTGAAGAGTATCTCCTAATGCACTCATACGGTCCACAGTGAGAGAAGAGGCGATGCTGGCAGTAAACCCGGAAATAATAATTACTGCAGTGAACATCCAGATAAGTGCAACAATTCGGCCTCCAGGAGTTACCGGGGCTTTATCACCATAACCTACCGTGGTCATGGTGACAGCAGACCACCAGAAACCATTCCATAAACCTTTGAGTCCATGGCCAAATTGATTTTCGTTTTGTTTTCTTTCAAAAAACCATTCCAGATAACCAAAAACTAAAATAATAAAAATCAGGGCACCAACTGCCCTGAAAAAATTAACAGTAAAAAACGAACCAATGAAATTAATTGCCCTTTCTATATCTGAAATCTCTTGGGTTAATATGGAAGAGTGAGCAATGTAATAAGGAACAGAAAAATCAAAGTTCCGCAAACGGTTACTTGTAATGGTCAGTGGAGATGCGGTGAAATCAATTTCCCTTGATTCCAGAGCACCCAGCAATCCATCAAGGGGTAATTCAACTAATTTGAAAGGGATGTCATGTCTTCGCGCTATTCTTTCCCATAACCATAATGAAGGGCCATGCAAATTTTCATTATCTTCCATAATAAAGGGAGGTGTTATCTCATACCCAACGATAAGAGTGTCTGACTTCCGGGTATGTCCCTGAACTGGTAAGATAAGAAAAAATATCAGTAGAAAATAAAAGTTTTTTATCATATTACAACCCGGTTTAATGTAACTTAATTAAAGCTCAAAAAGTTCCTTCATAATACGTTACAGTCTCCTTTGTGAGAGATACATTTCAAAGTTTAATCCTAACCGGGTCTAAATTATAAAAGAATAATGAAAAACTCATTTTCTATCTTCCTGATCACCCTCAATTTTTAATGATGATGCTTTGGTTCATAAGTTTTCTGAACAGTCCCGAATGGATGCTCGGAAGGAGCATAAATGGTATAAAGTTTCAGGTCAATATTCCCTGTATTGGAAACCTGATGCCAATATCCGGCAGGAATAAAAATTGCCCAGTCATCCAAAACATTTTCATCAAAAGTGAGATTATCCCGTGTCTCTCCCATTCTTACACGCGCTTCACCCTGCTCAATGCGAATAAATTGATCATGATCTTCATGTACTTCAAGGTCAATTATTTCTCCAGGTTTCAGAGACATAAGGACCATCTGCATATACTCTCCTGTCCATCTGGCAATGCGATAATTTGTGTTATCAACAGTTGCCTCTTCTATATCAAGCACCCAGGGTTTTTTCCCCATATCCTCATGATGATTATGCACTTTATAGGTTTTTTCACGATCAGGCTGGCTCATAAATCCAATAAATAGGAAAAGCACAATCAGGCTTACCAAAGGAAATACATAGCTGTTCTTGATAATAAATGATGTTTTCATAGCTCTCATTCTTTAATTTGAATTATTAAAAAAATATTTAACCGACTTTAATACAACAAGATTTCAATTTTGTTCAAATAATTTAAGCCTTATATTAATATGCTTCAGCTCTGATGAGGATGCCAGTAAAAAGAATGCGTAAAAAAAGCTTCGGGCAACAAGGTAAAAACGGAAGGATGGTATCCCTTAAAGTTATAAGGGATCATTCAGTTTAATTTTTCTGTTTGTTTATCTCTTCAATAACTTTTTGGTTAAAGATTTCCAGGTCTCCGGGATTCCTTGAAGTAATCAACCCCCCATCCACAACCACTTCTGCATCTTTCCAATTTGCCCCTGCATTTTGAAGATCCTTTTTGATGGAATAAAAAGAGGTCATGGTTCTTCCGGCCACTACTCCGGCTTCAATTAATAATTGAGGGCCATGGCAAATAGTGGCTACAATCTTGCTGTTATCAAAAAAACCGCGTACAAAATTTATCGCCTCCCTGCTTCTGCGGAGCATATCGGGATTGATAACACCTCCGGGTAAGATAAGTGCAACAAAATCCTCCTTTTTTGCTTCACCAACAGTCAGGTCAACTTCAATTTCCCTGCTCCAGTTCCCATGATTCCATCCTTTGATCCTGCCTTTATCCGGGGAAATAATAAAAACCTCTGCGCCATGTTTTTCAAGCGCTTTTTTAGGCTCAAATAATTCAGCCTCTTCGAAGCCGTTGGTCGCAAGTATCGCGACCCTCTTTCCTTGCAAGTCTCTCATTAATTATTGTTTATATTCTTTACACCAGACTTGTTATTTGAAGTAATTGTAATGTGCGGATTAATTCCTATAAAATCAATTTACTATTTTTAATAAATCTCCCGTTTTGATCCTTTTCCTTAATAAGATAGAACCCTTTTTCTAACTGAAGTGTGTTCCTTCTTAACTCTTTTGTAATACAAATAATTTCCCCATGAATATTGAAGATTTCAAACCTTCTATTTCTACTTTCAGTTTTTGGACGTTTAACAATCTGAAAGCCGGAGATAGTTTGTTTCCTTTTTTGAATTATGCCTGAGAGGGGATAAATAGATTTTAAGGATTTCATAAAGTTTTGATTTAGGTTTTTATTATTGACTGTTCCGTTAGTTAAACATAAAAAAATAACCGGCCACTCTTTGATTGCGTTAAAGGATAACAGCAATTATAAGTGACCGGTCAATTAACTAGAAAAAAACTTGCCAAAATTTACCAATTTACAGGCACCAAAACCTATCTTCCTGTATAACTGAGAGTTTTAACAGTAATTATTATGATATACTAAACTTTTCCAATTTAAATAATTGGAACATTATGGGGAAATCTGTGGGCTAAATTCCACAATAATTATTGTTTCATACCGCTTGGTAATTTATTTACTTCAAGTTGCAGAGGGTTAATTTTTTCACCCCAGTAAACAGTTCTGTGTGGAAATGGTATTTCAATATTGTTTTTATCAAAAGCACTCTTGAGGCGTTTCCGGTATTCCCTACCAATGCTCCATTGTTTAATGGGCCTGGTTTTTATGCGGGCCTTAATTACAATCGCGCTATCGGCAAACTCATTCAGCCCAAATACTTCTATTGGTTCAAGAATATCATTTTTAAAATCCGGATCATCTTTTAGTTCATCGCCAACTTGCTTGATTACATCAATTACCCTCTGGGTTTCTTCCTTGTAGGCCACACCTATATCAAATACAATAGCAGACCAGTCTTTTGTCATATTTGAAAGAGAACTGATTTTTCCATTTTGAAACACATGTACTGTGCCGGCAAAATCCCGAAGTATAGTGGTTCTGAGCTCTATATCTTCAACCAATCCACCCGTACCATTTATAATGGCAACGTCTCCGGTACGAATTTGATTTTCAAAGATGATGAAAAACCCGGAAATATAATCTCTAACCAGTTCCTGCGCACCAAAACCAATGGCCAAACCAAGAATTCCAACACTTGCCAGGATAGGGCCAATGTTAACGCCAACCTTTTGCAGTACCAGCATTCCAAAAACAATCCAGAGTACAATTAGAACCGATTTATGGATTATTTTTACTAAAGTATTAATCCTCTTTGTAGCTTCATCTGTATCAACATCTTCACTTTTTGTTGCACGGTTGATCAGTGACTTTTTCAGATTGCTGAAAAATTTAACCATTATTTTCAAAATTACAAGAAACAAAATCAGGATAATTATTAATCCCGGTAATCCTGTAATTATCCAATTAGCACCAGCACTAATTGCCTCGATCCAAAATCTTTCGCTAAACAAATTCTCCATATCTTCTTATATTAAATTTATACTAAAGGGAGCTGTATTATATTAATAATCTTAATTATAGGTCATGGATTGTTATAGCCATATAATATCATATTACCGGTATGTCCAAAAATCTTATTCCGGACAAAATTTTGAGATATGACTACTTAATTTTAAAATTAACTATTTTGACGAGGAAATCCAATTTATTTAAATTATTAAATATCTTTAATTTATGAACTTTGTATATTTGCATCTGACTAAGTTCATAAAGTATGACTCATAACCCCTGGGGGTTTGAAACGCTAAACATGAATTACCTTCATAATATAAATAACTAATTTATAACTGGATTAATCTGATTTGTTAACATGCATACCAGCACCTTAAATTATATACTATCCGGAGCAGTGATGCTTATAATTATAAATTTCAATGGCGTTAATATAAATCCAAAACAAAACAGTGGATTTAAAAACAACAATGAGATGGATCTGAACACCACACATCAAGCCTGGGTTTCATTAACAGTATCCGAAAGCAAAAGATTAATTGCCAGGGGGCTTAAAAAGTATCCACCAGTTAATCAACGTTTGAGCACAGGGCAACTTATAATTACTAAGGGGACTACAAATGCATATTTTGTGGAAGAAATCATTAATGATACTCTGGCTCCGGGAGAATTTGTGCTCGGACACATTTTACCGGAAAACAGTGATATCAGGCTGGACCGCAGTAAGACCCGCCAGGAGATAGTGTTGAAAAATGGTGTGATTCAGGATATACCTTATGCTGAGGCATTAGACGGAATGTGTGAGGGAGATATTGTGCTTAAAGGAGCAAATATAATTAACTATCACAAAGGTCAGGCGGGGGTGTTGATTGGCAGCCCAACGGGTGGGACGACGGGGGTGATAATGCCAAAAATTAAAAAGCGAAATCTCCGGTTGATTATTCCTGTAGGTTTGGAAAAAGAGTCTTCTCAAGATATAAATATGCTTGGTCAGTACAGCAAAATACCACATGAGGAATCTGGAAGAAAGATGCCATATATCTGGAGTATAGAGGGTGAACTTTTCACAGAGCTGGAGGCTATAAAGCAATTTGCTGATGTGGATGTATTGCATCTGGCTTCAGGAGGAATTGGCGGGGCAGAAGGAGCAGTCACTATCTGTATTCGCGGCAATCAAAAGGAGGTGCAAAAGGCTCTCGAATTAATACATTCCATACAGGGAGAGCCTGAATATGTTAAATAAAAAAAGCTTTTTACATCATAATATACATTTTCAGGTGGTTTCCAAGGGGTATGATGGAAACAGAACAAATCTTCTGACAGTTTCAGGGTTAGTCTGTTTTAATTAAAACAAACTAACCCTGAAAGTATGATATTTTTAAAAGTGACAAAACCCTGAGCCTTGAATAACCTTTTGTTTTTATTGCCTTAGATAACGGTAATACATTTCTTTTGCTTCAACTTTCATACCTTCATGATGAACCTGAATAGCAAAATGTCCCGATGTGTACTCCTCATCATAATGGGTCATTACTATTTCATCATTGATCCAAAATATGATATGAGGCCCGACGGCTTTAATCCGCAAGTTGATCCATTCATCATCCCGGGTTAGCAGTTTAGATGCCTTTCCTGTTGGAGTTCCGGGCTTCCATAACCACCCGGTAAAAGCATCCTGGGTATGGCACAGCTGTGCTTCATAACCACGGGGAAAACTATCAGGCCTGTCTTCCGGGGGATTAGCACGGAAATATAATCCACTGTTGCTATTATGACCGCTAATACGGAACATCCCTTTAAATTCAAAATCAGAAGCATTAGCGTCAGTATAAATGTGACCCATTTTACCCTCGCCGGTCAGCAGACCATTTTCTACAGTCCAATTTGCATTTCCGCGGATAAACCATCCGTTTAAATTTTTTCCGTTAAAAAGAGAAATCCAATCAGATTGAGCGCTTAACGTACATGATAAGGATGCCAAAATGATTACAACAAGAAGTTTAGTTAAATTTTGCATAATGAATTAATAAATTAATGATATTAAGTAATAACTAAATTTTCACCAACTGCAATTTTATTTAAAGACAAATATATTTTATTTTATTTTATTATGCCCAACAATATTAAATTTCATAATTCTGATGTTGTTTTATTTCCAGATTCATCGTGTAAGTTGCTCCTGACACTGGCAAATAAAAATCAGGGAAATTTAAAAAATTAGAAATATTAACGCCTCTAAAAAAATTTATATTTACTAATTTACATGCTAAATATTTCTATAGCAGAGTGCCGATAATTTAGGAACACTAATGTTGAGTTGTTTTCTGATAAACAGCGTTTTCAATTTTAATAGCGCAACACTAATAATTTTAGGAATAATAATTTTAAAAATCCTGAATTTTCAAGAATCCTCCAATCAGCCCCGGACAGGCAAGATAACATGAACAAGCCGTGGGATTCATGGTTTTGAAAATAAGTTAAATAAAAACATTAAAGAATGCAGGCTGTTATTTTTATAGGAATACAGGCAACCGGAAAATCCACGTATTACAAAAACCGGTTTTTCCATTCCCATGTGCGATTAAGCCTCGATCTCCTTAATACAAGAAAAAAACAACAAAAGTTTCTGAACACTTGTCTTTCAACTCAATCCAAATTTGTTGTAGATAATACAAATCCTACCCTCAAGGAAAGGGAACAAATAATAAATATATCAAAAGAACACAAATATGAGGTTGTTGGTTACTACTTTAGTTCAGAAATTGAAGATGCCATAAACAGAAACAATAAGAGAACCGGAAAACAAAAAATTCCGGAGAAAGGTATCTGGAGTTGCTTCAACCGACTGGTTATTCCAGATTATAAGGAGGGGTTCGACAAGCTGTTTTTTGTAAAAATAGAAAACGACAAATTCCTAACAGAGGATTGGAAAAAAAAGATAAAGGATAGCCAGCCAGGTAAATTATGAGCGTAAGAAAAAAACCTGTAACACTGTTCAATTAGCATTAATTTTATTATCAAGATTTAACTAAGTCCAAATAATTAATTAATATACTTTCCAATGAGCAAAAAAAGTTGTAACGGCTATAAAATTCGGAATATGAATGGTCTTAATCTATCGAAGTTAAATAGAAAATGGAATAAGGAGGTATTACCGGTGGAAAGATCCAAAGAGAAAGCAACTTTGTTCGGAGTGCCTTTGATTATTGTTACCGGGACATGGAACCATGAAGCCTGATAACACAAATTTTAAAATCCTGCAAAAAAAACAGCAGCAAGCAAAAGCAACAAGGCAATCATATCAGCAACTCTTCTAATGATTTTATATAAAAGTAATTTGTTCCTGGTCATTTTTATCATTCTAATAGAGAAAAGCTCTTTTGTATAATAGGACACACAAAAGTATATTAATAAAACATTTAGGTTCTTTTGATTAAAAACAGGTTTTCTTGTCCTTATATTTTTTCAGTTAAGCAGAGCAGCCGCAATTTATGGTTAAATTTTTATTTGTTTGTTTGAATTTCAAATATATTTAAATCCCTAACTTTCAGAATAAGTCTTGACTATTTCAAATTATTTTAAACCGTTCGGTATAAATAAGACGCCAGTCAATTCCCAGTTCCCTTAATGAGATTTCTGTTATATCCATTAGAGGCTTGGGGCCACAAATAAAGTACATAAAATCTTCCGGATTGTCCGGCAAATACTTATTCAACAGGTCCCGCGATACCAGTCCCTTCTCTCCTTCCCATCCTTCCGGAGGCTTTTCAAGAAGATGAACCAATTTCATATTGATCTCCTTGCTTATTTCTTCCAGTTCTTCCCTGAATGTAATTTCTTCCCAGTTTATGTTCCCGTATATCAAAACAACAGTCCGCGGGTCTTTAGTATCCCTCATAGTACGAAGCATACCCATTCCCGGAGTTATTCCTATACCGCCCATAACCAGGAAAATATTTTTTCCTTTTTCAGGAACAAACGACCCGAATGGTCCTTCCAAAAATACACTTGTACCTGGATTAATATCTTTCCAGGATGCGGTAAAATCTCCCATCTCTTTTGCTGTAAATGAAAGTGTTTTGTCTCTTGCGCTTGATGAAACTGAAAACGGATGCTGCTGAAGTGAGAAGGGAGTGGCTCCTATGGTTAGCCAAACAAATTGTCCGCAAATAAAATCCAGCCTCCTGTGTCCTACAGCCTCTATCTTTAATGTCCAGCAATTGCCTCTTTCGGGATTACCTGATATCACCCGGTAGGGCTTTCTCCTGCTTAACCATGGCCTGACAATTCTGGTGTGTATAATAAGATACCCGTAAGTTAAAAAGGTAGCACCAGTTGCAGCTTTTTTCCAGATGGGCTCAAGGTAATGAGAGACCTGTAGGGCATGTATCATGCCAATAAAGAGAATCGCCAGGGATAAAAAACCATGCAGAAGTCGCCATCTCTCATAGCTTAGTCCAAAAGTTAAACGCCACAGACTCGAAGCTGTAATAAGGATTATAGCAATGGTAACAAAATATAATGCAACTGCCCGCATCAGATTGACACCAGGATCTAAATAGGCAAGAAATTCAGAATTGGCAATAAAAATAATTACCGGATGAGTCAGGACAAAAACAAAGGCAAGTATCCCAATTTCCCTGTGGTACTGTAAAATATTATCCATTCCATAAGTTGGAGCAACCTTACGGAAACGGCCGGAAAAGAGAAACTGGAGTGCAAGCATCCCAAAACCAATGAAGCCTAAGGCTACTCCAAGTTCCATCCAGAATCCCCTGTGTTCAGGAGTATTTCCTGATGCTGCTACTATAAGTGGTATTAAGGCTAATAAAAGGTATACAAATAACCAGTAAAATCCTCTTTTGTAAGTATATTTCATAAATATTTCTATTAAGCTTGCAAAGTATTTTGCCTGACCACCGGTTATGGGTGCTGCATAGTGTCAGTATTGATTAAATTGATCAGATTAGGGATACTTATCGAAGCTCACAGCAAGTAATGGGAAATCCGTAATATTCTAATTTTATTATAAGAATGCAGATCTCATGGTAATAATGCAGAAGGAATTTCCCTTATGGGCCTTATATCTATACTTCTTATAAAAAGCTCCGCTCCTTCGGATTGTATCTGAATTTTTCCAGATGATAAAGGTAGTATCTCTCCATCTTCATAAGCACCGGTATTGTTGTTTTCCATCAGGGTCATTTCATTTACAATATGAACAGCGGTACGTCCAATACAATATAAATCAAGTGTATTCCATTGACCTAATGGTGCTTCATTATCAAAGCTCTTTCGTATCAGCCTGCCATTTGCATGCTCCCCAAAAGTTAAAGCCTGTGCCCCCGGAGTATAAACGAACTCATCGCGTTCTTCATCAAATTCCACTTCAGTTTCACAAGTAGTATTTTCCATAAGATATGTGTCTCCGAGGTTTTGATGCATCATCTGAAACTCAATATTAGGCATCCAAGTTCCAAAGGCTTTACCGAAATCTCCGAAACTGTGATACAGCAAACCACTGTTCCGCCGTGAATAAACATTATCTCCCCATTTAAATACAAGTCTGAGATGGTAGTTTTCAAAAGACTCTCTGGTGGCAAGTGAGCCATTAATCTCACCAGAAATCCTGATAACGTTTACGCCATTTTCCTTAACAACCGAAAAAACCTCTTCAGCAGTTGCAGCTTCTGCCAGGTCATCCCATTCAGGTCCAAGAGAAGAACCAAGATACTTATCCCAGTTATCCAGATTTTCTCCGTTAAAAAGTGGCTCCCAGGCCGGTTCCCTCCTGCATGCTGTAATTACTAATAACGTACTAATAACAAGCAATATAAAAACAGCAGAGTTTGCAATACCCGAATAAGCTGTTTTCAGGCATCCCGATATAGCTTGAACAATAATAGTTTTATCAGGGTTCCTGTTTATTAAAAAAGGTAGCTTCATGAGTAATTAATTAGTTAATATTTTTGGCTGGTCTGACGGATCTTATCAGGGCAATATTTTGACTTCACCAATTTCACAATCAATTCATTTTAAGTACTAAATTACAAAAAATATTATCTCTTATAATCCTAAATTTAAATTTTTCTTTGCATTTCAGGTTGATTTGTCAAAGGCAAGATGAAATTTACTTGAAATTACTCAGTCTGTATCATTATTCTCTAAATTATACGGGAATGTTTTTCCACAGATGTTAATTGATTTTCACACGTTAATATCTTTCCTTTTAATGCAACTAAATAAACTGTTTAAATAACCAGTCTGTAATGGTTTTGTGCCGGGCAATAACATATTAAATGGTTCTTTATATGGCAATGAAAGGCTTTTGGCACAAATTTAGAACTAAAACGGATTGAGAATTAATTGATCATAATAATTTTTGGCAGCTTTTAGTTTAAATATCTATTTCAAATTTTACAAAACATGAGTAAGGAAAAAAAGGTTTTTGTTATAGGTTGGGAAGATTTTAATATTGAAAAACTTAATCATTTACCAGAGAGCCGGGAATGTGAATTTTTACCTGCAATTTATTTTTCAGAAATGCGGAGAATGAAACAGATATCAATTCCCCGCCTCCTGGAAATTGCAGATGAACGAATACGGGAAGTGGGAAATATAGACGCTATAGTAAACTATTTTGATTTTCCCGGCTCAGTGCTTATTCCAATAATTACGGCTAAATACTGTCTTACCGGCCCTTCTCTTACAAGTGTGCTGAAATGTGAACATAAATACTGGAGCCGGATTGAACAGCAGAAGGTTATTCCCGAAAACATTCCGGATTTTAAGGCATTTGACATATATGATGATTCTGCTTATGATAAGATCCCATTTACACCACCCTTCTGGATCAAACCTGTTAAATCATATCATTCGTATCTTGCATTCAAAATAACCGGCCCGGAGCAGTTTAATGAATGTATTGACAAAGTAAGGAAAAATATTGATTCTGTGATGATGCCTTTCACCCATATTCTCAACGAGTACAGGATAGAGGGTGAAGTTCCCGGGATAACAGAAAAAATGATTGCCGAAACCGAGATCGCCGGTAATCAATGTACAGCTGAGGGATATGTTTTTAATGCTGAACCTCATGTTTACGGTATTGTTGATTCAGTGAG
>SLPB01000024.1 GCA_007132225.1 Bacteroidales bacterium | reverse complement strand
TCTTTTTTTACATGAGTCTCCTGTGCAAATGAAATATCGCAGACTGCAACTGAAATGACAAGCAGAATTAAAATGATTTTTAGCCCCATTTCCTGTTATTTGTATATCTGGTAATTCTCCCCTCATGAGATCCGGCAAATTTAAAACCATGGTCATGGTTCTTTTATGCATAAAGGTTTGCATCTATGTTCAGTAAGCAGAATATTACAAAGTGTTAATGACTGAAAAAATGAAATGGATTTAATTGTTCTCTTTTTCATCTTCTTCCGGCAACAAACAAGTACCTTCAAATTCAGATGTTGCAAAATCTTCTTTATTTAGCCAGTATTCTGAAGTTGTCAAAGTAAAATCAGATGCACCTTTTGTATTTAATTCCCACAAAACCGCTTCTGCTTCCTCAAATTCTTTATTTGTGGTCATTTGTTCTTCAAATAATCTTTTAATGATATTTCCGTCTGAAAGCCCGTTATTGAAAGATTTTAAAACAATTTCTTTTGTAATTTCCCTGTCATAACCATTTTTGGAAACCATAGAAAAATCTAAAACAGTTGCTTTTGCATTTGGAAATTTTCCATTGTATGCCTTAAACAACAGTTGGTTAATATTGAATAAATAATAATGCAAATCAATTTCAGGATATTCTTCAGATACCTTTTCAATTAACATATCATTTGAAATCTGATCTATTTGACCTTTCTTTAATCTTTCAGAAAGTTTATAGGTTAATACTATCCCGGCAGCTTCATTAGGTTCAAAATCTGTAATAGCCATATGCAGCATTTCCCTTAAATTTTCCGGCTTTACAGTATCTGCATCAGGAAAATTAAATCGTTCCAGTAAGTTGATGTAATCCTGATTCTGCCAATAGTCAGGAATTTCTTCGACAGTTGTAGCACTCTTAATTGTTATATTGAATTTCATTTTTTTTATTTATGTTTCTACCTGCTCTTAAAGCTTTTCGGTTTTCGCTCCTTTGAAAAGGGTGGTCATTTTGTCATTCTGTATTATCCAGTACGGTTAACTCGGGTTAGCACATTTGCCTGGCCCGGGCAAAGTATTGCAGTATAGATAACCAGGAATCATTCTTCCTCCTCATTGATCAGCACTCTTTCTACCTCATTTTCACTCCCGGCATCAATTCTCTCTTGTTCTTCCTTCTCAGCCTGTTTCCTGAAATACCTTCTGAAAAAAATATTATGCCTGAGTGCTTCCATATTCTCATCAAGTCCCCTTGTACTTTGTTCAAGGTTAATCAAAGTCTGGTTAAAATTACCGGCCATTGTAGTATCCTGGATAAGCATTCCCAGGGTTCCCTCGCCACTGTTTATTTTTACCATGATCTCGCCAAGTGCCACCGTAGCAGTTTCTGTTGTGGCCACCGTAAGTTGTAACTTCTCCATAAATTCAAATACATTTACTTTAGTAATTTCTATGGTTTCATCCAGGCCTTCGGAACTTTTTTTGAAGTTTTCTATTGTCTGATTAATGTTTTCTGCGATAGTTGAATCCCGGATCAATCTGCCAAGTGCACCCTCGCCGCTGTTTATATTTATCAAGATTTCAGCAAGTTGTTTGGTAACAACCTCGGCATTAACAGCAGAGGTAAGTAAACTTTCCATGATATCGTCTGTCTCAATTGGTTCTAATGAAAATATATGTTGTCCGTTTTGCGCCATAGGAGCGTCGAAACTGCCTTGACTTATCATTATTACCCGGTCGCCAATGATTCCTTCAGAACTGATGCCTGCTTCGCTGTCGGCTTTTATAAACTGCTGGACATTTTTTCTTATCAGCATATCAACCTGGACTGTTGAGTCATTTATGATCTTTATGTTGTCAACCGTACCTACATTAATACCTGAGAAACGTATGCTGTTTCCTACCTGCAAGCCGCTCACGTTATAAAAATTTGTTGTAATCCTGAAAACGGGATTGAATAAATTTTGCTGCTTGCCGATAAAGAAGATTGCAATTACAAAAATTGCCAATCCACCAACAATAAAAAGTCCCAGGCGGACCTTAAAATTTTGTGAGTGAGTATCCATATTTTTATTTTTTTAATTATCTATTTGAAAAATGATCTGATAATTGCATCGGTTGAACTATTAAACTCTTCGATGCTGCCTTCCTTATAAACTTCACCGTCCTGTACCATGATGATGCGATCTGCTGTTGCGCGTACACATTCAATGTCGTGTGTTATGATGATGGAAGAAGTTTTGTATTTAGTTTGAACATCATTTATAAGTGAGCTTATTTCATCCGATGTTACCGGATCGAGTCCGGTTGTCGGTTCATCATAAAGCATGATCATCGGATCGACAATTATTGTGCGTGCCAGGCTTACCCTTTTGCGCATTCCTCCCGATAATTCTGAAGGCATTTTGTTTAAAGTTTCGCCCAGTCCAACGTTGTCAAGGACTTCAGCCACTTTTTCGTCAATTTCTTTCCGTGTAAGGCCTTTTTTTATTCTTTTCAGCGGAAATTCAAGATTTTCCCTTACCGTCATCGAATCGTAAAGTGCGCCGCTTTGAAAAAGAAACCCGATTTTTTCACGCATCTCCGCCAGTCCTTTAGTGGTCAATTCATTCACATTCTGCCCAAACACCCTGATTGTTCCCTGGTCGGGCAGAAGCAGCCGGATGATACATTTAATCAGGACCGATTTCCCTGAACCTGATTTTCCCAGCACCACCAGGTTTTCTCCATTATAAAGTTTTAACGATAAGTTTTTTAATACAAGATTGTTGTTAAAACCTTTTTCGAGGTTGTCAATTTCAATAACGTGCTCCGTTTTGACCGTTTTGTTGCCGGCAACAGGTTTATTCCCGGTAACAATTACATTTCCTGCAACAATCACATTCCCGGCAACAGGGTTATTCCCTGCAACTGGTTTATTCGGACCGGCAGATTCCATCCCGGCTATATGTGTTAGATTTTCCATTAAAAAAGCATATCAGTAATTTGTACAGCAATCAAATCGATAATTATAACGAACAGGGATGCGAGTACAACTGCTGAAGTCGCTGCTTTACCAACGCTTTCTGTTCCCCGTCCTGCTGTATATCCTTTGTAGCATCCAATGACCCCGATAGCGGCTCCAAAGAAAAAAGTTTTAACCACGGCAGGCAGGAAGTCAGCAAAACTTACTGCACTGAAAGCCTGGGAAAAGAATAACACAAAAGGCACATCCCCTTTTATATTTGCCCCGGCCCAGCTGCCCATGATCCCGAGTGCATCAGCATACAGAACCAGGATGGGTATCATCAGGGTGGCGGCCAGCACCCTTGTCACAACCAGAAAACGCATGGGGTTGGTGGAGGATACTTCCATAGCATCTATTTGCTCAGTTACTTTCATTGATCCCAGTTCGGCTCCCATCCCGGAACCAATTCTTCCTGCACAGATCAGTCCCGTAACGACCGGTCCCATCTCCCTGATAATAGAGACTGCAACCATTCCGGGAAGCAGTGAAACTGCGCCAAAGTCTGCCAGAACCGGACGTGACTGTATAGTAAGCACCAGTCCTATAACCAGACCTGTTACAGAAATCAGGGGCAGTGTCCTGTTTCCGATCTGATAACACTGATGCAGGAATTCCTTAAATTCAAAGCTTCGTGAAAAAGTTTCTTTGAATGTATGAAACATAAAAAGGAAAAACTCACCTATCTCCGAGAAGAAAAGCGTTGCTATTTGAGTTTTTTCAATGGTATTCTCGCTTAGCTTAATGACTTTATGCTTTACATCCGGAAGTATGACAAATTTTTTAAATACGGTATTATTTTTTTTCACTTTATTCATTATAGGTAAAAAAATGCTTTTTAAATTTCAATCACCCTGTCCGGAGTGATTGGAATTCTTTAAAAATGCTATCTAAATATTCATTAAACAATTACCTTAAAATTAATTCTTCGGTGCTTCTCAAGGGGTCATATTTTCAGTCTTTTAATAATAGGGTCGATTAGTATCAATGGCGGCATGGTATCGCCCAGCAGAGATCCCCAGGGTTTTAAAGGCTCGATATTATCAAATACCAGTTTGGCAATGGCAAGGAGGGGGATGGCAAGAAACATCCCGGATATTCCCCATAGAGCATAACCGGCGATCATTGCAATAATTGAAAAAAGCGCATTTATTCTGACTCTTGAAGCAACTATTTTGGGAACAATGTAAAAGTTATCAATGATCTGGATAAATATATGGAACACCAATATATAAAGTATATAGGCCGGGGATTTTGTAATCAGTGCCAGTGCCATGACCAGCGCTATCCCGATAAATGGTCCTATGTAGCGGACGACATTCAGCATCGCAACAATTAAACCGAGCAGAATGGCATAATCAATTCCGAGGATAAAAAAAGCGCTGGCATACAGGATTGCCAGGATAATAAATTCTGCAAAAAGCCCGATGAGATAGCCTTGAATAACAGTTTTTGACTGGCTTATCACATTACCTAAACTGCCTTGCTGGTCCGCATTAAAGAGCTTGTGAATAAAATCGATAATAAGGGGCTGGTACAGCAACAGCAAAAATACATAGACAGGGATAAGAAACAGCATAACAAACCACCCGCCTATAGTTAAAATGGTTTGGCCTATTGAAGATACACCTGAGTTTATTATCTCATTCCTGGATTGCGTAAGCCATTCATGAAACTTATCCGGGTTTATATCAAAATAACCTGAAGCCCAGACGACCATATCGTTTATAGCCTCCGTGAATTTTACCACCAGAAGGGGCCATGATTCTGCAAACCCGCTTACCTGTGTGAATAACAGGGTGCTTAGCACGGTGAGCACTATAATTGTAAGTATAATAATGATTGTGATGGCCAACACCCTGTTTATTTTAATCTTTACCATTAGATTTACTAAAGGGTGGAGCACTATGGCAATAATTACTGAAAAGATAAGAGGGACTATTATACCCTGGGCAATGTATAATAGAGTAAACAAGGCAAACAAGCCAATTAGAATGGTTGCTGCCTTAACATAGGATGAAAGTTTCAATTCATTACCGTTCATGTCCTTTTTGATTAAATTTCTGTTTTCTGGGTTGAATGGGTTAAATAACAACCCATAGTTAAGCCGGATGTCGTTTTTATATGTTTATTGATCAATAAGTAAGGACGATCAAATGCTTACTTCAGTAGATTATCCCGGAGGTAAGCATAGAAAGCCTTTTTTTCATTATACAAATAATGATATATTCGGAATGGAAAGTATTACATAAATCCTTATAAGAGTTGCATAAGTTACATATATATCCGGGTAAGGACTTTCAGAGTGTGGTTAAACGACATAGCTCACGTATCTTATGCAGTTATAGTTCCGGTGCTGGATAATTGATCCTTGTCTGTATTTCATGATTGATCTGTTTTTTTGGAACGGGATTTGTTAATTTGGGAAAGATTTAATTGAAGTTGCTTTGCATATTCAGGAGATTTTTTGTATCTTTGTTTTTTCAATATGCAACTAAGCTCCGAAAGATTTTACAAGGTTCTTTACACTAATTGTTATTATCAGATCAGCAGAATTTGCGATTTGGAATCTTAACATTTTCTTGTGGTCACATTTTGAACTGGTTGTAAAATAGTTTTAAAAAACCCCGATAATTTTTTTTGAAAGTTTGGAAATAATAATTATCTTTGCAGTCCCTTAAAAACGGTGAAGGATTGAGAGAGGATTTGGGGCGGTTTTTTTAGGGGGTA
>SLPB01000063.1 GCA_007132225.1 Bacteroidales bacterium | reverse complement strand
GGGAATTTGGCATCGCGAAGAAAAAGTTCCGTGTCGGCAGCAAGCTTTGCCCCCCCGATTCCAAAGAAATGCAATTTGCCGCCAAATGTTTTGTATAGCTTTCTACCCGCCATTTTGTGCAGTTGACGTCTGAAAAAGGGAGTTTTGAAAAGTCTCCTCATCAGGGCAGATCCTGTAAGCCTGGGAAGCACCTGCAGCTTGTATATCTTTTCAATAATAAGCGGTACAGTTAACATCATGGTAGGTCTCACCTTTTGCATGGCAGGCAGAAGAACCGGAGCAGTAGGAGGCTTTTCCAGGTAGTAAACCGATGCTCCGTTCATCATTGGTATTATAAAACCTATGGTGCACTCATAGGTGTGTGACAGAGGAAGAATTGACAACATCCTGTCATGTTCGTTTACCTCATGTATATGGCCGGTATTTATTGCATTTGAAACAAGATTACTGTGGGAAAGCATGACTCCTTTGGGATTCCCGGTGGTTCCGGATGTATAGAGAATGGCGGCCAGGTCTTCTTCTGCCGGCTCTGCAATATCTTTATCAATGTCATTGGCATCCAATGATTGTTTCCACTCCTCCCTTGTTTGAATGACCTGTGCCTGACCGGACTTATGAAGTTCATTCCGATCAATAAGGCTGAAATCATCTGCAAGAATCACAGTGTGAAGACAGTCCGGAAGTGCATTTTTAAGTTTGGCAGCCAACCTGGCTGATACAATAATTATATTTGTTTCAGAGTGATCAAGGATTTTTTTAATTTCCTTTTCATTGAATTCATTGAGTATAGGTACCGCAATAGCCGACATTGAAGTTATAGAGAAATATGAAACACCCCATTGAGGCATATTCTGACTTAGAATGGCAACCCTGTCACCCTGTTTTATTCCTTTGGAATGAAGAAGGTGTGAAAGATCCCTTGCCGTTTTATAAACATCTTGAAATGTGTAGGGCTTTTGACCAACAAATGATAATGCCGTTTTTTCAGGGAAAAGATTATAACTGTTTTTCAGTAGTTCTGCAAGGGTATTTTTTGGAGGTATTATCATTTTTTATTTTTATTATTAAGCAGATTATCAACCATGGCAAATTTATAAAAAAAATAGGCCATTTGTGTATTGTTGAACTAATTTTATTTTGGCAGATAATTTATTTAAAGTAAAGGTGCTAAGGGAGGGTGGAACGGGGCAGGTAATGATGATGCCTGACGGAATTTCTTTTCCGTCAGGCATCATCATTACCTGTTTGGACGCTTTTTATTTCCTGCCTGTATTAATCATTCAAACAGCACCACATCCCCCTCATTCACATCATCTCCTCCGTCGACAAATATTGCAACAGATGCAGTACTCTGAACACTCACTATCTCGATAGTCCCGATAGGAATTCGTATTGCCTCATTAACTCCCTCAACCTCCAACAGTCTTGCGACCTGAAGCTGCTGCTTTTCCCTTACCCCCTCGTTTGCTCCAACGTTAATTATCACCCCGTTTTCAAGCAGCTGAACGATCTTTCCCAGGCGGACCTCACGCATTGCTGGCCTGCTGACTTTACCGGCATTTTCACTAACCATAGTTACAAGATTTTTTCCTATGTCATCCACAGCTTCGTAGGTGGCTCTGCCAATAGCACTTTCCATAAACTCTGCGCCCCTAAAACTAACATTCTGTACATTGGCATCAAAAGATGCTCCTGTTGCAGATCCGGTTCCCTGTACGGATCCAAGAATAACTCCCGATTCTGCATTCACCATCCTGGTAGTGAGACTCACACGTCCCCTTGTTCCGCCTACACCTATTCCCCTTACTCTAACCCTTCCGGTGGACTCCAGGTTGAACTGGGTGACAGTGCCGAAGATAAGGGCATCTGCTCCAAGCAGGCGTCCTAAATCAACAGCACGGGAAGGATCAACCACACCCGAACTTATTAAATTCTGCTCAGAAAGGATTGTATTTAAACGATCACGTTCCACCAGCTGAAAATTTACCTGCTGGTTAACCATGTAATCGGTCAGCAATGCACTTATCTGCTCACCAACGTTAACACGAGCATATCTGTAATGACCCCTGTATTCAAGAGGTATGATAGCTATTGTAATGGGGTCGTCTTCCGCAGACACTTCATATCCTGAGTACGCATCTATATCAGGAAAGAGAAAAAATGAAATCAGAACACACAAGAAGGTTCTTTTCAGTAACCAATAATTTACCATAGTTAATTCCCTCATATTAAATTTGACATACTATTCTTTAATACTAATTAAACGCAATTCTCAAACCAGCCATAAAGCTTAAGAATTCAGTTGAATACTCAGTGGCCTCACTATCTGAAATGGAATTGTATTTCACGCCAAGGTCAAAAAAGAAATTACTTGTAACACGAAACAGTAAACCGCCTCCAATGCCATATCCGAATTCTTCAGTCTCGCTTACCACGCCCAAACCCTCAGTTTTGAGGAAATGCAAACCCCCTTCAAGTGCAGCATAAGGGGCAAACCCCCCTTCGCCTAAATAGTACCGGACACCCAGAAGTAAGGGTATTGAGGATAAGGTTACATCAACTTCTTCCGAATCTAAATCCCACATAAATTTTCCTGACGTAGCTGTGATTTCTATACCAGGAGAGAGTTCAAAGAACAGGAATCCGGTCCCGCCGTAGCCCGGCTTGACCCAGTCTCCAAAATCGCCCAGGGGCAAGGTCATACCACCTTGAGCACTTATTCCTATACTGCCCTGGCTGTATGCTAGTGCCGGGATTGTTACCAGAATGATTAAAAGAGTCAAAGATTTTTTCATAAGCTTGTTGGTTTGGTTAAAATTATAATGAAAGAGTTTTTCTTTTACTAATAATTAGATTAGCTTAGTATCTTAATTACCAAATAAATGTAAGCAAAAAACAAATCCATACAACTTTTTTTTGATCAAAGTCACATTTAAGGTTGTCAATACACCACTGTTTTGCAAATAACTCTGCGCGCGGTATCTACAGTTATCATGGAATTATGTCCCTTACACAACGCACAGAAAACCCGAATTGCTTAAAGTTGCTGTACCTGTTCACACTATTGTTGTTGAAAATCATGCTCCGGTACCAGGCGAATGTGGTTAGGAGCCTGGAATCGTCTCCGGAACTACTCCACCAATGACCGCTGTAGCCAAAATTGGTAAAACTTCCATTACTGATACGGTAGCCACCGGGAAGTGCCGAGAAGCCATACTCATCGGTAGCGTTATTAGGGCTTTCCCAGCGAGGGTGGACATCGGGGGAGGTGCGGGTACTTTTCAGTATGCCTCCGGCAGCTTCCCCAATGTAGTCCGTTAGGGCCGTCCACTCTGAATCGGCAGGCACTTTCCAGCCGGTTGGACAGAGGTTGCCGGTTTCAAAGGCGTACCAGTTGTAAAGGGCACCGTACACCTCAAAAACCTCATCATCCGAGTTCAACCCAGTAATCCGGGAATGGTCGTAAATGGTGTAGGCTCCGGTGGTCAATTTTGACCATTGTTCATCAGTATGATCTGTGGCTATGGCAGTGCCATCGTTGTATTTGGTAGTTTTAAGGTTTTCTGCCATCCATTCCTGTGTTCCAATTTTGACAGTTTTATAAACGTTGCCTTCAATATCTTTAACTGTTTGTGCCTGTAAACCTGAAAGTTTTAATCCCAACAGGATTAATATACCTGAAATTAATAGTTTATTTCTCATATTGATTTCATGTTTAATTAATTATTACTTGTTTTAAAAACCTTATATCTTGCAGGACAATTACTTAGGCAAATTCGTTATTCCGGGTAAGTGCAAAAAATCCGGTTTAAGAAATAAATGTAAGAATAAAATTCATCCGTTGGAGTATTAAATTTCTCAAAATAGCAGGTAGTTGCATCTATTTTTTTCTTAATTTTATTTTACCAACAATTCCAAAGCTGCAAAGGACTGTATTAGATAACCTTTTCAATAAGTTCCGGCACCCTGATTTGCTCTCTTTGTATTTATAATAATGCCAATCACATATAATAATTAAAAGAAAAGGAGGATATTATGAAAAACAACCTAAAAACCGTCATTTCGGCATTAATGGGTTACTCTCTGATTTTTATCAGCATTTCCGTAGCTTCCCAGGAAAAGGCAGAGGTATGGGTCCATATGGATGTTGAAGCCCTGTATGAGGAATATTTCCTGGCAGGAGATCCTCCAACGAGGGTGAATACTTCTTCAGATATAAGTTTCACCCATTCGGGATTGTACACGATTAACCGCATAGGGGGTTCTCATTATATGGTTGTTCAGAAGCCTGATGCCGCAGGTCCAAGGGCATTGGTGCCCAACCTGAAAGTAATTCAGTCCCACCCGTGTATGGATGGCCAGTCTCTTCTCATAGGCAGAGCGGAAAAAGAAATTCCGGCAGAGTTATATAAGAGAAAGGTTTCTCTTGGAGCAAAGGCGGCAGGAGAGGACCGGGTTTGTATCCGGTTCTGGCCGATTGAATTGGATCTGGATGGATCGGATTGCTCCAACTCTCAATGTTTAAGCGGTTTTGGATATACGGGGAATTGGAATTATGAGATCGGCGAGGATCCGGGATCGGCAGAAGAAGATGAGCATGGCTATGAGGAAGTATTGGGCTATGAACTTCTGGAAGTTAAATTCCAGCTGCTGCAGGACTTAGGAACAGGTGGCAGTGAGATTCCCCTGACAATTCCAATAAGCATTAATAAAACCCACAGCGAGGTACATGAAACTTCGACAGGGCCTGTGGAACATGTATACAACTTTCGGGTAACGGGCTGGATAGGAGCTCCAACGGCAGGAAAATAGAAAAGGTGGTATTCCGGATGAAAAATATTGCAAAATAGACTGGAAGGCTCTTGCCCCGGGTATGAATTCAAGACCCGTCTTAAAAAGGCAAGTGCCTTCCAGTGCAGGGAAGAATAATTCTATTGATCACTTATTTTGATAAATGCCAGCGTTCAACCGATTTGTCTCCGGGATCTGTAATACTGAAAACAAAATTAGAAGTGGAATAAGATTCAATGTCATAATTGGTGATTGTCTCTCCCTGGGTCAATATCAGCGTCTTATCTGTATTTGTCCATGTAAAATCGCTGCCCATAAAATTGCCGCCAATATCCTCTCCTGTACCGTCTTCCCTGAATACAATCTCGCCCTGATCTATACTTTGACTCGTGCTTGTTGGTTCCTTAATACCATCTTCAAAATCCTGCTGCTCATATTTGTCAACATTCCATGTTCCTAAAATCCAGTTTTCGATTGTTTCTTCCTCTTTGGAGCAGCCAGGCAAAACGATGGCAGTTACAAAAAGCAGTATAATTGTTGTTGAGAATATCTTCCTTATCATTTTTTGGAGTATTTAGTTTTGTGACTTATATCGATAATAAAAACGATAAATTATTTGTCAAGTTTCATATCTTTTGCTCTGCTACAGCAGATATTAATATTAATTGAAGGTCCGTGCATTTCGAACCTTCAATTAACAGTGCATTTTATTAGTTATCATACATTTCTTCAAAGGCATCAATAATATCCTCCAGCCTGTCCATCAATTTATCGGCAAGGTCCTCGTTACCATCAGGGTCATCGGGATATATCTCTATTATACCGTTATCGTTACGATCTTTTGCATGAGAAATATCAATCCCTCCCTTATCGGGGTCAAACAGAGAAACTATATCAAATGAAACTATGATAATAGCCTGTTTTGCTTCATCGAGATAAACATTGTAATC
>SLPB01000068.1 GCA_007132225.1 Bacteroidales bacterium | reverse complement strand
TGGAGGTTCTTGAAAGACACAGGCACAGATATGAATTCAACAGCAGCTACATGGAGCAATTTGAGGAAAAGGGGATGATGGCCGCCGGCATTAATCCAGACACCGGCCTGGTAGAGATAATGGAGATTCCCGACCATAAATGGTTCGTAGGAGTGCAGTTCCATCCGGAATACAGGAGTACAGTATTGAACCCGCACCCGCTGTTTATTGATTTTGTGCGGGCTGCACTTCAACATTGACATAATCATTCACAGGGAGGAATAAGATTTAAATATAGTAATACAGGATAAAGGTATTTTAAGAAAGTTAACATGGATAAAAATTCAATTATAGGGATAGTGCTTATTGGACTGATATTAATTCTTTTCAGTGTTCTGAATCAGCCATCCCGTGAGGAGATAGAAGCTGCAAGAGAAAGGCAGGATTCACTTGAGATGGTAAGACAGCAGCAGCTTGAGGAGGAGGCCAGGGAGATAATCCGGGAAGATATTGAAGAAGAGACGCCTCTTGTTGATCCGGAGGAGGATATACTGCCCGGGCTCCGGGAGCAGTTTGGGGTTTTTGCAGAAAGTGCAACAGGTGAGGAGGAAAATTATATAATTGAAAATGAAAAAATACGACTCACTATTTCCTCCCGCGGTGGAAGACCATGGGCAGTGGAACTAAAAGAATACCAGACATGGGATTCATTGCCGCTTATGCTGTTTGAGGGAGAGGATAATGAATTTGGCCTGAATTTCTTTGCCCGGAACAGGAGCATTTCCACCAATGAGCTTTTTTTCACCCCTCTTCCCGAAGACGTTGCACCTGCAGTGGAGGAAGGACAATCCCTTGCCATGAGGCTTTATGCAGGAGAGAACAGCTATATCGAATATGTCTACCTTTTGGCCCCCGGCAGCTATATGGTTGATTTCAGTATCAACCTGGTAGGTATGGATGATATAATCGGAGCCGGCACAAGTTTTCTTGACCTGAGGTGGGAAGCAAATGTTCCCGGTCAGGAAAAAAACCGGGATAATGAAAATAATTACTCCTCTATTAATTATAAATTCCTGGGAGATGATGTGGACAAGCTCTCCGAACGCGCTGACAGTGACCAGGAAGATCTTCGTACACGATTGAAGTGGGTTGCATTTAAGCAGCAGTTTTTCTCATCGGTGCTGATTGCAGATGATAATTTTATCAATGCCATGATCAGTCAGCAGCGACTCGATGAAGGGCCCTACATCCGGAACTATCTTGCTGATCTGCGTATTCCCTATGAAAACATGCCTGAGGAAACCATTCCGTTTAAGTTTTATTTCGGGCCTAATCATTTTAATACCCTCAGGAATTACTCCCTGCAATACGAGGCAGGAAAAGATTATTACCTGGATATGGAAAAAATGGTTCCCCTCGGGTGGGGCATTTTCGGCTGGCTTAACCGTTTTATGGTAATACCTGTTTTTAATTTCCTGGAGAATTATATTGCTAATTATGGTATAATAATCCTTTTATTGACAATATTTATTAAGATCCTGTTGTTTCCCCTCACCTATAAATCGTATGTGTCCACCTCCAAGATGAGGGTATTAAAACCTCAGATAGATGAGCTGAATGAGAAAATTCCAAAGGATAAGGCCATGGAAAGGCAGCAGGCTACGATGGCCCTTTACAAGAGGGCAGGGGTGAACCCTATGGGAGGGTGCCTTCCTATGCTCATCCAGTTCCCTATTCTGATAGCCCTGTTCAGGTTTTTTCCCACATCCTTTGAGCTAAGGCAGGAAGGATTTCTCTGGGCAACCGATCTTTCCACCTATGATTCCATTTTTAGTCTGCCCTTTACCATTCCTTTCTACGGAGATCATGTAAGCCTTTTTACACTTCTGATGTGCATCTCAACTGTTATCTATACACGAATGAACTCCCAGATGACTGCCAGTTCAAGCCAGATGCCAGGGATGCAGACCATGATGTACATGATGCCGGTAATGTTATTATTTATTTTCAATAGTTTTGCTTCTGCTCTGAGTTATTACTATTTCCTTACCAACATGATAACCTTCGGTCAGCAGGCTATTATAAAAAGTTTTGTAAGTGATGAGGATCTGCTCAGGAAGCTCAATGAAAATAAAAAGAAGCCTGTAAGCAAATCCAACTTCCAGAAGAGACTGGAAGAAATGTCTAAAAAACGTGGTGTTAAATCACCCAAAGCCAAAGAATCAGGAAAAAAGAAAAAGCCCGGTTCCAGGAGGTAGAACCTTTAAGCGGATCTGCTAATATGGTTCAGCGAATAGTTCAGTGAATATAGTTCAGCTAATATGGTTCATCGAATATGGTTCATCGGACCTGCGGCTCTGGTAACTGTAATTATTTTTCAATAATAAAGGCTTCTCCTTCAGAGATTGCAAGATTCTTTCCATTGTGCCTCACCTCAGCATAGGGGTGGAAATCACAGCCGTCCCTTTTTTCCCTGCCCATAAGCACAACCAGGGTATCAGTCTCCTGCGGGTTCAGCACCAGGTAAAATATTTCACTCCTTGTAAGGCTTATCATAGGAAGCTGTGCAGAAAACAGTTCTGTATAGCCCTCCCCTGAGTTTGCTTCCTGATTAATTATAAGATCCTGTTTTGTATCATTATAGAAATAATGGATTCCTATATCTTCAGCTGAATAAACCCCTGTTTCCAGCAGGTCAGCATCCGTTTCAGTGTCAATTATGCTGAACCTGAAAGCTTCAGGATGGATTGAGCAGCTTTCATCCTTTTTACAGGCCGGTGTTAAGATAAGGGCCATGAACATTATCACAGCAAATATTTTAAGAAATTGATCTTTTCCCATTTTAACGAGGTTTAAATTTTTCTTTTTTCTACGTTTAAAATGGAATTAAGGTTACCGGTAAGTCAAATTCATCTTCATGTTCCAAATATGAATTTCATACTTCCCTTTCGGGGAAGAAGACACGGGCCTGTTCCCTGCAAGCTCTTCATGGCTGCTGCACTGAGGGGAAAGGGATCAATAACCTTTTCGTTTTATTTATATTCCTGCCAGCTTTTTATGGCCAGGTCATCCGGATTGAGCCTGCAAATGGCATAAATAAAGGCAGAGGCAAGCCGGGCATTTGTAATAAGGGGTATATTGTAATCTATTGCGCCGCGCCTGATATTATAGTCGTTATAAAGTTCATCCGAGGATAGATTTTTCGGTATATTTATTACAAGGTCTATCTTTTTTTTCTTAATATAATCCAGTGTGTTGGGATGCTTATCTTCATCCGGCCAGTGCAGAAGTGTACACGGCACACTATTTTCTTTAAGAAATTTCTGGGTCCCCCTTGTTCCGAAAAGTTTGTAGCCTCTCTCATGCAACATACGGGCGCTGATAAGCATTTCGATCTTGGAGCGTGGCGGACCGGTAGAAAGCAGTATGTTCTTCTCCGGTATTTTATGACCAACTGAAAGCATGGCATTCAGTATTGCTTCATAATAATCGTCACCAAGGCAGCCTACTTCTCCCGTTGATGCCATTTCCACTCCAAGCACAGGATCGGCTTTCTGAAGCCTTGAAAATGAAAATTGGGGTGCCTTTACTCCAACATAATCAAGCTCGAACAGCGACTCCGAAGGTTTTTCAACTTCCTGGCCGAGCATCACCCTGGTTGCAATCTCTATGAAATTGCACTTGAGAACCTTCGAGACAAAGGGAAAGCTTCTGGAGGCCCTGAGATTGCATTCTATTACCTTGATGTCGTTATCCCTGGCAAGGAACTGAATGTTGAAGGGGCCGGAAATATTAAGTTCCCTGGCAATTTTTCTGGAAATGCGTTTAATCCTGCGTGTTGTTTCCAGGTAAAGCTTCTGGGGAGGAAAAACTATGGTGGCATCCCCTGAGTGCACTCCTGCGAACTCCACATGTTCGGATATGGCATATACCACCAATTCTCCATTTTTTGCCACGGCGTCAAACTCTATTTCCTTTGCATTTTCAACAAATTCAGATACCACCACCGGATATTGTTTTGAAACGTTTGCTGCAAGATCCAGGAAGTGATCAAGTTCATTTTCATTTGATACAACATTCATGGCGGCACCAGAGAGCACGTAGGAAGGTCTTATCAGCACCGGGAAGCCGACATCGCCGGTAAATTTATGAATAGCTTTTACTGTGGTAAGTTCCTTCCATCTTGGCTGATCAATTCCTTGCGAATCAAGCATGGAGGAGAACTTGTAACGATCCTCTGCCTGATCGATGGAGCGGGGGCCTGTTCCCAGGATATTTACCCCCGCATTGAACAGGCGCATGGCAAGATTATTAGGAATTTGTCCCCCCACAGAAACAATTACACCCATTGGTGATTCAATATCGACTATATCCATAACCCTCTCATATGTGAGCTCGTCGAAATAGAGGGCGTCGCAGACATCGTAGTCTGTGCTTACCGTTTCCGGGTTGTAGTTGATCATCACGGATCGGAATCCGCTTTTTCTTATAGTCTCCACTGCATTGACGCTGCACCAGTCAAACTCCACGCTGCTGCCTATCCGGTAGGCACCGGAGCCAAGCACAATAACAGATTTTTTTCCCTCTTTTTTAACAGAGTCATTTTCCGTACCGTGATAGGTAAGGTAGAGATAATTTGTCTGGGCCGGGAATTCTGCTGCAAGCGTGTCTATTTGTTTTACAACCGGCAGTATGCCCGTTTTTTTTCTGTACTCCCTTATGGTGAGGGAATATTCTGCAAGGTCGTTACCTGAATTCTTATTCAGCACCCTGGCTAACTGGAAATCAGAAAAGCCTGTCTTCTTGGCTTCTACCAGAAGTCCTCTTGGAATATCTTCAATATTACTGTAGGGGGAGAGCAAAAAGTGGATATCGGTAATATTTTTTAGTTTATGGAGAAACCAACGGTCTATTTTAGTCAGCTCATGTATTTCGTCAATGGTAAAATTATGTCTCAGTGCCATTGATATTATAAAGATACGCATGTCAGTCGGGTTGGAGAGAAGATTTTCTATCTCACTGCGAATATCTGTCTCCAGCTCACGGTTTTCAACAAACCCGTGCATGCCCTGGCCAATCATGCGAAGTCCTTTTTGCAGGGCTTCTTCAAAATTACGACCTATGGCCATCACTTCGCCAACACTTTTCATGCTGCTGCCTATCTCTTTGGACACCCCCCTGAATTTGCCCAGGTCCCATCGAGGTATTTTAACAACCACATAATCCAGTGCAGGTTCAAAAAATGCCGGGGTGGTCTGGGTTACCATATTTTTAAGCTCATGAAGTCCATAACCAAGAGCGAGTTTTGCTGCCACAAAAGCAAGGGGGTAACCGGTGGCTTTGGAAGCCAGGGCACTGGAGCGCGACAGCCTGGCATTGACTTCTATCACCCTGTAATCTTCTGATTTTGGGTCAAGGGCATACTGCACATTACACTCTCCAACAATACCCACATGTCTTACTATACTTATTGCTATCTCACGTAATTTGTGGTATTCATTGTTTGTAAGAGTTTGTGAAGGAGCTATCACAATACTCTCCCCGGTATGTATGCCCAACGGGTCAAAGTTCTCCATGTTACATACAGTGATGCAGTTATCGTACTTATCTCTTACAACCTCATACTCAATCTCTTTCCATCCTTTAAGTGATTTCTCCACCAGGATCTGGGGGGTATGTGCAAATGCTTTATTGGCAAGATTTTCGAGCTCTTCGGGATTGTTGCAAAAACCGCTGCCCTGTCCCCCCAGGGCATAGCCGGCTCTTATTATTACCGGGTAACCAAGTTTTTCGGCTGCCTTTTTCGCATCTTTTATGGTTGTAACTGCAGTGCTGC
>SLPB01000043.1 GCA_007132225.1 Bacteroidales bacterium | reverse complement strand
GCTTCCCAGCAACAGTTACTGGATAATTTTCGTAGTTGCAAGGAATTGCTGGGGTTTAGTGTCCGGAATATTGAAAAAAGAAACAGAAGCGATTGTTAGAAGATAGTTGTCCTGCTAGGGCTCGAACCTAGACTCTTCTGATCCAGAATCAGACGTGTTGCCAATTACACCACAGGACAATTTTGACTGCAAAAGTAATTAAATTTTATTAATTAAAACATAATGTTGCCCCTTAAGGAACAAGACATAAAATGAGCATTAAGGTTATTATATGGTTTGAAAATTAATGTGCCTGGTATTTATTAATCTTTTAAGCCTGTATGAATAACCGGAAGTGATTTATCAGGGTTCACATTTGGATGGTTCTGTTTTTAATGGAAATTACAACCATTAATAATGGTTCTTTAAGTTAGATTTATTAATTTTGCGAGGCCGTTTGAAATATTATGATGGTCGCGTGGCCGAGTGGCTAGGCAGAGGTCTGCAAAACCTCGTACGGCGGTTCGAATCCGCCCGTGACCTCAAAAACCTAATTAAGCCCTTGGCATTCAAGGGCTTAATTATTAGGAGGCGTTCAGGGGGACGTGAGTTACTGGATGCAAGGGAGGTACTACATATCCATCCGATAAAATAACTCTTTCGGCTTTATTCCGGAAAATTCTTTCTTTGATGAGTCGTTTGAATATTCAATATTTTGTTCGAAATTTTAATCCATAAAACTGCCATGATTTCACTCTGAATAATCTGTGGTATCTTTGCGGTATATCTGCAATTTCCTGTCAAATTCTTTTATATTTCTCACTTCATCGAGGGGGAACTCTTCATGGCTGCCCAGAAATAAAAAGGCCCCTTGTCTCATTTTTTCGCTTATTTTTCTGAAGATACCGACTGCCAGCTTTTTTTCGAAATACATGGCTACAAGATTTTTACAAAATATCAGATCGAACTCACCCTCCGGCATCTCTTCCCTTATATCCTGCTGGTAAAAATCTGCCATTTTGTGGTAAGGCTCATTCAAACAATAAGTTGAATCATCCCGGTAAAAAGCTTTCTCTTGCCATTCCCGGGGGATCTCTTTTAAAGATCCCGAATTATAACAGGCATGCCGGGCCCTCTTTAACAAGTATGAATCTGCATCAGTAGCCACCAGCTCCAAAGAAGCGTCAGGAAATGCAGGCAATATTTTTTCTCGCCACAATATAGTGAAACTGTAAGGTTCTTCTCCTGAGGCGCAACCTGCAGTCCAGCATCTTACGCTCCTTTTGCAGGCATTGGCCTTGTGGACTATTTGCGGTAAAAGCTTGTTGCCAAGTTCCATCCAGGTTTTCCTGTCCCTGAAAAAGCGGGAAATAGTTATCCGCGCCATATGATCAACAACCTCCCATTCTTCAGGATTATCCTGCAGATAATTTCTGTAGCCCTCCCAATGCTCAAGGCATAATTCCCTTTGACGTCTTTTTATCCTCTTGCAAACCTGTCCGCGGACTTTCCTGAAGCCTTTCCAGCGCATATTTATTTTTGGGAGAGCCCACCTTAAAAAATCATCACAACATTTTCTTTCTTCACTGTCCATTAAAAGTCCGGGTTAGGTTAGCTCCTATTTTACCAGCCTGGAAATACTTTTAAATAATTCACTACCTGCACTGCGGGTCAGCTCAAAAAGAAGGCTCTCAAGAGTGGTGATCCTGGATCCTTCCTGCCGCATCCTCTTGATAGCAACATTTTTGTCATCCGGATTTCTTGAGGAGACACAATCCTCCACAATAACAGGCGTGAATCCTCCATCTATTAGATCGAGGCAGGTCTGAAGCACACATACATGCGATTCAATGCCGCAAATAATGATGTTCTTTTTACCCATGATTGAAACTTCCTCTTTGAATGCAGGTTCTTCAAAACAACTGAAAGCGGTCTTTTCAATATAATTGAATTCGGAAAACTTCCCGATAATTGCAGGATCAGTCTGCCCGAGGCCTTTTGTGTACTGCTGTGTCACTATTACCGGGAGAGAGAGTATCTGCAAACCTTCTATAAGCTTTATACAGTTCTGAAGCACCTTTTTCCCGTCGTAAATATGTGGTAACAGTCTCTCCTGCAGATCTACAACAACTGCTGCGGTCTCTTTTTGCAATATTCTCATATCTGATAGTATTAGTTACTAAGTTTATAATACCTGCTGATCCATACCATATCAAAATTAGTAATTTTATCTTGATTAGTTTACAGGGAATCAATTTCTCCCGACTATTGCTTAAGTCACTGCTCCTGATCAAAATTTCGGACAAGCCTAACGGAGCAGGCGGACATTAGGGAAAGGCACCATTAAGGGCTATTCATATTTAAGCATATCGGCCGGGTTTTTACGTGCGGTGGTATAGACGTGCCATGAAACTGTTGCCAGTGCAATGGCCTGGGTAATAAGTGCGGCAGCCAGGAATTCCCATACCCCTGGTTCAGTCCGGTAAGCAAAATTTTCCAGCCATCCCTTAATAAAATACCAGGCTGCCGGCCAGGCTATAAGATTGGCAATTATTACTTTACCTGTTAATCCTGAAGATAGCAGCATACCAATGCTATATGTAGTTGCTCCATGTACCTTTCTTATTGATATCTCCTTGATCCTGTTTTCTGCAGTAAAGGCTGAGAGTGCGAACAAGCCGAGGCACGATATCAAAACAGAGACAAAAGAGAAATATGTAAAAAGTTCTCCAAAACGTTTCTCTGAAAAGTAAGCGTTTTCAATCCTGTCGGTGAGATATTCATATTCGAATGGATAGTCCGGTGAATGCTCACCCCACACCCGGCTTATAACTTCGATACTCTCCTGCTGATTCCCGGGGTCAAGTTTAATATAAACAAAGTATCCGGCTGTTGAGGGACTGAGTCCAATCGTAACTGGTCGGATATCGGATTTCAGGCTTGCTGTATGGAAATTGTTAACCACTCCGACGATATCATGATCATTTATGGTTTCATCCAGTATGTCGGTGACCTCAAAAGCAGAAATAACAGCTTCGTTTACAAGGAAAACCGATTTCTCTCTTTGCAGCATATCAGCAGAAAAATCTTCACCTGTTTTAATATCAAGTCCAAAAACCTTCACAAAATCCTCATCTACAGCTATAAATGGCCAGGTGAAGTTATTGTCGCCGTGATATACGCTCCATACATTGCGCGCCTGGTAAATTGCCTGATTTGTTCTTGTTATTCCTGTTACAGCCGGATATGAAAGACAGGCCTGCTTGAAAACATCAAAACTCCCTGTTACCTGATTGTTAAGTTTGACCTCAATAATATTGTCTGTTAAATACCCTGGATCATAAGAGTTGACGAACCTCAATTGTTTGTTGATAATCAGTGTGCCGGTAATCAGAAATATGCTTATGCTGAACTGGAAAACTGTGAGGAATGTACGGAGCCTGATGCCTCCCTTTCCTGAAACCCACTCCTTCTTCATCACACTTAAGGGTGATACACGGCTGAGGAATAAAGCCGGGAAGAGAGCCGATAAAGACCCGAGAACAAGTGGAACTCCAATCAGTGTTACTATCAGGTTAAGGGTTGAATAATTGATGGAAAGGTCCGTATCAACAAACCGTGAATACCATGGCAGAAGAATTTCCGAAAGAGTAAGGGCCAGAAAAATTGAGATAAGAATAATGATAATACCTTCCGCGCATATCTCAGAAATAAGATTTCCGCGACTGGCCCCCAGTATCTTTTTCAGGCCTGTTCCCTTTGATTTTTTACCAGCACTTGCAGTGGCGAGATTTATGAAATTTATAGCAGCTATCAACAGAACAAAGCCTGCAATTATCGTGAAGATATAGGTGTTATGCTTGTCACCGTGCCTGTGGAGATTATCGGCGATGTCTGAAAAATAGATTTCCCTGAGCGGCCTTAGATCAACGACTAAAGACTGATTTATAGATGTCGTTCCTGATTCTTCATAATAATTTTTAATGGCATTAAAAATTTTCCTCTCTGCAGCTTCAATCATCTCTTGATCTATCCGGAAATATGTTTCATAATTCCATTGACCGGGATTGTTAAGAAAGTCCGGATTTGAATATTTCAGGGGAAGAAAGTCAATAGAAAAAACAGCATCGAATTCCATGGTTGATGTTGGTGGCAGGGGACTGAATACGGCCTCAACGGTAAGATCATCCTGATTGTCCATTGAAACCAGCTGACCAACTGCAGAGGTGTTGCCAAAAAGCTTCTCTGCTAGTTCTGATGAGATTATGACTGAGCGTGGAGTTTGCAATAGTGGTGCACCGGTATTCTCAATAATATCAATTTCAAACATATCAAGAAATGAGCTGTCAGCTGCAACGGCATTAATATCTGCCCGCACTGGCCTGCTCTGGTTTGCCTGCCTGAAAAACATTGAACCGGGATTACTGGTGATCCTGCAAAAGCTTTTTATTTCAGGAATACCAGGGGCAAACCTCGGCCCTTCCAATGCATTTGTAATTCCATGGAAGCCGCGCTCCAGTCTGAAAAGTTCTTTGGAGTGGGCTATATGCGTGTTATAGGAATACTGGGAATTAACATAAAGTACAATGAGTATAAATACGGTAAGGCCTGTTCCTAGACCTGAAATATTTATCAGTGTATTTCTTATGTCCCAGCGCAGGGAACGGAAGGCCGACAGGAAAAGATGCCTGATATCCATTTTTTTATTAATAAGATCAACCTGTTTGCTTCTTTATCCAATTTTGTGCCGTAATTTTCATTACCCTGATATTGAGTACAAAAGTTTTGTCTGGTTTGGTTTAAATGTGTAAAAAATTTATAGTTAATGTACAAAAATGAACAGTTAATGTACGAAAATGAACAGTAGAATGTATCTTTATCCTTTAGAAACAAGAGTCAAAATTTAGTAAAGAAGTTACAAAATTTTGACTGACAGGATGAACCGCTGCGCTTTAACTTATCTTAGTAATTTAATGCATATATGTTATCATGAAGTAATTATGTAAATAATCGGTCATAATGCGTTTCAATCCGTTGAATCCTCATGCCAACTTATTCTTCTTTGATCTGACGTTAATTGATGAGGATTTCCCATGAATTACAAATCAGGCTATCATTTCAAAAAGAATTGAATAATGCATGTGTAATCGACGAAGTCAATTTTTTTTACCCGTCTGTGTGAATTTTCGGATAAAAAAAATTCATGTACATTTCTCCTGTAAATCTTTTACTGGATTTTTATTCGTCTGTGTGTCAATTAAAAAATGTCATGTATATTTGAAAAAGCAAAATATTTCCCCAGCCATTTTTAACAGATGGAGAAGTCCGGCAGGGAGACTGGTCATGGCCCTGTTTTTGGTCATATGCTTGCGGTGTTTTAAATGATGCAGGAATTAAAAATCAGAATATAAAATGAAAAAATCTTTACGGGTTGTCAAGGGGATACTGATATTAATATTATTAATTGGAAGTGCCGGGGCATTTGCACAGGAGTTGCTTAGGGGACAGGGATACATGGAGCCTCCCGCCGAGATAAAGGAAATTGTTCTTGCACCTCGTCATAAAAATGTAACTCTGAACAATTTAAGTCCTGATCGTAGCTTATTCCTTAATAGTGTTGATGATGGCCTGATCCCTGTCAGTAAACTGGCTGAGCCTTATAATAATATTGGAGGTATTGAAATAGATACTGCTGCGAACCGTCACCGACGCTTCACTACCGGCGGATCAGCAGGCTATGAACTGTTTGCCTGGGAGCGGGAACAGACCCGCACCATAAGGACACCTGATTATGCGAGGGTATCAAATGCAAAATGGTCGCCTGATGGTTCTAAAATTGCTTATTT